>DATBAU010000070.1:0-3141 GCA_036271355.1 Rudaea sp. | reverse complement strand
TCTCCTTTCCCGAGCGCGGGTCAAGCGGCGCTGCGAAAAAGCAAACGATTAACAGGCCGTTTATCCCAGCGCCGATACAGTGGCCGACGCGTGATGAAGGACGGGGCTGTCGTCTTGGAACAAGCGACGCAGGAGGAGGCGATCGGCGATTTGGCCGATTGGTGCGGCGACGTTCGTCTTCGTGCGGTGACTCGACGTCGGCAATCACTGCCGTTTTCGACGGGGGCATGGCGATGGTGGGTGCTGGCCGCCGTGCTCGCGCTGCACGTTGTTGTTTTCGTCGCGTTGCGAGATAGCGTCAGGAAGCCGACGCAATCCGACCAAATTTCGATGCTCGTCGAACTGGTCACGCCGCCGCACGATGTACCAGTGGCGCAACAAGGCGATCACCCTGCGTCGCCAATCCGCGCCGCGCCGATCACGCGCATGCCGGCGTCTGCGCCGACTTTGGCGACACCGTCAGCGCCGCCTGACGTACCGATGCTTTTCAATCGCGACGGATCGCTCAACGTGCCAACCTCGAAGCCGCTCACGACAAAGTTCGACGATGGCATCGCGCGCGGCCGCGAACTGCTCGCGCGCGGACACAACTTGCTTCATTGCCGCCACGGCGATTTTGACGACGGCCCCACGCCCGCCGAAGCGGCCGGCGCTGCCGCTCGAAGTTCGCGCATGGCACGGCTAGTCACCGGCGACCCGTTGGATCCACTGCTCAACGTGGGAGCGGCGCAGGCTGACGACGCGGCGGCCGATCGGGCAGCGACGCTGCGCGAGATCGAACAACACATTTGCGATGATTGACGTCCAAGAAATCCGGTTGTGGATGCAATCTATCGTCGCAATCGGCGCCTGAGAAAAAAATGAGGCTGGCCGTCGCCGGCCAGCCTCGCGATTTCCCGCATGATCCGATCAATGACCGTGATCGTCGTCCTTGTGCTCCGGCTGTTTTTCTTCTTTCTTCGGTTCTTCCTTCGCCTTCGGTTGCGCGCGCTCGACCTGTTTCGGCGGTGTGTGCTCCGCGGTCTTCGGCGGCGTGCGCTCGATCGTCTTCGCGCGTTCCTCGGGCTTGGGCGGCGCGACTTGCGGCTTCGGCGCTATCGCGGTGCGTTCGCGGGTTGTGCGGTTCGTCGTTTCCTCACGCGGTGTCTGCGCGTGTTCGTCGCGTACCGGTGTGTGCTGTACCGAAGGCTTCGCGACCGTATGCGCGGGTTGCGGATGCGCAACCGGTGCGCCGCGGTTATCGCCGCGATGCGGAATCGGCGGCGCGTGCGCGATGGATGGACGCGGCGGCGCGCGCACGGCAATGTGACGGTTCACCCATTCCGTGCGCTGACCGTAGAACGGACGATTGTGATAATGCGCGTCCCAGTAGACGCCGATGTTGAACGACACGATCGGAACGCCGATGCGCGGACCGTAGTCCACGAGGAACTCCGGCTGATTGTCGTATTCCTCTTCGATGAACGAGCCGGGCACCCAACCGCGATCTTCACCGACGATCACATCGCACCAACTGAATCCTTCGACGCAGCCTTGCACATCGACTTCGGTGCCGGCGGAAAGATTGTCGATGGGCGGATAGTCGGTATCCGGTCCGGACTGCAGACTGATGTCGGAAACCACGTATGCGTCGTTGGCCAATGCGGCCAGCGGAGCGCCGAGCGCGAGTGCGATCGCAAAACCTAAAACACGTTTCATAAGCCCCTCCATGTGACTTAACCGGCGCAACCATGCGCCCACCGACCTGAAAGGACGTTAACCGCGCACTACCAGGCCCGCGTGTATTGCTGCGGCGGTTCGATCTTTACACCGAGTTCCTTCGCGGCGCGGCGCGGAAAGTACGGATCGCGCAACATTTCGCGCGCCATGATGATGAGATCCGCCTCGCCGCGATCCAGAATTTCCTGTGCCTGCCGCGCTTCGGTGATCAAGCCCACCGCACCCGTGGCGATGTTCGCGTCACGCCGAATGCGTTCGGCGAACGGCACTTGATAACCCGGTCGAGTCGGAATCTTCGCGTACGGAACCACGCCGCCGGACGACGTATCGATCAGATCGATGCCGTCCTCCTTCAGCCAGCGCGCGAGTTGCACGCATTCGTCGATGTCCCAACCACCCTCTACCCAATCGGTCGCCGACACGCGCACGAACAACGGACGCGGCGCCGGCCATTCCTTTCGCACCGCCACGATGATTTCGCGCAGCAAACGCGCGCGGTTTTCGAGCGAGCCGCCGTAGTTATCGGTCCGGCGATTGCTGAGCGGCGACAAAAATTCGTGCACGAGATATCCGTGCGCGGCGTGCAATTCGATGACCTGAAATCCCGCCTCGCGCGCGCGTTTCGCCGATGCCGCAAAATCCACAATGACCTTTTTTATACCCGCCGCGTCGAGCGCCGCGGGCATCGGATAATCGTCCTCGAACTTGACCGCGCTCGGCGCCACCGGCGTCCACGCGCCGTCGGCCTCGCTCAGCGCCTTGCCCCCATGCCACGGCACATGCGTACTGCCTTTGCGGCCCGCGTGTGCGAGCTGGATGCCCGGCACCGCGCCGTGTTCGGCGACGAAGCCGACGATTCGCGCCCACGCGCGCTGCTGCTCGTCGTTGTACAAACCCGTGTCGCCCGGCGAAATGCGGCCTTCCGCGGAAACGCCCGTCGCTTCCGTGAACACGAGTCCCGCGCCGCCGACCGCACGACTTCCCAGATGCACGAAGTGCCATTCATTCGGCACTCCATCGATCGCCGAGTACTCGCACATCGGCGACACGACGATGCGATTGCGAAGTTCCACATTGCCGAAGCGGACGCGATCGAATAACTTCATGGGACAGCTCCTTGTCTGAAGTTGCGAGTATGGCTTCGGCGGATATTCGTGCAAGGGGTTGGGAGGATGAAGAAATGTTTAGTGGGTCTTTTTAGGATCACGAGCTTCCGCTCGGGACGAGCGGGTAACTTTTTGCTAAACGGCAAAAAGTCACCAAAAAACGTTTCTTTGTCTCGCAGAGGACGCTGTCCGCAGACAGCACGTCCGTGCTGCTGGCTGCGGACGCGCGCATCCCTGCGCGCGACCACCGTCGTAGCAGACTGAGCGCGACCGGTATCAAGCTTCTTGAAACTCACGACTGCACGAAGCCAAGGGC
>DATBAU010000069.1:0-2253 GCA_036271355.1 Rudaea sp. | reverse complement strand
CACTTCGGCGCGGTCGCGGGCGGCATCGCCGATATCGACGGCAACGTTCGCACATGGGTCGGCGCGTGCGGCAACGGTTCGGTGGCCGACGTCGGCAGTCGTTGTCGCGATTTCCTCGTCAAAGGCCGGAGCTGGCTGTCGCAGCCGAATCGCGAGTCACCTACCTTCAGCGATACCTACGGCTCCGACGTTGCGCTGAACACCGTGGGTTTCCGCGTCGTGCGTGATGTGGAAAAGTAAGGATTACGCGGGTACGCTTGCTCGCGACATTCCAGGAAGGTCAGGCCGATGAAGTTGCTTTTCCCCAACGGCGAACACGAGCCGGTCGAACTCAAGGATGGCGATACGTTCGTCGGCAGCGGCGCGGATTGTCAGATCATGCTCGCCGCGCCCGGCATCGGCATGCGGCATTGTGTGTTGAACACGCGCGGCGGAATCACGACAGTGAAACCGGCCGACGCGCAAAACGTGACGGTGCTCAACGGAAAACAGATCAACGCCGACACGCCGATCAAACCGGGCGACCTGTTGCTGTTCGCGAAAGTGGGTTGCCGCATCGTGGCCGTCGAAAGAACGATACCGCCGCCGATCCGCAAACCCGTCGCCCCGCCGACCGGCGACGACGACGGCCGCACGCGCGTGCGCATGGCGTTGCCAAAATTCATGCTGCGCGGGGTGTCCGGTCCGACGTTCGGCAAGACGTTCGCCGTCGTCGGATCGATGACGATCGGCCGCAACAACGACTGCGCGATTCCGATTGCGACGGATGAAATCTCACGCCATCACGCGAAGCTCCAAGTCACGCCGACCGGCGTGATGGTGGAGGATCTCGGTTCCGCGAACGGCACCTTCGTCAACAACCAGCGCGTGCATGGCAGCGCGATGATGAAAGCGAACGACGAACTGCGACTGGACACGATTCGATTTTTGCTCGTGTCGCCGACGGCCGAAGCTCAGGCGCACGCGCAAGCGGCGGCGCAAACCGCAACTGTCGTTCCGCGGAAGAGCGGTTCGGGTGTTTTGCTGTGGGTCGTCGCTGCCGCCGTCATCATTGGCGTCGGCGTGCTCGTGCTGTTGCGCTATCTCGGCAAGATCTGATCCGCGTCAGTTTTCGACGCTAAATTATTTTTGCTGTTTTCATCCGTCGACGACGATCCGCATCGACAGATCGATCGCGCGCACATGTTTCGTCAGCGCGCCGATCGATATGAAATCGACGCCCGTCGCCGCGAGCGCCGGCAACGATTGCAGATTCACGCCTCCCGATACTTCGATCTGCGTCTTCCCGCCGACGTCGGCAACCGCTTTGCGGATGTCGTCGAGCGAGAATTCGTCCAGCATCAGGCGATCTACTCCGGCGGCGAGCGCCTCACGTAGCTCGTCGAAGTTTTCGACTTCCACTTCGAGCAGCAAATCCGGATGACGTTCGCGCGCCGCGCGCACCGCGCCGCCGAGCGAACCGGATGCCGCGATATGGTTTTCCTTGATCAGCATCGCATCGAACAATCCGATGCGATGATTGTTTCCGCCACCGCAGCGCACCGCGTATTTTTGCGCGATGCGAAGGCCCGGAAGCGTTTTGCGCGTGTCGAGTATCGTCGCGCGCGTTCCACGAATCGCATCGACATACTGCGCAGTCGTCGTCGCGGTGCCAGATAGCGCCTGCAGGAAGTTCAACGCGCAGCGTTCGCCGCTGACGAGCGCGCGCGCCGGACCTTTCAACGCGCACAACGTTTGACCGGCCGCGACGCGGTCGCCGTCGCGGTAATCCCATTTCACGCGCACCGACGGATCGAGCAGATCGAAACACGCATCGAACCATGCGGTGCCGGCAAGGACGGCGGCTTCGCGCGTGATCACCCGCGCGCTGGCGATGGCATCGGCCGGCAACAGATCGGCGGTGGCATCGCCGCTGCCGATGTCTTCGTCGAGCGCGCGCTGCACGTCGCGTCGGACGACATTCGGGTTCGGCGCTTCGATCGGCATGAATTCCCCTGACGGTCGCGATGACGCGCGTCAGTATAGCCGCGCGATCACGTCGGGTTCGCGGCGTCCGGTTCGACGGGCGCGGCGTGCGCCGCCTTGAGGCGTTCGACGATCGCGTCGAGCGCCCGATCGAACAGCGGCACTTCTTCGAGAACGACGGCCTGACCGCGCCGGATTTCAGCGGCGAGCGCGAACACGGTCTTGTCGGAAACCTTGAGACCTTTGCGGTTCACGAAGAGATATTTCGAACTGATCGGGCTGATCCAC
>DATBAU010000068.1:0-5456 GCA_036271355.1 Rudaea sp. | reverse complement strand
GTACGCCTTGAACTCGCCGCCAAAGCGCTCCGCGCCCACCTTCGTCAGCGCCGCGGTCAGCGTCGTCTTGCCGTGATCCACGTGGCCAATCGTGCCCACGTTCACGTGCGGCTTGGTGCGTTCGAATTTACCCTTTGCCATTGCAATCTACCTTTCGATAAGTTGTGTAATTAGGGCTTGAAGATGGGGACGCCGCGCCGAAAATCGAGAATGGCGTGCGACCTTGAAGCTGGTGCTCACTATTGGAATCGAACCAACGACCTCCTCCTTACCAAGGAGGTGCTCTACCGACTGAGCTAAGTGAGCGTGTTTATTTGGTACCGTCAATGGAGCGGGAGACGGGAATCGAACCCGCACTAGTAGCTTGGAAGGCTACAGTTCTACCATTGAACTACTCCCGCCCGGCGACACTTTCCGCCTGAGGCTTGAGAACCGAGCCGACCTCCGTCAAACGCGTTCGTACAGCCTAAAAATCCGACAACAAAAAACAAAATTTCTTGGTGGAGGGAGGTGGATTCGAACCACCGAAGGCATGAGCCAGCAGATTTACAGTCTGCCCCCGTTGGCCGCTTGGGTATCCCTCCGCACAGAGCCGCCTATTGTCTGTTTCGGAGGGGGTGGGTGTCAAGGCGGCATGGAACGTGCTAAACGGCGCAGCGTCAGGCCGCGCGCCTGATCGGAAGCTCCGTCGCGCGGCTCGCCAGTTTCAGCGGGAATTGCGCGAAGTTGCGACTCCGAAATCGTCCTAGGGCTGCTTGATGCGCGTCGTCTGCACGTTCACGACGCGCCATACCGCTCCTTCTTTCACGTAGGTATCCGTGAAGCGGTAATGCGTGGTGAAAGGCTTGCCGCTTTCGACCCCGTGCATGTTCGTTGCGCCGTTGATCAGCGCGGTGTTCCCATAGATACGGATTTTGAACTCGTCGACCGTATAGGGCTCAATGGTGATGTCGGGTGACGTCAGATCGGCAATGAATCGCGCTTTGTCGGAGGTCTCGCCGCCGCTGTCGATCATTAAAAAGGAATCGGACATGTTTTCCGCGATCGCCTTCTTATCTTTTTTTACGATCGCCATGTCCCACGCATCGGCCTGCTTCTTCAACGCGGCCGCGAGCGCCTTGTCGGTCTCCTGCGCGAAAACGTGCGCCATCGGGATGGCGAGGATCAGGCATAGCAAAGCGTTACGCATGAGTTGCTCCCGGCAGAATTGAATCTTCGAAGACGTTACGACAAATGCGCAGCGTCGCGATAGCGCGCGATTTCCTGCGCGATGTTCTTGTCCAGATCCATCAGCTTCTGCGCATACGCGGCGAGCGCCTTGTCGTCGTCGGTCTGCGGCTCCCAACTGGGCACCGACGTCGGCTTGCCGTCTTCGTCGGTCGCGACCATCACGATCACGCAATGCGTGGCGAGCGTATCGACGCCCGTTTCCAGATCGCGCGCGATCACGTCGACGCAGAAATGCATGCTCGTCGTGCCCGTGTAAATGAGCTGGCAATGCACTGTCACCATGTTTCCGATCAGGATCGGATGTACGAAGCGGATGCCGCCGACGGCGACCGTCACGCAATACTTACCGCTCCAGCCGACGGCGCAGGCGTAGCCGGCCTGGTCGATCCACTTCATCACCATGCCGCCGTGGACCTTGCCGCCGAAATTCACATCCGTCGGCTGCGCGAGGAAACAGAATCTCACTTCACGATCGGTGCCCGACATGACGCTGCTCCCCTGAACGTTGAACTTTAGACGTTGAAGCGGAAGTGTAGAACGTCGCCTTCCTTGACGATGTAGTCCTTGCCTTCCAGGCGCAGGCGGCCCGCGTCTTTCGAGCCGGATTCGCCGTTGTACTTGATGAAATCGTCGAAGCCGATCGTTTCGGCGCGAATGAAACCGCGCTCGAAATCGGTGTGGATGACGCCGGCTGCTTGCGGCGCGGTCGATCCTTTCTTGACGGTCCACGCGCGGACTTCTTTTTCGCCCGCAGTGAAATATGTCTGCAAACCGAGCAGCAAGTACGCCGCATAAATCACGCGATTCAGACCTGGCTCTTTCAGACCCATGTCGGCGAGAAACGCATCGCGATCGGCGTCGTCGAGCTGCGACAGTTCTTCTTCGATCGCCGCGCAAACCGGCACGACTTGCGCGCCTTCGGCTTCCGCACGTTTGCGTACGACATCGAGAAACGGATTGTTCGTGAATCCGTCTTCCTTCACGTTGGCGATATACATCAGCGGCTTGAGCGTGAGCAGGAACAGATCGCGCACGAGCGCTTTTTCGTCGTCGTCGAGACCAAGCGCGCGCGCGGATTTTCCTTCGTTCAATCCGGTCGCGAGTTTCTGCAGGATGGGACGCTTCGCCATCGCTTCCTTGTCGTTCGCCTTGGCGGCGCGCTCGACGCGGTTGAGTGCTTTCTCGACGGAATCCAGATCGGCGAGCGCGAGTTCGGTGTCGATCGTCTCGATATCGGAAATCGGATCGATCTTGCCCGACACATGCACGATGTCGGTATTCTCGAAACAGCGCACGACGTGCGCGATCGCATCGACTTCGCGGATATGCGCCAGGAATTTATTGCCGAGTCCTTCGCCTTTCGACGCACCGGCAACGAGTCCAGCGATATCGACGAACTCGACCGCAGTCGCGATGATTTTCTGCGGCTTCACGATGTCCGAAAGCTGCTGCAGCCGCGGATCCGGCACCGGCACGACGCCGATGTTCGGGTCGATCGTGCAGAACGGAAAATTCGCCGCGGCGATGCCCGCCTTCGTCAGTGCATTGAAAAGCGTCGACTTGCCGACGTTCGGCAATCCGACGATGCCGCATTTGATGCCCATTCAAATCTCCGGTCGCACACTCATTCGGTGTGCAGTTGTTTCATTGCGTCGTTGAATTTCCCGTCGACGGCCAGCGGCAACACATCGAGTGAGCGCGCGATCGCGTCGATGATCGCCTGCTCGTCCGACACGCTCGGACGGCCGAGCACCCAGGAAAGTACCTTGTCTTTGTGTCCGGGATGACCGATTCCAATCCGCAAACGATGAAACGCCGCGTGGCCGAGCATCGCGATGATGTCGCGCAGACCATTTTGACCGCCGTGTCCACCGTCGAACTTGAGTCGCGCAGTGCCCGGAGGCAAATCCAGATCGTCGTGCGCGATCAGGCATTCTTCCGGATCGATTTTCCAGTAACTCAGCGCCGCCTGCACCGCGCGGCCGCTGTTGTTCATGTACGTGGTCGGCTTGAACAGCAACAGCGACCGTCCGGCGAAATTGATTTTCGCCGACTCGCCGTGCAACTTCGTTTCGATTCCGAAGCGCGCGTTCTCGCGCTGCGCCAACGCGTCGATGAACCAGAAACCCGCGTTGTGACGCGTGCGCAGATGTTCGGCCCCGGGATTGCCGAGGCCGATGACGATACGCAGTTCAGCCATGTTCGACGGACTCGGGCGATCGCCGCGAAACGGCGGCGATCGCGACGAGGTGTCTTACTTCTTGGCAGCCGGAGCGGCAGCGCCCGTGCCACCGGTGGCACCCGCGGCGGGCGCGGCGCCCGTTGCGCCTGCGACAGCGGCGCCTTCGGCGACGACCGGTGCGGCTTCGACTTCTTCACGCATTTCCTGCGCGGTGACGACGGCAGCATCGTGTTCCTTGCCCAGACGCAGTTCCGGAACTTCCACGCCTTGCGGCAGTTTGATGTCGGAAATGTGCACGATGTCGCCGATGTCGAGCGAAGAAAGATCGACTTCGATGTATTCCGGAAGATCTTTCGGCAGCACCGAGATTTCGAGTTCGGTGATCGCGTGCGAGATCAGTACGCCCGCCTTCTTGCCGGCTGGCGATTTTTCCTGATTGAGGAAGTGCAGCGGCACGCTGATGCGGATCGCCTTGTTTTCGTCGATGCGCTGGAAATCGAGATGCAGCAGCTGCGCCTTGAACGGATGGCGCTGCATGTCGCGCAACAGCACGCGCTGTGTGGCGCCGTCGAGCTGCAGATCGAGAATGGCCGAATAGAACCATTCGTGCTGCGACGCGAGCCATGCGGTGTTGTGGTCGAGCTGGATACTCGCCGGTTCCATGTTGTTGCCGTAGACAATCGCCGGCACTTTGCTCGCATGACGCAGGCGGCGGCTCGCACCTTTGCCTTCGTCTTTGCGGCTCTCGGCCGGAATTTCGTGTTTGGTTGCCATGATGTTCACCTAAGTTGAGTGGACGACGAACCCGCGACCAGATCCGTCGTTTCGATCTCGGGAATCGAGAATCGCGAATGCGGAATCCGTTTCACCGATTCCGCATTCGCAATTTTCGACGTCCGCTTTTCTTAGTCCACGTACAGCGAACTGACCGATTCGCCGAACGCGATACGCCGAATCGTTTCGCCCAGCAGTTCCGCGACGCTGAGCTGGCGAATCTTGCCGCATCCCTTCGCCGGTTCCGACAACGGGATCGTGTCGGTGACCACCAGTTCGTCGAGCTGCGATCCGTCCAAGTTCTTGATCGCCGGTCCCGAAAGCACCGGGTGCGTGCAATACGCGACCACTTTCCGCGCGCCGTTTTTCTTCAACGCCGCCGCGGCGGCGCAGAGTGTACCTGCCGTGTCGACGATGTCATCGATCAGCACGCACACCTTGTTCTCGACCTCGCCGATGATGTTCATCACCGTTGCCTCGTTGGCGCGCGGACGGCGCTTGTCGATGATCGCCAGGTCCGCATCGTCGAGCCGTTTCGCCATCGCGCGGGCTCGCGCCACGCCGCCGACGTCCGGACTCACCACGATCGTGTCGTCGCCGCCGTAGAACCGCCAGATATCGGCCAGCAAAACGGGCGACGAGTATACATTGTCCACCGGGATATCGAAAAATCCCTGGATCTGGTCCGCGTGCAAATCGACGGTCAGCACGCGATCCGTACCCACCGCCCCGATCATGCGCGCCGCCACTTTCGCCGTGATCGGCACGCGCGCCGAGCGCGGGCGGCGATCCTGTCGCGCGTAACCCATGTACGGGATCACGGCGGTGACGCTGGCCGCCGATGCGCGCTTGAGCGCGTCGATCAGCACGAGCAATTCCATGAAATTGTCCGCCGTCGGCGCGCCGGTCGATTGCATGACGAAGACTTCCTGCTTGCGGACGTTCTCCTCGATTTCGACCTGCACTTCGCCGTCGGAAAAACGCGTGCACAACGCTTTACCGAGCGGAACGTTCAATTCGTGACACACCGCCTGCGCCAGCGCTCGATTCGAGTTGCCGGTGAAGACGAGCAAACCGCGTTCTTCGCTTTCGCGGGCGTAATCGGGAATCACCATCGTGGCCGCCGTATTCACGCAGTCGCTCCTGTCGTCAGCAAAAACGCAAACACCACGTCACGAAACTGGCTGGGCCGGTAGGGATCGAACCTACGAATGCGGGAATCAAAATCCCGTGCCTTACCACTTGGCGACGGCCCACCGTGCTTTTGAAC
>DATBAU010000067.1:0-10848 GCA_036271355.1 Rudaea sp. | reverse complement strand
GGCGCGCGCATCCGGATTGAAACCGGCAGGTACGGCGATCACGTCGATCGGCCGCGTGCGTTGAAGCTGACGAAGTGCTTCGTGCGCGATCATTGCGTAGTCGCCGGGCTCGATGGCGAACGATTTCTGATCGCGCGCCGTGAGACCGCCGCACGAAGCGATCGTGAGGGCGGCGGCTGCGACAAAGACCGATCGCATCATCGAAGTCCCCGAACGCGTTTTCATGAAGGCAGGCAATGGCGGCCCTGTCGCATCCATTTCGTTGCGATCCATTTTTCACC
This sequence comes from Rudaea sp., assembly GCA_036271355.1. Classification (GTDB taxonomy): domain Bacteria; phylum Pseudomonadota; class Gammaproteobacteria; order Xanthomonadales; family Rhodanobacteraceae; genus Rudaea. Next base: position 10,567 of record DATBAU010000067.1, on the reverse strand, counting down.
TTTCAGCACGGGCGTTCCGCCGTGCAGGCTCATCGCATCGAGTTCGTTGCGGCTGTTGCAATATTCGAAATACACACCGCTGCCTTTTTTTGGCCCGACGGTCAGGCGCAATTCGGGGAACACCGTTTCGCCGCCGTCGTCGACATCATTCAAATACATGACGAGGCTCGACACGCGCTGTCCGCCGTTGGCGATGTGCGTCGCGCTGCCGGGATCCGACGGCGCGAAGTAATCGTAGTGAGGCGTGTATTGTCCGCCGGTGTGGTAGTGCAGGATTTGCAATCCTTCGCCGTTCTCGACCGGTAGATTCATGATGGCCGATACGCGCGCGTCGATGCGCGCGATGAGCGGATCGGCGTTGAGCGGAAAAAACGTGCCTTCGCTACTGCGCGCATCGATGACGGCATCCTTGCCGCTGTCCGGATCGACGGTGGTCGAACGCGCGAGGCGATCGCGCGAGCGTTCGATGAGCGCGTCGCATTCTTCGAGGCTGAGCAGGTCGTCGAGAAATACCACGACGGGTTGTTCGATGCGCAACGTCACGCGCACGTCGCGGTCGGGCGTTCGGATCAGATTGCCCGGCGCGATGCGCGGTTTTTCGTAGATGTAACCCGATGTCGCCGGTGCGATCTTTCCACTCAGATAGCCAAACACGGTCGAGCTGGCGAAACCCGGATCGAAACTCGCCTTGACCATGTCGGCGATGAGCGCTTTCGGATCGCAACCGCGGGCGAGGTTATCGTTGATCCACTCGCGCCATTCGCTGTTGAGGTACGCCGTTGCCATCGTTCGTCATCGTGACGTTGAAACGGATGGCAGTGTAACTCCTTCCCGAAAAACCGGCGTCGACGAGGTGCGTTATTCTTTTTTCGCGGTGCTCGTTTTCTCCGCTTCGGCCTCGGCTTTTTCGTAGTCGGCGAGTGCTTTCGCGTCGACCGCCTGCGCGATGACGTGCAGCGGAATCGCATCGCTCACCTGCGGGACGAATTTTCCGAGGCCGAATTCGGAACGCGTCAGCGTGGTCGACGCGACGAAACCGATCGTCGGCAAATTGCTGCGCGGATTCACGCCGATGCGAACGAGCGTTACGGCGAGCGTCACCGGTTTGGTCACGCCGTGAAGGGCGAGATCGCCCGTCACGTTGAAGTGGTTCGCGGCGCCGTTCTTTTCGATCTTCGTGCTGACGAACGCGGCGGTTGGGAATTTCGTGGCGTCGAAGAAATCCGCTGAGCGCAGATGCTCGTCGAGTTCGGGCACGCTCGTGTTGAGCGAACTCAGTGGAATCGTTATCGCGATCGACGACTTCGTCGGATCCGCCTGATCGAATTCGATCGTACCCGTGCCTTGCCCGAGCGTGGCGCTCGGTGTGGAAAATCCGAGATGGTTCCACTGCACGACGGCCTGCGTGTAGTTGGGTTCGAGCGAGTACGTCGTGGCGAATGTCGGCGCGCAAGCGAACAGCAATGCGGCGGCGATGGCGGAGCGGGTCATGAGTGTCCTTGTTTGTTGTCGATGAAATTGCGCAGCGTTGGCGCGCAACCAAGGATACGGATGGGGATCGTGTCCGTGTATACGGTTTGGCGAAGCGTTCGTTCGGTTCGTCGCAACGCAGCGGAAACGCGAGAACGAATGATTGGCGCAATCGCCAATGAAACGCATCGTCAGGCGCAACTACGGGCGCAGTGCTTCCTGAATGCTCATCGCGGCACCGGCGAGCTTGCCGTAGAGCCTTATCGCGTTGGATTTCCAAGCGACGTCGGCGCGCGTCCTGGCGACGTCGTCGATGAAATGCGGCCAATTCGATGCGTTGAGGCCGATGCCGCCGTACGCGATATTCGGTCCGTGCAAACGCGTGTAGTGCCACCAGCCGAACGGGATAAAAATCGTCTCGCCGGGTTTTACCGTCGTGCTGACCGCGCGCGATTGGGCGAACAAAGGAAAGCGGTCCAAATCGGGCGCTCGCGGGTTGGCAACTTGAGAAATTTTCGGATTGTCGGCGCGCGGATACATCAACGGTGTCTGCTGCGGCGAGTACAGGAAAAATTCCTTATCGCCATAAATCTGTGTCACGTAACCATGCAGATAAAACATGTCGCAATGAAGGACGGGGAAAAAAGAGCCTTCGCCGCCGAGAAACAGTTCGTGCACCTTCGTGCCGCTGTACAGCGAACGGCGCATCGCCCAATGTGTCGCGCGATCGATCTTGCCGAATACGGGATGCGGTTTCACGTCGTCGATAAGGTCGGGAAAGCTTTCGCCGATATCGAAGTTGAATGGGTAGGGCGCCGGCCGTTCCAGCGTGGAAGCGAGTTGCAAATCGATGTATTCGGCGATCGTATATACGCGCTCACCCATTTTGCGGGTTACGTTCGGATAGTGCTCGCGGAAAAATTCCGGCCGCCATTTCTGCAATGCAGGCCACTTGTCGGCAAAATCGGTGACGACGACGGGTTTGCGTTTGAGAAAATACTCGCCGATCAATTTCCCGCGATCGCCCGCGGAGCAACGCGGGATGGCTTCATCTGTCGGCGTGGTCTTTGTGGTCATCGCAGAAAGTCTATTCGTTTTGATTGCGCGTGCGCATCTTCGACGGCGGTTCGAGTGGGCTCAACGAGCGCCATCAAAAACGGGAACGCGAAACGTAAGCAATCGAAAGAATTTGAAAGTGCGACATCGGCGAACGCGAAATCAAGGCTGCAGTAGGCGCTGACTTCATCAAAAGTGTTGGATGAGTTTGATTTTTTATTTGGAAAACATTGAGCTAGGCTATATTTCTCGAAATGACCTCACGCTCGCGGAAAATATTGTGATGCGCGTCACGGTTCTGCTACGCTGATCGCCAAGGAAGAGTGAGTGTTTGTCTCGGCCCGCGCGCAGGTAAGTCCGCTGAATCACTGAGCTTTGCGGCAGCAGTCGCTGACTGATCAGGTGGCGTAAGCCACACGGTCATCCAGGCGACGCATAACTGTCGTCGAATATCGCGAAGCTTGCATCGGCGGATGCGGCGCGCTGGCAGCCCGGCACTCGAATCGATTGTCACGGACGATACGGATCCGAGGCAGTTTGCCTAAGGTGCGATGTTTGCTAGTGCGAGGACAGTAGTTCCGTTTCGTTTCAAAACCAGTGCGTGTGCCTTCAGGGGGTGTCATGCTTCGTTTTCTTCGCCAGCAAGCCATGCGATGGCTGCTGTTTATGGCCGTCGTCGAGTTTTTGCTTCTCGACTTCGCCGTGTACTGCGCGTTGCGCCTCCGCTATGTCGGCGATGAAGGCGCCTATCGCGATTTCGCGCACGGTCTTTTTTCTCGCGGAACGTTATTCGCCTGCGCGATGGTGCTGGGCATGCTCGCGCTCGGGATGTATCAAGCGCAGATGCGCGAGTCGACCTTCGGCACGTTGGTCCGCCAAACCATCGCGTTCGCGATCGGGTCGCTGTTTCTCGTGATCGTCTATTACTTGATTCCGCAGGTCTACATTGGACGCGGTGTGTTCGCGCTCGCCGTTCTGGTGGGGTTCGTCTTGGTGCGCATTTTCCGTCTGATGTTCTTGAATTTGATGGACACCAACTTCCTCAAACGTCGGGTCGTTGTGTACGGAACAGGACATCGCGCGGCGTTCATCGCGCATTGGCTGCGCAGAAACAGCGATCGCCGCTCCTTCGCGATCGTCGGCTATGTGCCGGTGCCGGTCGACGAAGTCGTTGTGCCTGTGGATAAACATCTGAATATCGGAAGTTCGCTCCACGCGTGGGCGATCCAGCACCACATCGACGAAATCGTCGTCGGCCCCGACGATCGCCGCGGCAATTTGCCGATGGACGATTTGCTGGAATGCAAACATCACGGCATCGATGTCGTGCATTTGGTGCAGTTTCTCGAGCGCGAATCCGGGAAAGTCGAGCTGACGGCCTATCCGTCGTGGCTCGTGTTCTCCGATGGATTTGACGCGTCACCGCTGCGCCGCATTTCCAAGCGCGCGTTCGACGTGTTCGCCACGGCGGTCGTGCTCGCGCTGACATGGCCGCTCATGCTTTTGGTGACGTTGGCGATTCGGATCGAATCGGGCGCCGGTCAGCCCATACTTTATCGTCAGGATCGCGTTGGCGAACGCGGCCGCGTATTCAGTCTCGTCAAGTTTCGCAGCATGCGTACCGATGCCGAGCTTGATGGTGTTGCACGTTGGGCGAGCAAGAACGACGACCGCGTCACGCGTGTCGGTCGCTTTATCCGCAAAGTGCGCTTGGACGAACTCCCCCAATTGTGGAACGTGCTCAAGGGAAACATGAGCATCATCGGACCGCGTCCGGAACGTCCGCAATTCGTCGAGCAGCTCAGTAAAAAAGTTTGCTATTACTCGCTGCGGCACTGCGTAAAACCAGGTTTGGCCGGATGGGCGCAACTGCGCTATCCGTACGGCGCCAGCGAAGAGGATGCAGCGGAAAAACTGACGTTCGACCTGTTCTACGTAAAAAACCACAACTTCCGGTTTGATCTGATGATTTTCATTCAGACCCTGGAAGTGGTGCTCTTCGCGCGTGGGGCGCGCTGATTGGCGTAACATGATGGGGCACGTTACTCGGTACCCTTGGCAAGGCGATGATGAGGCGTGCCAGTCTTCAGGGGATACAGGGGTGAGCTGTACCAACCGACAACTTTGTGCCGCTCGAAGCGCACGTAGGACGGGCCGTATTCCCAGCGGTCGACCGACAGAATGGCCGGTTCGCCCTGGATGCGGCGAACGCTCGCTTCGTCCATCCCGATGGCAAGGTTATCGACCGTCGGTATCCGATGGTCGTCTTGCGTCGTCGCGTTCTGATCGAAGTCGATGGTGTTTGTGTCGGCATCGTCCGACGGCAGCAGATACCACGCGACGGCGATCGCTCCAGCAATCAGCAAGCCGATCAGCAGTCTTCGCATCGACGGAAAATGACTCGTGGCGTCAACAACGGCTGAAGGACGCGCTTTGGCTTCACTCGATCCCGTCGCCGACGATGATTGACTCGCTCCGGGCAGGCGTCCGTGTCGACTGTGAAAACGCATGGCCTCGTCGTGGAGTCGCGTCAACGATTGCAAACGCCCAGCCGATACCGGGTTCACGCCTCCCGATGCGCGATCGGGATGCAATTCCGACACTCGACGACGGTAGGCGCGTTTAAAATGCGCAATCGAGCAGTCTGGCGTTACCCTCAGTTCCTGGTAGAGCAAAAGGAAGTCCGTTGTGATCGGCATGTCGATTTCCGCGTGCGCTCGGCGATTCTACTGCGCTCCTCGCAGGTGAGATAGGCGTGGGCGAGATCTGTCCGCATAGCGTCTTTCGCCGCGAGATGCCGCGATGAGCGCGAACCCAGTGAGCGCGGTCGCGACGGCTGAAAATCGCGTAGAGGAACTGTCGCCTGTCGAACGGCTGACCGGTCTGAGCGTCGATCGCTTCACCGCACAGTACCGCGATTGCCGCCGTCCCGTGATCTTGTCCGACGCGGCAAGCGCGTGGCCGGCTTATCGCAAATTCACGCCGGATTGGTTCCGCGCACATTTTTCCGAGAAAGTCGTCCGGCTTCAGAGTCGCAATTGGACGCTCGGCGAAATTCTCGATGTGCTCGAACATTCCACCGAAGACAATCCCGGACCTTATCCCTGCAAGTTCGAAATCGCGCGCGATTTTCCGGAGTTGCTGGGAGAAGTGAGCCCGCGGATGGCGCACAGTCTGCCTGATCGGCAAACCCATCGGCTGGTGCCCTCACGCCTGTTCTCCGGCGTGAATAACCTAGAGATTTTTTTCGGCGGTCCGGGCGGACGCTTTCCATATCTGCACTACGACTTGATGCATGAGCACGCGTGGATCACGCAGCTCCACGGCGACAAGGAATTCACGGTCTACGCGCCGGACCAGGAGCGGTTTTTGTATCCCAATCCCGACGAGCCTTGGCAATCGCTCATCGAAAACCATCACGATCCGGATTTCGCGCGCTACCCGCTCGCACGCCAGGCGCGCTCGCAGAAAGTTGTAGTCCACGCCGGAGAGACGCTGTTCCTTCCATGCGGCTGGTGGCACACGGCGCGAAGCCTCAACCTCACGATTTCGGTGGCGTTTGATCAACTCGGACCGGACAACTGGAAAGATTTTCGCCGTGACGTGAAAGACACACGCGCTCGGCGCGGTAAACCCATGCTCGGTGCCGCTCTCAACATTTATCTTACGCTGCTGACGCCGGTGCTGGCGATCGCCGAACGATTCGGCGCCAATCGCCCCACGCGTTGGGACAAGCACTGATGGCGGCCATGGCCAGCGCAAACGATAGCGTCGCATCGGCGCATCTGCTCGATCGCCTGCTGGTATTGCGCGAGTCGTTGCATGCCGCCTGTGTGTCCGAGCAAGGCACAGTCACTTACGCGGAACTTTGTACGCGCGTGGAGAAATCCGCAGCCGCGTTGGCGGCGTACGGTGTCGATTCGGGAACGATCGTCGCCTTCGACGCAATCCGCAGCGCGGAAACGATCGCGTTGATGCTGGCCGTTTTGCATCGCGGCGCCGCTTATCTTCCGCTCGATCCTGCGCTGCCTGCCGAGCGCCGCAACCAGATCATCGAGGACGCCAAACCCGACCTCATCGTCGACATGGTCGAAAATCCAATCGTGCGGGGAACAGCAACGGCGCCAAGAACCGGTGAGTTGGCGTACGTGCTGTTCACATCGGGCTCGACGGGACGTCCGAAAGGCGTTGCGATGCGAACGGGTTCGGTCGCCGCACTCATCGATTGGCACGTATCGCATCCACGCCTGGGAAAACCGGCGCGCACGTTGCAATTCGCGCCGATCACCTTCGATGTTTCGTTTCAGGAAATCGCATCGACCTTCGCGACCGGTGGAACGCTTATCCTTCCGACCGAGGCGCAACGACGCGATCCGTGGGCGTTGCTCGATCTCATCGAACGCGAGCGCATCGAGCGCGTGTTCATGCCGTACGTCGCACTGCAATCGATCGCCGAGGCCGTGGCCAGCGATCAACGCGCTACGCCCGCGTCGCTCGTGGATGTCATCACCGCCGGCGAACAATTGCGCATCACACCCGCAATCCGTGCGCTGTTCGCGGCGTTGCCAAATTGCACATTACACAATCACTACGGACCGACGGAAACGCACGTTGTCACCGCGCACGAACTCAGCGGCGACAGCGCGCACTGGCCTGAGCTGCCTTCGATCGGAATGCCGTTGCCGCATGCGCAAATCCGCATCGGCGAAGCCGGCAGCGCGAACGAAGGCGAACTTTATCTCGGCGGCGAATGTCTCGCGCAAGGCTATATAAATCGTCCAGAATTGACCGCCGAACGATTCGTCAATGTCGCCGGACAGCGCTGGTATCGCACCGGCGATAACGTGCGCCGCAGTGCCGATGGATCGCTCGACTATCTCGGCCGCATCGACGATCAAATAAAACTGGCCGGCTATCGCATCGAACCGGCGGAGATCGAAACCGTCATCGGGAAACACGCACAGGTTGCGCAAGTCGTCGTTGTCGCGGTAGGCGAAGCGGCCGAAAAACGTCTCGTTGCGCACATCGTGCCGCGCGACAGCGCAACAACGCCGCACAACGAATTCGTTCAGTCCGTCCGCGAGTTGTGCGAACGCTGGCTCGCGGCTTACATGGTGCCGCAGGAATTCGCGATTCACGCGATGCTCCCGCTCACCGCGAGCGGAAAAATCGACCGCCATCGTCTTGCGCGAGCCGAGAGTCAGGTTGCCATCGAGTGGTCCGAACACGCATCTCTCGACCAACAAGTCAGCGCATTGTGGAAACAATTGCTCGGCGTCGCAAAGCTCGATGCAAGCGCCAACATCTTTGATCAAGGCGCGCGATCATTGACCGTCGTGCAAGCGCTGACCGAATTGCGCCGCCGCGGCCATGTGATGAGCGTAGCGCAGGTCTACGAACATCCGACCGTCGCGGCGCAAGTTGCTTTGCTGCGCGCACCGAGAATCGTCGCGACGACATCGGACGAAGGTCGTGGTGAAAAACAGCGCGCGGCACTTTCGCGTTTCGCGAAAACGGGTGCGCGGTGAATAACGCCATCGACGGCATCGCGATCGTCGGCATGGCGGGCCGTTTCCCCGGCGCGCGATCCATCGATGAATATTGGTCGAACCTGGTTGCGGGTCGCGAAAGCATCACGCATTTCGATGCGTCGCAACTGTCGCCGTCGGTTCCCGCCGAGCTTCGCACGCATCCGCGTTACGTCGCCGCGCGTGGAACGCTGGACGATGCCGATCGATTCGATGCCGGCGTCTTCGACATCCCGGCACGCGAAGCATTGCTCACTGATCCGCAACAACGCATTTTTCTCGAGCTGTGCTGGAACGCACTCGAACACGCAGCGATCGACACGAGGCGATTCAAGGGCAGCATCGGCGTATACGCAGGCGTCTCGAACAACTCGTATCGCAAACTCGTCGAGGCGCGCCCCGACCTGGTTGCGGCGAGCGGCGAATTCGTCGCCATGCTCGCGAACGAAAAAGACTACGTCGCGACACGCGTCGCCCATCGCATCGGACTGCATGGTCCAGCGATCAGTTTGTACACCGCGTGTTCGACATCGCTCGTCGCCATCGCGCAGGCCTGGTATGCGCTGATGAGCTGGCAGTGCGATGTCGCACTCGCTGGCGGCATCAATATCGTCGTCCCGCAAGAGACGGGCTACGTGCCGGTGGACGGCGGTATGGAATCCTCAGACGGCCATTGCCGACCGTTCGATGCGAAGGCCGACGGCACCGTGTTTTCCAGCGGCGGCGGCGTCATCGCGATGAAGCGGCTCGCCGATGCGATCAACGACGGCGATACGATCTGGGCGGTCATTCGCGGCGTTGGCGTCAACAACGACGGCGCCGACAAGGCGAGCTTTTCCGCGCCGAGCGTGCGCGGACAAGCCGATGCGATCGGTCTCGCGCTTTCTTGCGCCGGCGTCACGGCGGATTCGATCGGCTACATCGAAGCGCACGGCACCGGTACGCATCTCGGCGATCCGATCGAAGTCGAAGCATTGACGCGCGCGTTTCGGACGAGCACGAGCGAATCGCAATTCTGCTGGTTGGGATCGGTCAAAAGTAACTTCGGACATCTGGTCGCAGGATCGGGCGTCGCCGGCGTGATCAAAGCGGCGCTGGCATTGCATCACGGCAAGATTCCGCCGACGTTGCACTTCGAGCATCCGAATCCGGAAATCGATTTCGCAAAAACGCCATTCAAAGTAGCGAACCGATTGATCGCGTGGCCACGCAGCAGTCGGCCGCGCCGCGCGGGCGTGAGTTCGTTCGGCGTCGGTGGAACGAACGCGCACATCATCATTGAAGAAGCGCCGCAGCGTGCTGCGGCGAAGCCGGGTCGCTTGCCCGCCATCATTGCGCTGTCCGCGTGCGATGAGCCCGCCTTGCGTCGTCGGGCGGCGCAGTTGGCGACTGCGCTGACACACACAGATGCTACCGAATTGCCCGACGTCGCGTGGACGCTGGCCGACGGACGTCGCGCGATGCCGGTGCGCGCGGCCGTCGTTGCAGAGACGATTCCCGCAGCGATCGATGCACTTCGCGATATAAAGCCAATCGTCGTCGACAATGCTTCGGCGCCGATTTTCCTTTTCCCCGGCCAAGGCGCACAGCACGCCAACATGGCGCGCGGATTGATCGACAGCGAGCCGGTGTTCGCCGCCGCGTTCGATCGTTGCTGCGCGATGGCGTCCGATTTGCTCGGTGTCGATTTGCGTGCGCTGATCATGCCCGCGCCGGGCGCGGAAGAAGAATCCAATCGCACGCTAACGGAAACGCGCTATGCGCAACCGGCGTTGTTCGCCGTCGAATACGCGTTGGCGCAATGCTGGTTGTCGTGGGGCGTAAAGCCGCAGGCCATGATCGGACACAGCATCGGCGAATTCGCCGCCGCTTGTATCGCTGGCGTGTTCACGGTCGACGATGCGATTCGTCTCGTCGTGGCGCGGGGTGCGGCGATGCACGCACAACCGCGCGGCACGATGCTCGCGCTGCGCGCCAGCGAAGACGAGGTCAAGAAGATTTTGCCGCACGGTGTCGAGTTGGCGGCGGTCAATGCGCCGCGCGCGCTCGTCGTCGGCGGAACGGCGGAGCGTGTCGATGCGTTCGCTCGCACGCTCGTCACCGCGGAAATCGCACACATCAATTTGCGCACGAGTCATGCGTTTCATTCGGCGTCGATGGATCCTGCGCTGTCCATTTTCCGCAAGGCGTTCGACGGCATTCATCTCAATGCGCCGACGGTGCCGTTCTACTCGTGCGTCAGCGGAAAACCGATCACGGATGCGGAAGCGACGTCGCCCGACTACTGGTGCAAACAACTGCGCATGCCGGTGCGGTTCGCGGATGCCGTGCGGCACGCAGCAACCAGCAACGCGTGCGCACTCATCGAAGTGGGACCCGGACAAGCGCTCAGCAAACTCGCGCGCGGTGTTCCGGCGTGGTCGACGCGCGCACTGTCGTCGCTGCGCGGCGAAAGCGATCCTCGCGATACCGAAAATCTTGCGGAAGCGGTTGCCGGCGTCTGGTGTCGCGGC
>DATBAU010000066.1:0-9355 GCA_036271355.1 Rudaea sp. | reverse complement strand
AAAACAATTCCGTTGGGATCGCCGTCTTTCGCCGGAAGGTCGAACAGCACGGTGTCGACGCCGGCGTTGGTCAGATGCGCGGCGATCTGCGCGCCCATCACGCCCGCGCCGAGCACGGCGGCCTTGCGAACACGAAGTGTTTCGTTGCTCATGATTCCCCTTATGGAGACAGATTTCGGTGACAGGTTACGCCTAAGCGGCTCTTAAACCGGCTGCGGCGAATTTAATGAGGTGCGATGACGACAGTTCGCGATGTTGTTGTTCGGACGTTCCGCGGCGCTTGATCATGCCGAAATCGGCCATGGCGTAGGTCAGCGCGCCGCTGATGATATCCAGGCGCCAATACAGTTCCTGCTTGTCCAGATGCGGCAGTAGCGCCCCGAACGCGGCGGCGAACTGCTTCAGCGTCGGACCGTAGTTGTCGTGCAGGAATTTGCGCAGCTGCTCGTTGTGTTCGGCATACGCACGCGCCAGAACGCGCACGAAACCGGCGCCGCCCGCGTCGTCGTGAGCGACTTCCAGCGCGGGCTCGACGAACACTGCAAGCACGTCTTCCAGACAATGGCCCGGATTGATCTGGACGCCAGCCAATCGGCGTAAACGCTCGCTGTTCAAGACGTCCAAACGCCGCCGAAACACTTCGTTGATCAAATTTTCCTTCGACCCGAAGTGATAATTCACCGCGGCGAGATTCACCTTCGCGGCGGCGGTCACCTGACGCAGCGACGCGCCCACGAATCCGTGTCGCGCAAAGAGCGCTTCGGCAGAATCGAGGATGCGTTGCTTGGTCGAGAAGTGCGGACTGGACAAACCGGTCTCGGCGTTTCCAAACGTTCGTTTAAAATGATAGGAGCAGGCCGCTCGCCGGTCAACGCGAAACCATCCCGCAACGCAGCGAAACGGTCAAACTTTGCTCAACGCGGGTCTGAGAAAGTTCCCGCGTTTTACGAGCTAAACCTATGGATTTCCGTGGATTTGGTGTTACGATTCACATTCGGAGCTGGGGAGCTCCTCCAATCGAAAATTCGGAGAAACAGTTCATGGCGCTGGAGCGCACGCTTTCCATCATCAAACCCGACGGCGTTGGAAAAAACGTGATCGGTGAAATTTATTCGCGTTTCGAAAAAGCCGGCCTGAAAGTCGTCGCGGCAAAAATGAAACAGCTTTCGCAAAAAGAAGCCGAAGGTTTTTACGCGGTGCATCGCGAGCGTCCGTTCTTCAAACCGCTTGTCGAATTCATGATCTCCGGTCCGGTGATGATTCAAGTTCTCGAAGGCGAGGGTGCGATTCTGAAGAACCGCGATCTCATGGGCGCGACCGATCCGAAGAAAGCCGCCGCTGGAACCATTCGCGCCGACTTTGCGCAGTCGATCGACGCGAACGTCGTGCACGGTTCGGACGCGGACGAAACTGCAAAAGTGGAAATTGCGTACTTTTTCGCAGGTACCGAGCTTTGCTCGCGCTAAGAGAAATCCGGTGACGACGACGAAAGTCAATTTGCTCGACTACGATCGCCAAGGTCTTCGCGATCTGTTCGAGCAACTCGGCGAAAAGCCTTATCGCGCCGAGCAGGTGATGAAGTGGATCTATCATCGCCACGCCACCGATTTTTCGCAGATGACCGATGTCGGCAAAGCACTTCGCGAAAAGCTCGAAGCGCACGTCGAAATTGTTCCGCCGAAAACGATGTTCGAGAAACAGGCCGTCGACGCCACGCACAAATGGCTGCTCGGCATGGACGGCGGCAGCGCTATCGAAACCGTGTTCATTCCGGAGTCCGGGCGCGGCACGTTGTGCGTTTCCTCGCAGATCGGTTGCGGATTGAATTGCCGTTTTTGCTCGACCGGCACGCAAGGTTTCAACCGCAATCTGTCGTCCGCCGAAATCATCGGACAAGTGTTCGTCGCCGCGAAACATCTCGGCAACGTACCGCATCATCAGCGCAAGCTCACGAACGTCGTGATGATGGGCATGGGCGAACCGCTGTTGAATTTCGACAACGTCGTGCGCGCGATGAGCGTGATGCGCGACGATCTCGGATTCGGTCTCGCGAACAAACGCGTCACGCTATCGACCGCCGGTCTCGTGCCGATGATCGACAAGCTCGGCGAAGTCAGCGATGTGTCGCTCGCCGTGTCGCTGCACGCACCGAACGACGAACTGCGCACGGAGCTCGTGCCGCTCAACAAGAAATATCCGATCGCCGAATTGATGGGCGCGTGCCAGCGTTATGTCGCGCGTCGTCCGCGCACGTCGGTCACGTTCGAGTACACCATGCTCAAAGGCGTGAACGACAAACCCGAACACGCGCGACAACTCATCAAGCTGATGCGTCAGGTATCGAGCAAGGTGAACCTGATTCCGTTCAACACATTCACCGGCACGCAATACGAGCGCTCCGATGAAACGACGATCCGCAGTTTCCAGAAAACGCTGCTCGATGCCGACGTGCTCACGATGGTTCGCCGCACGCGCGGCGACGACATCGACGCCGCATGCGGACAGCTCAAAGGGCAGGTTGTCGACCGCACGCGCCGCCAAGCCGAATTCCGGCGCCGGCTCGAAGAGGGAGCCCAGAGTGCTGCGTAGCCGTGTCGCTTTGCTCGCCGCGATGGGCATTCTCGTCGCCGCCTGCGGTTCGTCGAACGAGATCCGCAAGGTCTCGCCGCCGAAAAGCGATGCAACGGTTTCGGAATCGAAGGAAGAAAAGAAAAAAGACGCCGCGCGCATCTACGTCGAACTCGGCCAGCGCTATATGGAGCAGGGCAAGCTCGACTATGCGATGGAAAATTTGAATAAAGCGCTCGATCGCGATCCGAACTACGTCGACGCGCACACCGTCATCGGCGTGTTGTACGAGCGCATCGGCAATGCCAAGGCCGCGGAAGAACACTATGCGAAGGCCGTGCAGCTCGCCCCGAAATCCGGTGATGCGAACAACAACTACGGCCAGTTCCTGTGCGCGACCGGACGCGCCGCGCAATCCGAACAGTATTTCGCCGCCGCGATGGCCGATCCGTTCTACAAAACGCCGGACATCCTCTACGGCAACGCCGGAAGTTGCCTGATGAAAGGCGGCAGCGCTCATATCGACGAGGCGATCGTCGATTTCCGCAAAGCGCTCGAAGCCAATCCGAAGAACGGCATCGCGCTGTTCCAGATGGCCGACGCGCTGTACCAGAAAAACGACTTTTTCCGTGCTCGCGCCTTCATCCAGCGCTTCGAGGCGCTGGCCCGGCCGGACCCCGCGGCGCTGTTGCTGGCCCGCAATATCGAAGTGAAGCTTGGCCATCCGGACGCCGCGCGCGACTACGCGCAGCGTCTGCGCGAGCAGTTCCCCGAATCCGAACAGGTTCGCGTGCTAGACAAGGCCACGTCGTCGACCACGGAGGCGCACTGAGATCGTGGGCACGGAAAAAGATCCGAAAAATGCGGTATACACCCCTTGGGAAGGGGAAATCGCGAATGCAGTCGAGCCCGGCGAGGCGCAGCAGGATGCGGCCGAGCAGGTCCAACTATCCTTTTTTGACGCCGTAACACCTGCCGAGATGAACACACAACAAAACGGCTCGAACCAAGAGCGCCACGACGCGCTCGACCTGCGCTCATCGCAAAGCGCAGACGATTATGTTCTTCCGACCGAATCGACTGCACTTGCAGACGATCGGCTTGCGGAAGAGTTGCCTGGCGAATCCGCCGACACAGCGACTGAAATGCGAGTCGACGTTATCGACATGCAGGAAAGTCTCGGTCAGCGATTGCGTGCGGCGCGCGAAGTCCAAGGAATCACTCGCGAGGACGCCGCGGCGCGCACCAAGATGCGCGTCGCGATCATCGATTCGCTGGAACGCGACGAGTTCGATCGCATCGGCCACGGCGTGTATCTGCGCGGCTATCTCACCAAATATCTCGGCTTCCTCGGCTTGCCGCTCGTACTCGCCGATCGCGTGCTGGAACAACGTTCCGAACTTCCGCCGCTGGTTACGAGCGGCACGATTTCCCGCCCGCGCTATCTGTTCGAGCGTTATTCCGGATCGGCGTTGTATCTGGTGCTGACGGGCGTGATCATCGTGCCGGCCGTGCTGCTCGCGATGCGCGCCGGATTCGATTCGAATCTCGTCCGCGTCGCGCCGCTCGATGCGACCGAAAGCACGCAGTCGATCGCGCGCAACGATTCGCCGCCGAGCACGTCGCCGACATCCGCACCGACCGATGCGTCGGTCGCCGCGCAAAATACGAAGACGGCCGCTGAAGATCGCCCGCTCGCTGCATCGATGACACCGTTTCCTCCCACCGAAACGACGGCCGTCGAAACGCCGAAGCTGATCGACGATGCCCTCGTTCCGCCGGGGCAGCATTCGCTCAAGATCACATTCACGGAAGCGAGTTGGGTCGACATCGCCACGCCCGACGGACACAAACTGGAACAAGGCATCATTCCCGCCGGTTCGACGCGCACGTACTACAGCGAGCAAACACTCGACGCGCATCTGGGCAACGTCAACGGCGCCACCGTCGAAGTCGACGGCAAAGTGCAGGACTTGACCACGTTCCGTCATTCCAACGTCGCGCACTTCAAGCTCGCCGCCGGCGAAAGCACGCTATCGCATAGCGGCGGCTGAACGAGGGATCTTTGCCGCCGTCCACAGGGTCGGCGGTTCCTGCTACCCTATGCAGCCGTTCGACTTCCTGCGCCCGTACAGCGGCGCCGCGCGGTCTTGACGCGCATTTCCGAATACGATTTTATCCTTGGGTGAGACGCGATGGCTTTTGATGTACTGGACGAACACGAACAAGGCGAACTGGTACAAAAGTGGCTCCGCGAAAACGTCATGTCGATCATCATCGGCGTGGCGCTCGGCCTGCTGCTGATCTTCGGCTGGCAACAATGGCACGCACACCGCGGCGCGCATCGTCTCGATGCCGCGACGCAATTCGGTGTATTCACGCAAGCCGTCGACAAGAAAGATGACGAGGGCGCGAAACAACTCGCCGACAAACTGCAATCGGATTTTTCCGACACACCGTACGCGACGCTTGCAGCGCTGCGTCTGGCCGACGTCGCCGAAGCGAAAGCCGATCTCGCCGGTGCGCAAACGCTGCTCGAGAACGCATATAGCCACGCCGGAGGCGACGCGATGAAAACGCTCGCCGGCTTGTATTTGGCGCGCAATGAGATCGCGCAGAAGAAAAACGATGAAGCGCTCAAGCTCCTCGACAGTCTCGCACCGCTCGGTTATGCGTCGCTTCGCGACGAACTGCGCGGCGACGCACTCGGCGCACTCGGCCGCAAGGACGAAGCGCGCACTGCGTACACCGACGCGCTCACCAACCTCGATCCGAACGCGCCGAACCGTTCGTTCATCGAAATGAAACGCAGCGACCTCGGCGGCGGGGAGAAGAAAGGCTCATGAAGCTTGTTGTATCAAAACGTGTCGTCATGCTCGTGCTGCTGGCGTTCGCCGCAACCGGTTGCCAGACCATCAAGAACATCTTCAACGACGTCAAGAAAGAGAACATCGAACCGCCGACGCCGCTGACCGAAATCACACCGACGATCCAGATGCAGCAACTCTGGATCGAACATCCGACCGGCGGTGCCCAGAAAACCGGCGCGCGCATGCAGCCCACCGTCGTCGGCGGAAAATTGTTCACGTCCGGCGTCGACGGTTCCATCGCCGCGCTCGACGCCGCGTCCGGCAAGACGCTGTGGCGTGCGCACATGGGCAAGCGCCACGGTTTCATCTGGCATCACGGCGAAAATTCCACGCGCTGGGGCGGCGGTCCGGGTTCTGACGGCTCGATCGTCGTCGCCGGTTCGCTCGAAGGCGTCGTGCAGGCATTCGATGCCGCCGACGGCAAGGAGCGCTGGTCGTCGCAAGTGTCCTCTGAAATAATTTCGACGCCGCTGATCGCGAACGGCATCGTCGTTGTGCGCACCAACGACGGTCGTCTGTACGGTCTCGACGCCGCCGATGGCTCGCGCAAATGGACCTACGACCGCTCGACCGTGCCGATCCTGAGTCTGCGCGGCAACGCATCGCCCGTCACCGACGGCACGTTCGTCTTCGAAGGCGAGGACAACGGCAAGATCGTCGCCATCACGCTCGCCGACGGCAAAGTCGCCTGGGAACAGGCGCTCGCGTCCGGCGAAGGCCGCACTGAAATCGAACGCCTGCAGGATGCCGACGGCCCCATCGTGGTTGCCGACGGCGTCGTCTACGCGTCGGGCCATCGCGGTCAGGTCGCGGCGTTGGTCGCGCAGACCGGCCGTCCGTTATGGACACACGCAGTGTCGAGCTACACCGGCGTCGGCAATGCGGCGACGCAGATTTACGTCGTCGACGGAAATTCGACAGTGTGGGCACTCGATCTGCGCACCGGCGCATCGAACTGGAAACAGGACGGTCTGAAATACCGTTGGCTCGGCGGTGCATCGGCGGTCGGCGATTACGCGGTCGTCGGCGATCTCGAAGGATTCGTGCACGTGCTCGACGGCAGCGACGGCAAGTTCGTTGCGCGCGCCCGTTTGTCGAAACACGATATCCAGTCGCCGCCGGTCGTGGTGGGCGACACCGTCTACGTCGAAGACATGGACGGCGTGATCGGCGCCTGGCGGATTTCCAAATAATGCACGCGGCCGTGGCTCACGCGCCGCGGCCGCGCGAACGTTCGCGCTGCGCCGGAGGCTGAGATGCTTCCCGTCGTCGCACTCGTCGGACGGCCGAACGTCGGCAAGTCCACGCTCTTCAATGTCCTCACGCGCACGCGCGACGCGCTCGTGCACGATCTCCCTGGACTCACACGCGATCGTCATTACGGCATCTGCCGTCACGGCTTGCAGGAATTCGTCGTCGTCGACACCGGCGGTCTGACCGGCGAGAAAGAAGGCATCGGCGCGCTCACCGCGCGTCAGGTCGAATTCGCGATCGAGGAAGCGGACGTGATCGTGCTCGTCGTCGACGCGCGCGACGGATTGCTGCCGCAAGACCGCAACATCCTCGGCGACGTGCGCCGTTCCGGCAAACAGCTGATGCTCGTCGTAAACAAGGTCGATGGCGTCGACGAAGCATCGGCGCTCGCGGATTTTTCCACGCTTGGAATTTCGACAACGTTGCCGACATCGTCCGCGCACGGTCGCGGCGTGCCGGCACTCGTCGAAGCGCTGCTGTCGCACTTGCCGGCGACTGATCCGGATGCGCCGTCGGAACACGCGAATCAAGGTACGCGCGTCGCCATCGTCGGACGTCCTAACGTCGGCAAATCCACACTCGTCAATCGTCTGCTCGGCGAAGACCGCGTCGTCGTGTCCGAAATTGCCGGCACCACGCGCGATTCGATCAGTGTCGCACTCGAGCGCGACGGCAAACGCTACACGCTCATCGACACCGCCGGCGTTCGTCGTCGTGCACGCGTCGAAGAAGCGGTCGAGAAATTCAGCGTGATCAAAACGCTGCAATCAATCGCCGCGGCGAACGTCGTCGTCGTGCTGCTCGATGCGCACGAAGGCGTATCCGAACAGGACGCGACTGTCATCGGACACGTTCTCGACGAGCGCCGCGCGCTCGTCATCGTCGTGAACAAATGGGACGGATTGTCGACCTACGAGCGCGAGCAATGCCGCGCGTCGTTGTCGCGCAAGCTCGACTTCGTCGCATACGCGCGCGTCGTCACGATATCCGCGCTGCATGGATCGGGAATCGCGGAACTGATGCGCGCGATCGACCGCGCGTACGCATCGGCAATGCGCGAATTCGGAACCGCCGAACTCACTCGTGCGCTGGAAAAAGCCTACGAAAGTTATCAACCGCCGCTTATCCGAGGTCACGCGCCGAAACTGCGATTCGCGCATCCGGGCGGCATCAATCCGCCGACCGTCGTGATTCACGGCAGCCGCACGAAACACATCGCCGACGGCTACAAGCGCTATCTCGAGAATTTCTTCCGCAAACGTTTCAAGCTGGAAGGCACGCCGATCAAGATCGAATTTCGCGAAAACGAAAACCCGTTCGCCGGCAAAAAAAATGTGCTCACCGATCGCCAGGTGAAAAAACGTCGTCGCTTGATCCGCAACGCGAAGAAGAAATGAACGCGCGCAACGTGACCGCCGCAATTCTCGCCGGCGGGGCGGGCCGGCGTCTCGGCGGGCGCGACAAAGGATTGGAAAACCTGGCGGGGCGCGCACTGATCGCGCACGTGATCGAACGAATCCGTCCACAGGTTGGTGCGGTGACCATCGTCGCGAATCGTAATCGCGAGGTGTATGCAAACTATGCAACCGTCATCGCCGACGACGCACCGGGATTTCTCGGGCCGCTCGCCGGCATCGCTAGCGCGCTCGCGTGTTGCACGTCGACGTGGTTGCTGACCGCATCCGTCGACGTGCCGCGACCGCCGCTCGATCTCGTCGCGCGATTGATGAGCGCGATCGGCGACAGCGCCGTTGCCGTTGCGCACGATGGCGAACGTCGCCAACCGCTATTCGCGCTGTACTCGACGCAGCTCGCCGGTTCCGCGAACGATGCGCTCGAACGGGATCTCGCCGTCTGGCGCTGGCAGGATGAAAACAACGCGGTCGACGTCGATTTTTCGCACGAGCGCGACGCATTCCGCAACCTCAACGCGCCCGACGACTTCCGAAACTGGGAGAATGCGCACCATGGGTAACGTCAGCGCATCCATGCTCGGCGTAGACGAAGCACGCGCGCGCATTCGCGCCATTGCGGCGGAACGTGCGACGGGCAATGAACGCGTGCCGCTCGAAGATGGCATCGATCGCATTCTCGCCGAAGACGTGCGCGCGCCGTTCGATGTGCCAGGTTACGTCAATTCCGCGATGGATGGTTTCGCCGTCCGCGGCGACGATCTTGATCCGCACGGCGAAACCCGCTTGCGACTGTGCGGCGAAATTCTCGCCGGCGGAACGGAAATTCCGAATGTGGAAGCCGGAAACTGTTTGCGTATCACCACCGGCGCGCCGGTCCCGTCGGGCGCGGACTCCGTCGTAATGAAAGAAAACACGCGCATCGAGGGCGCGTTCGTCGTCATCGCGCCGGGCACAGCAATCGGCGCGAATGTGCGACCTGCCGGCGAAGACTACGCAAACGGGGACGCGGCCTTGATGCGTGGCGATATGCTGACGCCATCGCGAATCGCGGTGCTCGCGTCGTTCGGACTCACACACGCGCACGTACTCAAGCGGCCATCCGCCATTCTTTTCACCACAGGCGATGAACTCATCGCGCCGGGCAATCCGCGTGGATACGGTCAGGTTTACGACAGCAATCGTTACAGCATCGGCGGATTGATCGAACAGAACGGCGCAACACTTCTGGCGCACGAACGAGTGCGCGAC
>DATBAU010000065.1:0-4545 GCA_036271355.1 Rudaea sp. | reverse complement strand
GCGATCCTTTACGCTGTCGCTCCGGCCGCCATCCCGAACGACCATGCTTGCCTATCAACGCGAATTCCTGGACCTCGCCCTGCGCAAGAACGCGCTGCGTTTCGGCGAGTTCACGCTCAAGTCGGGACGCATCAGCCCGTACTTCTTCAACGCCGGTTTGTTCGACACGGGCGAATCGTTGTCGATGCTCGGTCGCGCCTATGCGCAATCCGCGGTCGATGCGAAATTGCCGTTCGACATGCTGTTCGGCCCCGCGTACAAAGGCATCGCGCTCGCCACGGTGACGGCTGCGTCGCTGGCGCGCGATCACGATCGCGACGTGCCGCTCGCGTTCAATCGCAAGGAAGCGAAAGATCACGGCGAAGGCGGTGTGCTAATCGGAGCGCCGTTGAAAGGCCGCGTGCTGATCGTCGATGACGTCATCAGCGCCGGAACGGCGACGCGCGAATCGCTCGCGCTCATTCGCGCGCACGGCGCGGAGCCGGCGGGCGTGCTGATCGCGCTGGACCGGCAGGAACGCGGCAGCGGAACGACATCGGCGGCGCAGGAAATCGCCGCGCAATTCGGCATTCCCGTGATCGCGATCGCGCGACTCGGCGAGTTGCTGACGTTGGTCGCCGAACGGCCGGAATTGCTGCTGTACCGCGACAAACTGGAAGCGTATCGCACCACCTATGGAAGCGCGGCGTGATCGTTCTATACTGATTTCAGGAGGCCACTATGCCCAATCGGATGAAGCTGTTCGCGATCCCCGCGTTGCTGATCACAGCGAACCTCGCCATCGCCCAGCAGCCGCCGGGCCACAATCATTACAAGTGGCGCGACGGACAAGGCAACCTTCATTACGACGACGTGTTGCCGGAAGAAGCGTTCAAATACGGCTACGACGTCGTGAACGGCGCGGGCATCGTCGTCAAGCACGTCGATCGCGCACGCACTCCTGAAGAACGCGCGGCCG
Organism: Rudaea sp.; assembly: GCA_036271355.1. Classification (GTDB taxonomy): domain Bacteria; phylum Pseudomonadota; class Gammaproteobacteria; order Xanthomonadales; family Rhodanobacteraceae; genus Rudaea. The sequence goes on along the minus strand of DATBAU010000065.1, from coordinate 3,587 downwards.
ACAAAGCGGCGGCTGACAAAGCTGCATCATTGCAACGCGCGCAAGACGAGGAGTTGCGGAAGGATCAGCAGATGATCGCCGCGTATCCTACCGAGCAGGATCTGCAAAACGCACAACGCGAACAACTCGTCGTGATCGATCAAACCGTCGAGGCCACGCAAGCGAGTTTGCAGAACCAGGAAAAAAGTCTGTCGGAGATGCTCGCGCACGCGGCCGATCTCGACCGCACCGGCAAGCCGGTTCCGCTCACACTGCAGCAGCAGATCGACACGCTGCGTGTCAGCATCGAAAAGCAGAAGGCTTATATCGTCGCGAAGAACGATGAGAAAACGTCGAGCGCAAAACGCTTCGAAACCGAACTCGCGCATTATCGCGAAGCGCGGGCGCGGATCGGTTCACAGCAATAATCGCTAAAACGGCAGCTCGAGATTCGGCTCGATATCTTTGAGCTGTTTGCGGAACGTGTTCTGTATGCGGTTCAGCGCATCGGTGGTGTCGGCATCGAAACGCAGCACGAGCACCGGCGTCGTGTTCGATGCGCGCACCAGTCCCCAACCGTCCGCCCAGTCCGCACGCACGCCATCGATGGTGGTGACGCGCGCGCCTTCAAACGTCGCCTTCTGCTGAAAACGTTCGATGAATTTGTAGTGCTCGCCTTCCGCCATCGGAATCTTGAGCTCCGGCGTGCTGACGCCTTTGGGCAATCCGTCGAAGATCGCTTGCGGCGGCCGGCCCTCCGGATCGGCGGCGAGGATTTCCGTCAATCGCGCGGCGGCGTAAATGCCGTCGTCGAATCCATACCAGCGCTCGCTGAAGAAAAAGTGCCCGCTCATCTCGCCCGCCAGCGCCGCTTCGGTTTCGCGCATCTTCTGTTTGATCAGCGAATGTCCGGTTTTCCACATGATCGGACTGCCGCCCGCTTGCAGAATCAGCGACTGCAGTTTGCCGGTGCACTTCACGTCGTAGATGATCGTCGCACCCGGTTCGCGCGTCAGCACGTCGCGCGCGAACAGCGCGAGCAGACGATCGGGGAAAATCACTTCGCCGCTCGCGGTAACCACGCCGAGCCGATCGCCGTCGCCATCGAACGCGAGTCCGAGATCGGCATTCATCTGCTTTACCGACAGGATCAGATCCTGCAGATTGCTCATGTCCGACGGATCGGGATGATGATTCGGGAACGTGCCGTCGACGTCGCAGTACAGCGGAATCACTTCGCACCCGACACCTTCAAGCACGGCCGGCGCGATCGCGCCCGCGATGCCGTTGCCGCAATCGACGACAACTTTGAGCTTGTGCTCGATCATCACGTCGCCGGTGATGCGTTCGATGTAGTCACGGCTCACGTCCATCTTCTGCAGGCCACCGCTGCCGTCGACGAAACGGTTTTCCTTGATGCGCGTATACAGCGCGGTGATCGCGGACTCGGCCAGCGTTTCGCCGCCGAGCATGATCTTGAATCCGTTGTAGTCCGGGGGATTGTGGCTGCCGGTAACCGAGATGCCGGAGCCGACGTTCAAATGATAGGTCGCGAAATACAGCACAGGTGTCGGAGCGGCGCCGATGTCGATCACGTTGCAGCCCGTGCTGCGCAGACCTTGGATCAGCGCGTCGGACAGTTCGGGACCCGATAGCCGCCCATCGCGGCCGACGGCGATCTCGCGCAAACCGCGATCGCGCGCTTCGCTGCCGATCGCGCGGCCGATCTGGCGCGCGATACCCACCGTCAGCGTTTTGCCGAGCACGCCGCGTATGTCGTACGCGCGGAAAATACTTGGATCGACGTCGACTTCCACCGGCGCTGCCGGCGCCGCGAGTGCAGCGCGTGGCTTCGCCGCCGTGACGGGTCGAGGCTCCAGCGCCAACGCCTGCGCCAGCGTGGTTTCGTCGACCGTCGCCGCCTTGCGGCGCGCGACGCGATCCACCGCCGCACTCCAGCCGACGTTGCGCGCGTACAAAAAGAATGCGCCCACGAGCAGCAGCACGATGGCCAGCGGCAATGCGATCCACAGATTGTCGGGCAGGAAAATTGGAAACGCTTCGGCCACCGAGCCGATGCGGAACACGCTTCCGCCGACCGGCACGCCGATGTTGTTCAACGAACTGACCGTGCGCGTGTCGCCGATGCTGTCGAGCAACAGATCACCGCGACCGTCGCCCTGACGAAGGTCGATGCGCGCATTACTGATGCTCGGCTGCCGGAAAATGTCGAGCAGCGGTTCGAACGGTAGCTCGACGTAAACGAAGGCCATCGCGTCACGATCGCGCATGGCCGGCAGCGCGAAGACGAGCACGCGTTGCTTGTCCGCCTTGAGATGCGATTGCAACGGCGCGCCGAGATTGAGTTCGTGCGAACGGACCAGCATTGCCGCTTTGGCGTAGCCGAACTTGGCCAAGTCGCCGCTCAGCACATCGCTCAGATCGGATTTGTAGAAATCGGAGGATACTAGATCGGGCAGTTCCTGTTTGAGCGCGGCGCGCGCGGCATCCTGTGCGGCGTCGACGCCGCCCACCAACGTCGAGGTGACGCTGGCGCTGTTCACCGCGTGGATGATGCGAAGCCGCGTGTCGGCCGAATATTTGCCAAGCGCTTCGACTTCGACGGTCGAATATTGTTCGATCTGGCGCGTCCCGCTCAGTTCGCGGAACATCAGCCAGCTTTGCCAGAAGCAGATCACCGCGGCGATCAGAAACAGGCATCCGACACCCAGCAGCAGCGCGGCCGGGTCGGTGAAATTGCTGTAGCGCGAACGGCGCATGCGCGACGACTGCGACAGTTCCAGCGCGGACAGCTTCTTTTTGGCGGGTTCCTTCATCCGTAAGTCTTCTAGGCCGTGCCGGTGTGACCGAATCCGCCGACGCCACGCTGGCTGGCCGCGAACTCGTCCACGATACGAAACTGAGCTTGGACCACGGGCAGGAATACCAACTGCGCGATGCGCTCGCCGGGCACAATGGTATAGGCCGCCTGTCCACGGTTCCAGCAGGAAATCATGAGCGGCCCCTGATAGTCCGCATCGATCAGCCCGACCAGATTGCCGAGCACGATGCCGTGTTTATGGCCGAGACCCGAACGCGGCAGAATCATCGCGCAATATCCCGGATCGCCGATATGGATGGCGATGCCGGTCGCGATCAGCGAACTTCCGCCGGGCTCGAGCGTCAGCGGCGTGTCGATGATGGCGCGCAGATCGATGCCCGCCGAGCCGGCGGTCGCCGACGCGGGCAGCGGAAATTCGGCACCGACGCGGGGGTCGAGCACCTTCACTTCGACATCGATCACGTTTGTTTGCGCCTCCGAGCCGTTCGCAACGCGAGGACCTGTTCTAGCAAGGCGCGCGCCAGATCGAGCTTGTCCGCGCGTGGCAATTTCTTTTCGCCATCCTTCCAATACAACGTGAGTTCGTTGTCGCTGGCGTCGAAGCCTTTGCCGTCGCCGACCTGATTGGCCGCGATGACGTCGATCTTTTTCGCGGCCAGTTTGGAGCGCGCGTATTTCGCCACATCCTTCGTCTCGGCGGCGAAACCGACAAGAAAGGGTCTTTTCTTTACGGCGCCGAGTTCGGCGAGGATGTCGGGGTTTTCGA
>DATBAU010000064.1:0-5395 GCA_036271355.1 Rudaea sp. | reverse complement strand
CCGCATGTTGTTCCACGCTCAGTTCGTGCTGACGTCGCTGATGGGCTGGAAGGTCGTGTGGAAATCGCCGCCGCGAGACGATTCGCAGACGCCGTGGTCGCAAGCGTTGCGCCGTCACGGCGTGCATACGCTGATCGGTCTTGCATGGGCCGGCTTCGTTTACTGGCTCAATCCGTCATTCCTGTGGTGGTTGTTGCCGGTCGCCGGCGCGCTCGCCTTGTCGATTCCGATTTCGGTATTTTCCAGCCGCGTGTCGCTCGGACGTCGCGCACGTTCGTCGCGTCTGTTCCTGATTCCGGAAGAAACGATGACACCGCGCGAGTTGCGCCGCATGCGTGCGTACGTGCGGCAATCGCCGCCGGTGCCGAATTTCGTGGATGCCGTCGTCGACCCGCTGCACAACGCGATGGCGTGCGCGAGCGACATCGCGCGCACGCGCCATTCGGAGGCGGTGCGCAAAACGAATCGCCAACTCGCCGACCGCGCGCTCGCGTACGGCCCCGGCTCGCTCGAAACGAACGAGAAGAATGCGCTGTTATCCGACGCCATCGCGCTATCGCGTTTGCACTTCGATGCGTGGGCGGATGATGGCGCGCATCCGGCATGGAAGGCGGCAAGCGAAATCGCGTATACGCAGCCCGTCGCGCTCGTCGACATCACGCCGGCCGCGCCACTCAACCTTGCGATGCCGACCATCGCACACGCGGCGCCGCCAGCGCCGTCGGCGAACGAAAAACTGGGCACCTCATGAATCGACGCGATTTGCTGAAGGTAACCGCCGCGCTGGCGGCATTGCCGCTGATCTCACGCGCGACCTTTGCGTCGACGGCTACACCGCCGTTCGACTACGCATGGCTGAAAGGCCATGCGCGCGAACTCGCATCGCGTCCGTACGATCCGAACGGACAAACACCGGCACCGGCATCGCTCACGCGCCTCAACTGGGATCAATACCAATCGATCCATTTCCGTTCCGAACACAGTTTGTGGGCGAACGAAAAGTTGCCGTTCCAGATCCAGTTCTTCCACTTGGGCCTGAACTTCGGCAAGGCCGTGCGGATTCACGAAGTCGTCGACGGACATGCGCACGAAATCGTGTACGACCCGGCGATGTTCGATCTGAGTCAGCTCAAGAACATCGGCACGCTGCCGAAAAATCTCGGCTTCGCGGGATTCCGGATTTTCTTCCGTCCGGATTTCGTGCGCGACATCGCCGCTTTTCTCGGCGCGAGTTATTTCCGCGCGGTCGGCGGCGAGATGCAGTACGGCATGTCTGCGCGCGGACTCGCCATCGATTGCGGATCGCCGTTGCCGGAAGAATTTCCGGATTTCACGACGTTCTGGATCGAGCGTCCGAAATCCGGCGCGACCGCGCTCACCATCCACGCGCTGCTCGATTCGCCGAGCGTCGCGGGCGCGTTTCGAATCGACGTCGTGCCTGGCGCCGTGCAGACGATGCGCATCGACGCCGCGCTGTATCCGCGCAAGACGATCGAGCGTATCGGCGTCGCGCCTTTGACGAGCATGTTTTTGTGCGCGGAGGACGACCATCGCGTAGCCGACGATTGGCGTCCGGCGATCCACGACTCCGACGGATTGGCGATGGCCGCCGGCAACGGCGAATGGCTGTGGCGTCCGCTCGCCAATCCGGCCGCGCCGCGATTCAACAGCTATCTCGACGATCGTCCGCGCGGATTCGGACTGCTGCAGCGCGACCGCAATTTCGATCACTACGAGGACGACGGCGCGTTCTACGACAAGCGGCCGAGCTTATGGGTCGAGCCGTTGTCCGGTTTCGACAAAGGTGCGGTTGGATTGCTCGAACTGCCGGCGGAAAACGAAACCGCCGACAACATCGCCGCGTTCTGGACCACCGCGCAAAAACCTAACGCGGGCGAGGAACATCTTTTCGCGTATCGCCTGCATTGGGGCGAAAAGATGCCGGCGAATCCACCGCTCGCATCGACCGAGATGACGTGGACCGGCATCGGCGGCGTGGTCGGATGGAAGCACACCTACTTCTCGTGGCGTTTCGTCGTCGACTTCGCGGGCGGCGATCTCGCCACCTTGCCGCACGACGCGAAAGTCGAATCGATCGTCAGCGCGTCGAGCGGAAAAATCGAGCTGGTGTCGGCGCGTCCGCTCGCCTCGATCAACGGCTATCGCGCGATGTTCGATGTCGTTCCGGTCGACGACAAACCGGTCGACCTGCGCCTGTTCCTGCGCAGCGGGGATCGCGCCCTCACGGAGACGTGGCAGTACCAGTGGACGCCGCCGCCACGTAAGGCGCCGGCGTAAGTTCTTCGCGCGGCGGTAACACCTGTCCGACGATTTCCGCGCCGAAGAAAAAAACCGCAGCGGAGTAGTACACCCACACCAGCAACACGATGAACGCACCGGCCGGTCCATACGATCCGCCGATATTGCTGTGCGCGAGATATTGACCGATCAGGAATTTGCCGAGCGCGAACAGTGCCGCGGTGATGAATCCGCCTTCGAGCGCGTGTCGCACGGGAATACGCGTGTCCGGAAGATAGCGGAACAGTCCGGCGAAAATCACCGTCAGCACCACCAACGCGAAAACCTGGTTGATCAGTTGCCAGGTGAGATCGGTTCTGCCGAACAGCCACGTCAGCAGCGCGCTGACGAACAGCGTGACGATCAGCAGGAAAATCGCGGCCGCGAGCATGCCGACCGACAACAACCGATGACGCAGCCATTGCCACACGAACGGCGACGGCGGCGCCTTCACTTTCCACAACGCATTCAACGACGACTGCAACTGCGCGAACACGGCGCTCGCGCTGATCACGAGGACGAGGATGCCGACGATGCCCGCGACCGTGCCCGCGCCCGGATTCTGCTTGGCGTGATCGACCACGATTTGCGCCGCGACACGCACGTCGCTGCCGCCGAGCAGTTCGAGTTCACGCAACAGCGACTGCTGCGCATCGCCGCCGAGCGACGCGGCGATCCACAAGCTCAGCGCGATCGTCGGCGCGAACGCGAGCGTGACGTAGAACGCCAGCGCGGATGACAGCGTCAATCCATCGTGATCGAGAAACGCGATGCTCGCGTTCTTCAACGTTGGCCAGAGCGAAGGTTGAGCCACAGCATCCTCCCTTTGTCGAAGCGGTAAGCACAACACGTACCGCCGGAAAAATCCAAGTTCGGTTTTACGCGCATTGAACAAGCCGATTGCAGTTTGCAGGAATTGCCGGTGAAGCGGCCGTGCAAATTGCTGAAACCCAAGCCGGGATTGCGGTAATTATTTGTGTCGATCCACGATTCGTCTCGCATGGCATAACTCATGCTCGTGCGCGTGCATTCGCCGCGTGCCGGCGCACCGTTCAGGACGCGACTTCATGCAATGCACATCATGCCGACTGCACTCGGATAACCTGCGCGAATATTCGCGCGCGATCGATCTCGGCAGCAACCGTAAAACCATCGAAACGATTTTGCTGTGCGCGGCGTGCCGCGTGCTCAACGCGATCAATCCGAAATACGTGATGCGGCGCGCGCACGCCGATCAGCCGCGCGCGATGACGCCCGCGTAGCTTTCCATGACTCGCCGCAGGCGCTAGGCTCGCCTGCATGAGCGAGATCCGACGTCAGGACGACACCGTCGAGTTCGCCGACGCGGTTATCGAAACCGCGGCCGGTTCGCGCCGCATCGCGCTGCGCCATACCTTGTTGATTGCCGGAATCGTGATCGCCATCGCCGGCATTGCCGTGCTGTGGGCCTTCACGCCGATGCGTCACTGGCTCGACATCGAGCGGCTGAGCGCGATCGTCGATCGTTTCGGCGATTCTCCGATCGCGCCGATCATCGTGATCGCGATGTTCGTCGTCGGCGGTCTCGTCGTGATTCCGGTCAACGCGCTCACGGCCGTCACGATTCTCGTGTTCGGACCGCTCGCGGGCGGACTTTATTCACTGATCGGATGCACCGTCAGCGCGATCGTTCTGTACGAAATCGCGCGCCGCATTCCGATGCAGCGATTGCGCAGCCGAGCCGGCGCGCGCATGCAGCGCTTCCATCATCATCTGGTCCGCCACGCGGTGTGGGCGGTGGCGCTGGTGCGGCTGGTGCCGGTCGCACCCTACTCCGTCGTGTGCTTGCTTCTGGGCACGACCGACATCCGCCGCGCGCCATACATCGCGGGCACCGCGCTCGGCATGTTGCCGGGGATCGTGGTGAACGCGTTCTTCATCGATCGCGTCATCGCGGCGATCCGGCATCCGTCGCTGCTGACGGCGGCGTTGCTGGGCGTGGCCGTCCTCGTCATCGCCGCGCTCGCGTGGCTGGTGCGCCGGCATTTCGCGAACGCGTGATGCGACTGACCTTCGCGACGTACAACACGCACGGCGGCGTCGGCATGGATCTTCGCTTCGATCCGAATCGCATCGCGGATGTGGTCGATGAATTGAATGCCGACGTGATCGCGCTGCAGGAACTCGAATTTTACGCGCAGGCGAACATGCTCGATATCCTGCGCGAACGCACCGGTTTCCACGCTGTCGCACAGCGCACGTTCGCACGCGAGAACGGCGCGTTCGGCAACGGATTGTTGTCGCGCTGGCCGATCACGTCGTCGGCGATGATCGATCTCAGCTTGCCCGGACGCGAACCGCGCGGCGCGATCGATGCGACGGTCGATGCCGCAGGCGCGCAATGTCGCGTCGTCGTGACGCATCTGGGTTTGCGTCGCGCCGAACGCGACGAACAGGCGCGTCGCCTTGTCGCCGCCGTCGCGACGAACGCGCTTCCTACCATTGTCGCCGGCGACATCAACGAGTGGCTGACGCCGCGAAGCGCCTTGCGCTTATTGCACGCGCACTTCGGCGAATCGCCGGCGCGCGCGACATTTCCGTCGTTCGCGCCGATGATCGCACTTGATCGGGTGTGGGCATCGCCGTCATCGTTGCTATTCAGCGTGCGCGTTCATCGCAGCCGTCTGGCGCGGCGCGCGTCGGACCACTTACCGCTCATTGCCGAGCTGGAACTGCCTTCCGCCTGAACGCGGACGAACCGATGTGCCGGCTTTCCTTGCGTTCGCGGCGCGCGGTGCCGAGAATCGGCGCGGGAATCCAGGAAGGACCTTCCATGCGAAAACGTCAAACCACGGATCGAGGTTCCGCGACTTTGCGGCGCTCTTGCCTGATCGCCGCGCTCGCGCTGATCGCGGCGTGCTCGTCGCTGCGCACGAGTTACGTCAAACCGTATTCCGCCGCGTTCTCGCCGCCGAAAGGAACGCCGACGGCGCAATACGTCGCGAACACGACGGCGGATCATTCCAATCAGTCCGGCTTCCGTCTGCTGAGCAACAACATCGATGCGTTGATGAGCCGCGTCGTGCTCGCCGACAAAGCCGCGAAATCGATCGATCTG
>DATBAU010000063.1:0-10723 GCA_036271355.1 Rudaea sp. | reverse complement strand
CGATTCGGCAACATGGCCGCGCCGCTCAAGCACTATCTCGATTCGACCGTCGCCGAATGGGCATCCGGCGCGTTGGTCGGCAAACCGGCTGCATTCTTCACGTCGACCGCGACGATGCACGGCGGTCAGGAAACGACATTGCTCACCATGATGCTGCCGCTACTTCATCACGGTGCGGTGATCGTCGGATTGCCGTACACGGAAGGCGCGCTCACCATGACCGTCAGTGGCGGATCGCCGTATGGCGCGAGTCATGTTTCCGGTTCCGACGGCGATCGCACGATCACCGATCACGAGCGCGATCTCGCGCGCGCGCTCGGACGCCGCCTCGCCACCGTCGCCGCGAAGCTCGGCGCGTGATTCCACTTCGCATCGGATTCGTTGCGCTGATCGCGCTCACGCTGCTTGAAGTCGCATGGCATGCGTGGCTCGTGCCCGCCGATTCCATGCGCGCGACACTGCTGATCACCGCGCTGCCCGCCGCGTTTTGCGTCGTGCTTTGCAGTCGGAACATGCGCCGCGGCGTTCTCGTCGGCGGCATGTTGAGTCTCGGCTATTTCTCGCACGGCGTCGCATCGGCGTATAGCGAACCGGCAGCGCGATGGTTGGCGTTCGGCGAACTCGCACTCGCGCTGGTCATCATCGCCGCATCGGGTTGGGACGCGCGCGGTTATCGGCGCAAAAAACCGTCCGTGCATTGATCGCTGCGACACCGCTTGTCGCGCCGCGAACGCCCGTGTAGCGTTCGCCGAATCCAGCGGAGCACGCGATGGCCTTTTTGCAGACGGCGCCGGTTCTGAGCAACCAGTATCTGGACGATCGCGTGCTGCGATCGTACCTGCGCCGCGTGTTGCCGCTGGCCGTGCTCGCCGCGATCGAAAACGACTTGACCGAGCTCGGCGAATTCGCCGCCACCGCGTGGCTGATGGCGCGCATGCGCGAACGTTGCGAACCGAAACTCACGCAATGGAATGCGTGGGGAGAACGCGTCGATCGACTCGAACTCACGCCCGCGTGGATCGCCGCGCAGCCGCTCGCGGCGAAATTCGGCCTCGTCGCTGCAGGTCACGAAACCACACACGGCGCGCACGCACGCGTGCATCAGTTCGCGATGATGTATCTATTCCATTGCGCGAGCGAGTTCTACACCTGTCCGCTCGCGATGACCGACGGCGCCGTGACCGCGATCAAGGCGGCGAAAAACGAAAGGCTCATCGAACGTGCGCTGCCGCGTTTCCTCAGTCGCGATCCGCAACAGTTCTGGATCAGCGGGCAATGGATGACGGAAAACGCCGGCGGTTCGGATGTCGCCGGCACCGAATCGATCGCGCGCGAAGAAAACGGACGCTGGCGTCTGTACGGACGCAAATGGTTCACGTCGGCGATCAATGCTCAGGCCGCGCTGGCGTTGGCGCGTCCGGAGGGATCGCCGCCGGGCACGGATTCATTGGCGCTGTTTTACGTCGAACCGCAGAAATCCGACGGGCGCTGGCGCAACGTCCAACTCGATCGGTTGAAAGACAAACTCGGCACGCGCGAATTGCCGACGGCCGAAATCCATCTCGAAGGCACGCCCGCGGAACTCGTCGGCGAAGCGCGGCACGGCGTGCGCCACATCGCGCCGATGCTCAGCATCACGCGCACCTGGAACGCCATCGGCGCGCTGGCGACGATGCGCCGTTGCATCGCACTCGCGCGCGATTACGCGAATCGCCGCATCGTGTTCGGCAAACCGCTCGCTGAGCAGGCGCTGCACCAAGACACCATCGCGGGCATGCAGGCCGAATTCGAAGCGGCGTTTCATTTGTCGTTCTATGTCACCGAACTGCTTGGTCGCGCGCAAATCGGTCAGGCCGACGAAGCGCAACAGAATTTATTGCGATTGCTGACGCCGCTCATCAAATTGTGGACCGGCAAACTCGCGGTCACGATCGCCTCGGAAACCTGCGAGTGTTTCGGCGGCGCGGGTTATCTCGAAGACAGCGGAATTCCGCAGCTGTTGCGCGATGCGCAGGTGTGGTCGATCTGGGAAGGCACGAGCAATGTGCAGGCGCTGGATTTCTTGCGCGCCTTTCGCGGGAACGGCGGTTTGCAACCGTTGCTCAGTGCGCAGCGGACGATTCTGTCGCAGGTGCAGGCGAAGGAACTCGAGCCGTGTGCGCGGGCTGCGCGCGAGTCGGCGACGCAATTGACCGAATGGTTACAGAAGGCGACCGGCGGCGATCGCGAGCGGATGGAAGCCGGGGCGCGTGATATCGCGATCGGGTTGGCGCGGACTATGGCGTTGAGTCTGCTGACGCGACATGCCGAGTGGGCGTTGCGGGCGGAGAACGATCCGCGGCCGGCCGCGGCGGCGCGGCGGTTTGCAGAGTCGAGCTTGTTGAGGTTGAAGTCGAATGCTTCGCGGGATGCGCAGATTTTGTCTAGCGACAGTTATTGATGTTTCTGCGCTTGTGGTGTTTGTGGAAGCAAAACGTTTCGATTCGGATGTGGGCGAGCACTAGTCCGGCTGCGGTGACGAGAAAGCCTGCCAAGATCGCTGCGGCTATGCAGATCGTGACGTGTATCTCTTGGAATTTTGTTGCCAGTGGCGCGGAAGTTTTTGGTTTCTGCGGGGCTGGGATTGGCATCTGCTCGTTCGCTGCTGAAAGCGATCAGCGTCGCAGGGTTTGGGTGGTCGATCTAGGGCTTTATGAGGACAGTATTCGGACGGTGTCGGGCTTGTGATCACTTGAGGTGGTGTTTGATTTTTGAGCAAAGGCTTCCGCCGGAAGCGGCGGGTAACTTTTTGCTCAACGGCAAAAAGTCACCAAAAAACGTTTTTTGATTGGTCCCGCAGTCTGTTGTCCGCAGACAGCACGTCCGTGCTGCTGGCTGCGGACCGCGCGCATCCCTGCGCGCGATCACCCTCGCGCCAAGCTAGGAAGTGACCGGTATCAAGCTTCTTGTAAAAGATGACTGCACGCCGTGCTCTCGCGGAGAGGCTGCAAGAGCAAGACACAGATATTGCTCTTAACCTCACCGCCCTTGGCTTCGTGCAGTCATCAGTTTCAAGAAGCTTGATACCGGTCGCGTGCAGGCTTGCTACGACGGTGATCGCGCGCAGGAAGCGCGCGGTTCGCGCACGGATCAGGGATGTCCGATCGCGAACAGTAACCTAGGGGAGAAAAACAAACGTTTTTTGGTGACTTTTTGCCGTTTAGCAAAAAGTTACCCGCTCGTTCCGAGCGGAAGCTCTAGCTCTAAAAAAGCCACCCCAATCCCCGAAACAAAAGCCCGTGATCCGAAAGAAAAATCACAATCTCAAACGTCATCAACGCGCACACCCAGCCAACCGGATATCGGTCCCGGCTTTAAGCGGCTTCCGCAGCTTCAAGTTATTCGCCCGCGCCAGCTGATCCGCACTCGCGCACCCTTGCTTGCGCGCAATCGACACCAACGTGTCACCCCTGCGAACGACATACGAACGTGGCGCAGCAACATAGACCGGCGTCGCCGGCAGCGCGGCCGAATGCAGTTCCGACGCAAGCTCAACCCACTTGCCCGTGGTGCAGAATTTGTCGTAATCCGCCGCCGCGATGGCCGGCATCTCGATGCGCGTTCCCGTCGACAACGCCACGCGCGGATCCACCGCCGGATTGAGATTGCGCAGCGTGCGGAACCATCCGTCGTCGCTGCCGTTCTGTCCCAGACAGATCGTCAATTCGTCGAGCGACGCCGGATTTTTCAGCGCAACCGTCGCCGGCTTCACGTTCAATTTCGGGAACGTCAGGTGATAACGCTCCGGATGAAGGAACAGCCATGCCGCGGCGAGCACCATCGGCACGTAATCGCGCGTTTCGGGCGATAGCGCCGCGTAAATGCGCGGATTCCAGAAACTCGGATCGCTCTGCCGCGACGCGATGCGCTCCATCGCGCCTTCGCCGCCGTTATAGGCCGCGATGGCGAGTTCGAGATTGGCGTTGAACACGCCGAGCTGTTCGTTGATATACGCCGCGTTCGCGCGCGCGGACAACGCCGGATCGAAACGCTGATCGAATCCGTCGACGACACCGAGCCCGAATCGCGCGCCCGTCGCCGACATGAACTGCAACGGTCCGCTCGCACCGGAACGCGACACCGCATGCACCTTGCCTCCGGATTCCTGCGCGAGGATGCCGAACAGGATCGCTTCGGGAAGTCCCGCTTTCTCGTATTCCGGTCCCATGCGATAGCGCATGTATTCGTAATTTTCGTACGCCTTCATCAGGTTCGGACGATATTGCGTAAGCCACTGCTCCAGCGCGACCTTGATCGGATCGTTCATCGCGATGATGTCGGACAAATTCCTGCCGTGCAGGATCGCGACTGAGCGCTGCGTCTCCGGCAACGCAGCGGCGATAGCCGACGTCTCGCCCGGTTCGCTCGATCCATCCGGCGGCAACGAGGCGCTGTCGCCGCCCGGCGGCGGAGCGGCAGTCGGCTGCAGACGCAGTAAACGATCGAACGTCGCGGCGAACCGCGCGTTGTCGCAACCTTGCGTGGCCGCGCATTGCGTGGCGGCGACTTTCAGATCGTCGAGCGCGGCGGTCGAATCCGCCAACGTCTGCTCGGCATTGCCGCGTCCGGCCGATTCGTGCGCGAGTTGGAACTTCGCCGCGTCGGCGTCCAGACGCGTATACAGCGCAGCGACCGCGCTCGACGGCGCGGCGGGTTTGGTTGCGGGTTGAGCAGCGCACGCCGTCAGCAACGCGCACGCGGAAATCACACTGACACGAAACAACATCGAAACCTCATCACGTCATCGAACGTTCCACACGTTACACAGCGCGACAACGAACGACAACCCTTCACATACCGCGAAGCGCCGATAGAATACGTCGGACATGAACGATCACGCACCGGCTCCCACCGAAACGCTCGCGCCCATCAACGAACGCTGGGCGAAGGTTTTCCGCTACGCCATCGATCCGGCCGCACTGTCGACGATCCTCGCGATCGCCATGTCGCATGCCGTGGTTTCGCTGCTGCCGCTGCTCGGCATGTTGCTCGACCTCGTCGTCTGGGCCGCCTTCTTCAAATATTGCTTCGAAGCGTTGCGCTGGACGGCCAACGGCCGCGAGAAACCGCCGGAAATCAGTTTCACGGTCAGCGACCAGATCGCGAACTACGCGGTGCTGCTGCTGATTTTCGTCGAGCTGCTCATCTTGTTCATCGGCATTTTCTACGGCGCCTACGCCGCGCTCGCGCTTGGCGTCGCGCTCATGCTGGCGATGCCGGCGATGGTGACGATTCTCGCACTCGAAGAAGGCATGACGCGCGCGCTGAATCCGCTCGCGTGGCTGATGCTGATGTCCCGGCTCGGCAATCAGTATTTCATTCTCACGGGATTTTTCTGCGCCGCGATCGTCGCGCAAAGCCTGCTCGGAATCGGCCTGCGACTCGCGTTGCCCGGGTTCGTCGCCGAATTCATCACGTACTGCGTCGTGAATTATTTCATGCTCACGACGTTTCATCTCATCGGCAATGTGATCTACACGAACCGTGAAACGCTCGGCTATACCGGCCACGTCGAACTGAACGACGAAGTGCCGTACACCGATCCGTCGCGCAAGGTGCTCGATATCGCGCGCGCCCGTGCAGCCGATGGCGACGCCGCCGGCGCGGCCGCGCTGCTGCGCGACGAACTCGCCACGTATCCCGACCAACTCCCGCTGCACGACGAGTATCGCCACTGGCTCCGCCAGAGCGACCAGAAAACCGACCTCGTCGCTCATGCTAAAAAGTATATTCCTATACTCATCGCCAAAGGCCACGATCGCCGCGCGATGGAAGTCGTGCGCGAATGCCAGACCATCGATCCGTCATTCACGCTCGACAACGCCGACGACATCACGCGCCTCGCCCACGCCGCGGCTGAAGGCGGACAGACGCAACTCGCGCTCGGACTCATTGCCGGTTTCCACAAACGCTTTCGCAACCATCCGGACATCGCGCGAAATTATCTGCTCGCAGCGAAGCTGTGGGCCGAGCGCATGAACAAGGAAATGCAGGCACGCGCGATGCTGCAACAGATCAAGCTGACGCTGCCGAACGATCCGGTGATCCCGCAAGTCGACGCGTATATCGCCTTTCTCGACAAGATCGCGCAAACGCCGCCGAAACCTCCGGAATGAGCCGCTGGCGCGCGCCGCAAGCCGCGTCGACGGCGATCATCACGGGCGAAGGTCACCGCAAGCTCAAAGCCGAACTCGACCATCTGTGGCGCACGCTGCGTCCGGAAGTGGTCAGGGCGCTGTCGGCCGCCGCGGCCGAAGGCGACCGTTCTGAAAATGCCGAATATATCTATCGCAAAAAACAACTCGGCGAAATCGACCGCCGCGTGCGCTATCTCACGCAGCGATTGCAGAAATTGAAAATCGCGCCATCGGCGCCGACGGACATCGGCGCAATTTTTTTCGGCGCGTCGTTCGACGTCGAGGACGAAGACGGCGAATCGCGGACCTATCGCATCGTCGGTCCGGACGAAACCGATGCGACGGGCGGCTGGATCAGCATCGACTCGCCGCTCGCGCGCGCCGCGCTGAAGAAACGCGTAGACGACGAATTCGAGGCCGAGTTGCCGGCAGGCCGTAAACGTTTCGTGATTACGCGCGTGAGTTACGACCCGACTAAATGAACACGGGTTGCGGATAGCGACGACCTACCCTCAATGGGCTGAAACACGCCGCCGTACGGTAGAACATCGCGTTTTCGTTGACGTCGAGCCATCCCGGAATTCCCGACAGCGGCAATGGCCGAAGTTCCTGCGGATCGCGTAGAAGCGTGGCGTCGGCGATTCGGTTCGCGATCGCATCGACAGCGTTTGCGGGATCGGTATCGGCGACAAGCACGAGCGTTTTCCCGCAAAGCAACTGATCCGCACGCAACGCGTGTTCGAGCAACGCGTGACCGAACACGATCGCGACAGCGTCGCCCGATCGCCATGCATCGCGCCGTTTCCAGAACAGGTCCGTCCAGTCGTGCGCATCCCACGCAGGCAGGAGCGAAGCATCGCGCAACACGACGATGACACCGGCTTCGTCGAAATGCGTCAACGCGCATTGCGCACGTGTGCGCTGTTTCGGACCAGCGACGGCGATCTCGGCGACCTGACGCCGGTTCAATGCAGCCTTCAGGCGCGGGTAGCGAATCCAGATCAGCGCGTTGAGCAGATCGTGCCAGTTGGCCGGGCGCGTCGCGATCGCACCGTGCGCGTCGATGCGCGATTCGTAGTGCAACCCTTCGTCTTCGAGTTCGCGCGTTTGCGTGATGAAATGCGGCATCGACGAGTCGCGGCGAAGCGCGTTCAGCGCATCGACATCCGGCCACGCCGCCGAGCGAAGCAGTCCGTCGAATTCGCGCCATTCCGATAACGGCGGGCGCTCGAAAACGGTGAGATCGATTTGCCCGCGCGGCGGCGCGACGAAACGCATGGACGTCTAGACGGCTATCGTGCCGGTGAGGTCGTGTTCGTCCGAACCGTCGATATGCACGTCGACGAACTGACCCGGCTTCAGCTTCGCACCGTCGCGAATGTGGACGACACCATCAATTTCCGGCGCGTCCGCGCTGGTGCGGCCGACAGCGCCGTTGGCATCGACGTGATCGACCAGCGCTTTGAGCGTCTTTCCGATCTTGCGGCTGAGTTTTTTCGCGCTGATCGCGGCCTGCGTTTCCATGAAACGCGCGAGACGTTCCTGCTTCACGTCCTCATCGACAGGATCGGGCAATGCGTTCGCCTTCGCGCCGTCGACCGGCGAATAGGCGAATGCGCCGACGCGATCGAGCTGCGCTTCGTCGAGGAAGGCGAGCAAGTCCTCGAACTCCGCTTCCGTCTCGCCCGGGAATCCGACGATGAAGGTGCTGCGGATCGTCAGATCGGGACATATCGCGCGCCACGCCCTGATGCGTTCGAGCGTCTTCGCGCTCGCGGCCGGGCGTTTCATGAGTTTGAGAAGTCGCGGCACGGAATGCTGAAACGGAATGTCGAGATACGGCAGGATTTTTCCGTGCGCCATCAACGGAATCACTTCGTCGACGTGCGGATACGGATACACGTAGTGCAGGCGAACCCACGGACCGAGTTGCGACACGCCTTCGCACAATTCCGTCATCCGCGTGCGATACGAAGTGCCGTGCCATTCGCGCGGTGCATATTTCACGTCGACGCCGTACGCGCTCGTGTCTTGCGAAATCACTAGCAGTTCGCGCACGCCGTTTTTCACGAGCTTTTCCGCTTCGATCAACACGTCGTCGACCGGGCGCGAAACCAGATCGCCGCGCATCGACGGAATGATGCAGAACGAACAGCGGTGGTTACAGCCTTCCGAAATTTTCAGATAGGCATAGTGCTTCGGCGTGAGCTTGACGCCAATATCATTCGCTGCCGCGCGCCGCAGCGTGATGTCGGTGAACGGATCGTGCGTCGGCGGCAATTGTTTGTGCACGGCCGTCATCACGCTCGCGTAATCCTGCGGGCCGCTGATGGCGAGCACGTCCGGATGCGCCTCGCGGATCACGTCGGCGCGCTTGCCCAGACAGCCGGTGACGATCACCTTGCCGTTCTCGGCCAGCGCTTCGCCGATGGCGTCGAGCGATTCCTGCACGGCCGAATCGATGAAACCGCACGTGTTGACGACGACCACATCGGCCGCGCCGTAGCTGGGAACGATCTCGTAGCCCTCGACGTGAAGCTGGGTGAGGATGCGTTCGGAGTCCACCAACGCCTTGGGACAGCCCAGGCTGACGAACCCGACCTTGGGCGATACGCTGGACATGAAAGCCAATGGCGGGAAACGGGGGCGCTAGTTTACACTCCACACGCGCTCCTTCGACGCGCAAGCGGCGAGAACAGGGCGCTGGGGAGCATCATCGATGCAAATGAAAGCGGCATTTCGCGGATTCGCAGCGAGATCGGTGCTGGCCTGCGCCGCATTGTCGGGCGCCGATTCGGCGTTCGCCGACACGCAAACGCGTGCCGACGCCGTGGCGACCATGCAACAGCTCGCGCTCGCGATCGAACCTGCTTACGCCGTCGTCGCGCCGATGCTGCGCCTGACCGACGCGCCGCGCCTGCGCATCGCCGTCGAACACGATCTCGGCACGATCGATACCGCGTTCGCTGCCTACAGCCTCGCCGATCAGCACGATGCCCGCGCGCAATCCGCCGCGCTCAACACCGGCGATTGGGACGACGCGGCCGACGCCATCGTCGCACGCGCCGAAAACGCGCTCACGCTCGGCAATTACGGCCGCTGCGAAGAACTCGCGAAACTGCTGACGCAGCTGGCCGACGACACGCACAACCAACGCCTGCGGATGTACGCCGATGCGTATCTGGGCATCCTCGACCGGCGTCACGCCGACTTCGACGCGGCAACCCAGCATCAGCAGGAAGCGCTGCATCTGGCGAAGGACATCGGCGACGACGTCGAAGCCGGCCGCGCGCTCGCGCATCTCGGCACGATCCATCGCGACCGCGGCGATTTCGCGCAGGCGCTCGATCTGCAGATGCAAGCGCTCGCACTCGGCGAAAAAACCGGCGACCGCATCGAACTCACTTATCGCAACCTCGCGCTTCTGTATCGCGAACTCGGCGACGAAACCACGGGACGTCTGTATTTCGAGAAAGCGATCACCGCCGCCGAAAACGCGGGGGATGCATCGCACTTCGCCACGGTCTACGGCAGCTACTCCGGCTTCCTCAACGACAACGGCGATTTCGCCGGCGCGCTGCAGGCCGCCACTGAAACGCTCGCGCTCGATCAAGTGCTCAACGATCGCCCCGCCACCGCGTTCGAACAACTCGAACGCGGCCGCGCGCTGATCGGATTGAAACGTCCCGCCGAAGCGCTCGCGCCGTTGCAGACCGCGTTGCAATCCGGGCGCGCCATCAACCAACGCGAAATCATCGTGCGCAGCGAACTCGCGCTCGCCGAAATCGTGATGGAGCGCAACGATCACGCCGCCGCGCGAACCTTGCTCGACGAAGCGCTCGGCGGACTCGACATCGTTCGCATGAAGCCTCAGCTCGCGCAGGCATATGCGCTGCGCGGACAACTCGCCGAAGCCGAAGGCGACACGAAAACCGCACTGCGTTTCGCGCGCGACGAGGCCGCCTTGCGCGAAGAACTGCTCGGCAGCCGCGCCAGCCGCCGGCTCTCCGCGCTCGAAGTTCAGCACGCGCGCGCCGCGAGCGAGCAGAAACTCGCGATGCTCACCGTCGAGAACGATCTGCAGGCCGTGCGCCTCGACCAGCAACAATTGCAACGGCGTTTCTTCGTCGCCGCACTGCTCGGCCTCGGTATTCTCGCGGCCGCGCTGATGTGGCGCATGGTCAGCGTGCGACGGCTCAATCGCGCGCTCGCCGCCAGTCACACAACCATCGCCACCACCAACACCGAACTGAGCGAAGCGAACGCACGCTTGCAACGGCAGGCCGACGAGCTGTATCAAACGGCGATCACCGATCCGCTGACCGGCGTATTCAATCGCGGACAACTGTTGCGCGCCATGCAACAGCGCATCGACGACTGCAAAAAAAGCGGCCGCGATCTCGCCTTGCTCCTCATCGACTTCGACAACTTCAAACAGATCAACGACGCGCGCGGCCACCTGTTCGGCGACCGCGTGCTCGTCGCCGGCGTGCAGACGTTGCGTCAATGGCTCGAGCCCGGCGATTTACTGGGCCGTTTCGGCGGCG
>DATBAU010000062.1:0-1884 GCA_036271355.1 Rudaea sp. | reverse complement strand
CGACCGCCGCGTTCAAGGATTTCGGCGCGCGATTCCTCGCCGCGTACATGCGCAGGTTGCCGCAGCGTGACGTTCGACCGACGACCGTCCTCGTCGCCACATCCGGCGACACGGGCGCGGCGGTTTCGGCGGCATTTCATCGCGTCGACGGTTTTCGCGTCTTCATTCTGTATCCGAATGGCCGCGTTTCGCCGCGTCAGGCGCATCAACTCGGTTGCTTCGGCGACAACGTGCGCGCGTTTCGCGTCGACGGGTCGTTCGACGATTGTCAGCGTATGGTCAAGCATGCGCTGAGCGATTCGGAATTGCAGGCCGATGTGCCGATGACGTCGGCTAACAGCATCAGCCTCGGGCGCCTGCTCCCGCAAATGACCTATTACGCGCAGGCCGCACTGTCCCATTGGCGCCATAAACGTACACTTTTAAACTTTGTTGTCCCAACGGGAAATCTCGGTAATGCGCTCGCGTGCATGTTCGCGCGTGTGATCGGATTGCCGATCGGACAAATCGCGCTGGCCACCAACGCCAACCGCACGCTTCCCGATTTCTTTGCCGGAGCGGATTATCGACCGCACGCGAGCATCGCCACCCACGCGAACGCGATGGATGTCGGAGCACCGAGCAACTTCGAGCGGTTACGCTGGCTTTTTCCGGACGCTGAGCAACTTCGTCAGGCATTCACCGTTGATGCGGTCAATGACGTCACCATCGACGCCACGGTCCGCGTCCGCTACGAATCGTTCGGCGAGATTTTCTGTCCACACACGGCGACTGCCGTGCACACACTCGAACGCTTGCGCCGCGACGGCGCGACCGGCGATTGGGCCGTCGTATCGACCGCGCATCCGGCCAAATTCGAGCGGATCGTCGAACCGCTGATCAGTCGCGATGTGCCGATTCCCGCGACGCTGGCGGTACTTCTCGCGCGTCCGAGCAGTTCCGAAATCCTGGCGGCGCGCGACGAAGCGCTCGCCTCCGTGTTGCGCGACGAATCGCTTGGCTGAAATCCCGCGGCGCGGTATCATGCGCGCCCGCCGGACCAGACCGGCGCGCGTCGTCGTGTGGGGCGGTAGCTCAGCTGGGAGAGCGTCGCGTTCGCAATGCGAAGGTCGGGAGTTCGATCCTCCTCCGCTCCACCATTTCACTGTCCGCGAAAAACCTACTTCCGTCGCGGTTTTCGGGCAGTTCAAGCGTCTAGTCAAAACCGCATAGACCGGCGCGATGCGCGCCCTTTCGTGGAAAGCCGCTTTGACCGGATCGTCCTGGTTTCTCTATTTCATCGAATGTCGCGACGGCAGCGTTTACACCGGCACGACGACGGATGTCGCGAGTCGCTACGAAAAACACGCGACGGGAAGAGGCGCTCGCTACACGCGAATGAATCCGCCTGTTCGTCTTCTCGGTTTCGTCGCGGTTGAAAATCGGAGTGCGGCGCTGAGCGCGGAGTTGCGCGTCAAACGGATGTCAACGTCGGCGAAGCGCGAATGGATTGCCAGCAATGCAATCGTCAATGATGCGAAACCGTGAACTTCCTCGAATCGCTCGAATCGTCAGAGCTTGCGCGATCGGCAATAGCGGATCGTGCCGAGGGTAACCATGCGCGTGGGAAATGCTTTGCGGACCGTCGGGTATTTACCTTTCAATGCGAGGCTGTAGACCTGCACGGCGTCGGCGACCGGTTCCGGCGCCTTGAGAATCTCGTCTTTTTCCTGCTCGGTCGGCGCGCGCGGTGGAACGGTGCTGTCGCCGTTTTCGATCGGTTCGAGCAGCGATTCGGAAATGTAGAGCGACAGCTCGGTCGCCTTCGACATCAGCGGCCACAACCACGCGGCGTACGCGGGATGCAGTTGCCAGATCGCTTTGCCGTTCTGGATGTCGAGCACT
>DATBAU010000061.1:0-4679 GCA_036271355.1 Rudaea sp. | reverse complement strand
GCCGTGATACACAGTGCGTTGCGTCATCGGTGGGGCGAAACACGCAATGTCGGATGAACTGAAAGCGCAATTCACCCAGGCCGCCGAAGACGTCAAGCATCTCGGCGAGCGGCCCGACAACGACACGCTGCTCAAACTCTATGCGCTGTACAAGCAAGGATCGGACGGCGACGTGTCCGGACCCAAGCCCGGCTTCTTCGATTTCGTCGGCACTGCGAAATACGAAGCGTGGTCGAAGCTCAAGGGAATGAAGACCGACGAAGCGATGCAGCGCTACGTCGACCTCGTGAGAAAACTCGGCGCCTGACGCTGCGCGCTCAGCGCAAACGAATCTGGTTGCGATCCTGCTTGCGATCCCACGCGCGCAATTCGTCGCGCAGGTGCGCGACGCGCTGACGGCCGAGCGCGTTGCGTTCTTCGTCAAGCACGTTCGCGTCCATCAGTTCGGCGAGACGTTGCGCGGTCGGCAACAGCGCGTCCCATGCGTCGAGCGCGGAAATCGGTCCGGGCAGCGTCATGAAGAAACTCACGCCCGGCGTTTGCACCTTGTCGATGCCGAGCATGTCGAAATTGCCCGGCTTGACCATGTTCGCCATGCTGAAAATCGGACCGGCTTCGGGCTTGCCCGAAATCAAACGATGGAAGATGCCGCGATCGCCGAACGTCATGCCCGCTTTCTCGGCGGCGACGACGAGGTTCGGTCCGTGCATCAGCTCGCCCGCACGCGCGGCGACGAACAACGTGACAATGCGTTCGATCGCCTGATCCGGACGCACACCCGCCGGCGGACGTGACGGCGCGGCGACTTTCGGCGGCGTGCGTGTCGCGCGGATCGGCGCTTCGGTGGATTCCGAATCCGAATCGGTGGCGGAAAAACTGATGTCGAGTTCGGACTGTTCGCCTTCGACGGGCAATTCGCTGTCGCCGAACACCGGCTCGATGCGCTCCGGATCGCCGTCGCGCACAACCGGCGTGCGCCGTCCCTGCTTCGGACGGCGCGGTTTGCCGAACAGCCAGATCAGCGCGAATACGACGGCGCCGATGATCGCAATGAGGATGCGCAGTTCGTTCGCGGTCATCGCGACAATTTCCTCGTTTTCCCGCGTCAAGCCTACCGCGCGATGGTAACCCGCGCAGCAGAATTTCGTTAAGCGGCACCGGCAAGCTTGGCTGCTTCGGCCAGATCGACCTGCACCAGCCGCGACACACCGGCCTCGCGCATCGTCACGCCGCACAGTTGATGCGCCGCTTCCATCGTCGCCTTGTTGTGCGTGACGAACAGGAACTGCACGCGTTCGGCCATCTCGCCGACGAGCTGCGAGAAGCGGCCGACGTTGGCTTCGTCGAGCGGTGCGTCGACTTCGTCCAGCAGACAGAACGGCGCGGGATTGAGTCGGAAAATCGAGAACACCAGCGCGACGGCCGTCAGTGCTTTTTCACCGCCGGACAGCAACGTGATGTTCGATACGCGCTTGCCCGGCGGGCGCGCCATGATCGAAACGCCGCTGTCGAGCAGATCGTCGCCGGTCAATTCCAAGTACGCATGTCCGCCACCGAACAGGCGCGGGAAGAGTTCCTGCAATCCGGTGTTGACGCGATCGAACGTTTCCTTGAAGCGCGAACGCGTTTCCTTGTCGATTTTCTTGATCGCGCCTTCGAGCGTTTCGAGCGCGGTGTTCAGATCGGTGAGCTGTGCGTCGAGATAATTTTTTCGCTGCGATTGTTCTTCGTGTTCCTGGATCGCGGCGAGATTCACCGGCTCCAGACGTTTGATTTTCGCATCGAGCGTTTCGAGTTGCTGCTGCCATTCGATCGGATCGGCGCCGCTTGAAAGCGATTCGAGTAGCGTCGCCACTTCGTGACCCGCCGCCGTGATCGCTTCCTCAAGTTGCTGTGCGCGAAGTTGATGACCCTGATGTGCGAGACGGCGTTCCGAATGCGCTTCGCGATGCTGATTCAAATTCTGTTCGACGCGATGACGTTCCTGCTCGTAGCCACGGAATTCGGTATCGCGTTCTTCCAATGCCTTGCGCGCTTCGACGAGTTGTTTGTCGATGAGCAGGCGCTGGTTGAGATACGTCTGACGCTCCGCTTCGAGACCCGTCAGCGGATCGCCGCCTTGTTCGAGTTGTTCGGCGATGTCTTTCTTGCGCGCGTGCAACTGCGCGAGTTGCGCATTCATGCGGCCCAGCGCCTGTTCGAGCGAGGCAACCGACGATCGGCGCGATTCGAGTCCGAGCGCAAGCTGATGCGCTTGATCCGCCGCCTCGCGCGCGTTCATGCGCGCTTCTTCGCGCGCTTCGAGCAGACGGCGACGTTCACCATCGAGATGTTGACGCTGTTGTTCCTGATCGCCCATGCGCGAAACGGCTTCTTCCTGCCGCTGCCGCGCGGCGCGCGATTGTTCCTGATCGGCCGCGATGCGCGTTTCGAGTTCGCGGATTTCCGATTCGACTTTCGTGAGACGCGCCTGCGCCGTTTCGATTTTGCCGCGATGGCTTTGTAACTGGCCGGCGAGTTCCGCCGTGCGGCGATGCGCGGCGTACAGATCGCGTTGCGCGTCGTCACGTACGCGTTCGGCTTCGGCCTTGTGCGATTTGAGTTCGTCGATGTCTTTTCCGAGCGCTTCGGTGCGCGCGTTCGCCGTCTCGATCTGTTCACGCAACGCCTGAATCTCGCGCTCGCGCGCGAGCACACCTGCTTGCGCGCCACCGCGACGCAGCACGCGCGCGAAGCCCGCGCCGAGCCATTCGCCGGTGCGCGTGATGACCGATTCGTTGGCCGCCAACGATGCGGCGATGCGTTGCGCATCTTCGACGGATTCAGCGGTGTGAACCTGACCGAGAATTCCGAAAATCGCGGACGGCCCTTTCACATGCGCGGCGAGCGTTCCACTCCGGCCAGCATCGCTTTCGTCCGACGCGATCAACGCGACGTCGGCTTCGCGAACGTTCGCCAATTCGCCAGCATGCGTGTGCGGCGAATCGGTCAGTACGCCCTCGAGCAATCCGGACAACACGGTTTCGACCGCCGTGTCCCAACCGTCCGACACCTTCAGCGCTTCGCCGAGACGACGCGATTTGTCGAGTCCGAGTTTCGCCAGCCAATCGGCGGCGGGCGATTTTTCCTGGCCGAGCGCCGCGTGCTGCAATGCTTCGAGTGAGGCGAGACGTCCGCGCAGACGCTGCAATTCCGTGCGCGCTTCGTTCAACGACGACGCATTCGTGCGTTCGGCTTCCAGCGCCTGTTCGTGCGCGACGCGGCGTTCGTCGAGAAGCTTCGTGAACGTTTCGACTTTTTCTTTGTGCGTATCGTGATCGGTGGAAATCTGCGCGGATTGTTCGCTCAGTGTCTGCACGTTCGCGGCGCGCATTTCTTCGCGCAGCGTGTCGAGGCGACGCGAGTTTTCCAATGCCTGCCGATCGAGCAAATCCAGTCGCGTGCGTTCGACTTCGGCAGCCTGCGCGGCTTCCGCCGAGGACTTCGCGTAGGTGTCCCACTGCGTCTGCCACTCGACGATTTTCGCTTCCGCGTCGCGCAATGCCTCGGCGGTGGTCGTCGAATTTTTTTGCAGTTCGGCGAGTTTCGGTTCGCCTTCGCTTAAGTTGGATCGCAGCGCTTCAAGTTGATCGTGATCGCCGCGGATGTGCTCGTCGAGTTCCGATAGCGCTTTTTCGGTTTCCGTGCGATTGCGTTCAAGACGTTCACGCAATTCGCGGTTGTGCTGAATCTGCTGTTCGACGCGCGCGATTTCGCCGCCGACGCGATAGACCTCGCCTTGCACCTTGTTCAGATTTTCGCCGGCCGCGTGATGAATTTCGCGATGGCCTTCGATCTGCGCCTCGATCTGGCGCTGCTCGGCGACAAACGCTTCGATGCCAGTTTCGCCGTGACGCAGCGCGGCGGTGTGTTCGTCCAATTCGGTGGCGATCACGCGGTAATGCAACGCGCGCAATTCCGCTTCGCGCTTGCCGTGTTCGTTTTTCAAATCCTGCCAGCGCGCGGCGGATTTCGCCTGGCGGTTCAAATGTTCGAGTTGTTTTTCGACTTCCTCGCGCACGTCGTTCAGGCGTTCGAGATTTTCGCGCGTCGCCTTGATGCGGCTTTCGGTTTCCTTGCGGCGTTCTTTGTATTTGGAAATTCCGGCGGCTTCTTCGAGATAGCCGCGCAGTTCATCGGGATGCGCGGAAATGATCTCGGAGATCATGCCCTGCTCGATGATCGAATAGCTGCGCGCGCCCAAGCCCGTGCCGAGGAAAAGATCGGTGATGTCGCGGCGGCGGCAACGCGCGCCGTTCAAGAAATATTGCGATTGTCCGTCGCGGCCCGCCGTGCGCTTGACCGAAATTTCGTTGTACTTCGCGTATTCGCCGATCACGGTGCCGTCGGAATTGTCGAACACGAGTTCGACGGTCGCGCTGCCGACGGGTTTGCGACCGGTCGATCCGGAGAAGATCACGTCGGTCAGCGAATCGCCGCGCAGACGGCTCGCCGCGCTCTCGCCCATCACCCAGCGGATCGCATCGATGATGTTGGATTTGCCGCAACCGTTCGGACCGACGATGCCGGTCATGTTGGTGGGCAGGTGCAGGACAGTCGGATCGACGAAGGATTTGAAACCGGACAGCTTGATCGTAGTCAGTCGCATCAATACATCTCGCGCGGTGGGCTAAAACCGC
>DATBAU010000060.1:0-9662 GCA_036271355.1 Rudaea sp. | reverse complement strand
CAGCACATCCTGCTTGAGGCGGAACGCCGGCACGAAAAACGCGTGGATCACATCCTGCGATGTCATCACCAGCCGCACCGGCACACCCATCGGCACGTGGACCTCGTTGATCTCCTGACGTCCGCTGCCATGCTGCACTTTCCACATCCATTGCTTGCCGACGATGAAGATATCCGTCGTGTTGGGCGGCGGCGTGAAGATGCGCGCGTAGAGCACCGCCGACCACACGAACACGATCAGAAACAACACCAGCGGCACCGCGATCCAGATGTCTTCGATGTTGAGGCGCGCGCCGTGCGCATCGCTGCGGTCCGCCGAGGAACCCGCGCGATACTTCACGCAGAAATACACGAGTGCCGCGACGATGGCGATGGTTGCAAACGCGCTTAGTGCGACCAGCGTGTAAAACAATCCGTCGATCGACGGTGCGATCGTCGTCGCCGACGGTACCGAAAAATCAAAACCATTCGTCGCCGCTTCGTTCATCGCGCTGCCCCCGATTTGCGCACGCGCCAAACGACGAAACCGCCGATCGCCATCAATGTGATCATGACGACGATGCGCAGTGCCGCGATCGCCGCCGCCGAATGCACGCCGGGCCCGATGCCCAATGCGCCGCAGAGTCGATCCCATGTCGATGATCTCGACGCGCGCGCTTCAGCGAGTGACGCAGCCGAAAAATCCGTTCCTTCGACATGCCCGCGCACCACACCGCCGCGATCGACGTAAAGCACGCCCGCCGGATGCACGAACGTTTGTCGGATCGGATCGAACAGATAGCGGAAGCCCGCCGCTTGTGCGAATGCGCGGATTTCCGATTCGCTTCCGGTCAAGAAATGCCAGCCGTTTCCGTCGCCGCCGTAACGTTCGACGTAACGACGCTTGGCGTCGCGACTGCGTTGTGGCGTGTCGTTCGGATCGATGCTGACGACGACGACATTGAACGCATCGGCGGCACGTCCGGGCACGTCACGCAACGCGGTCGCGAGTCGTCCGAGCACGAGTCCGCAGATTTGCGGACACGTATGAAACGCGAAAGCGAGGTACATCGGTTTGTCGAAAAACTGCGCGGTGTGGACGATGGTGCCGTCATCATCGACGAACGCGACATTCGGCAGCACGGCGCCGCTGCGATCGTCGAAGCCGGCGACGTCGCCGCTCGCGAACGCGGGAACGACCGTCACGAACACGAGCAGGGCGAAGATGACGCGCATCAGGGTTTCGTCACTCCAGACTGTCGCGCGACGTCGTCCATCGCCTGTTCGATGGGAATATGCGCGACGCGATGTTCGCTGTCGATCCACCCGCTGCTTTCGAGCTGCGCATGCTTCTCGGCAAGAAAGTGCGCGTAATCGTCGGCGGGTTTGGGCTGCAGACGCGGCGAGGGAACATCGCCACCGCCCGCGACGAACGCGTTTCGCTCCGCGGAATGCGGCTGACGAACCACCGCGAGGATGATCGCCGACAGAACGACGACCGACACGAGCAGTCCCGCGCCGATCAAAAGAATGCGCCGCGCGGCGAACTCCGCCGGTTCGTGTTCGAGCGTTTTCTTGCGCTTAGCCATGCGCGACCCTCGGCGAAGGCTTTCGCAAGAAACGCAACCACGCAAACGAAAGGCCGATAACGATGACCATCGAACCCAGCGATGTTGACACCGTGATCACGTTATTCAAACCGTTTCCCGGGATCACCGTCCAAAGTTCTTCAACCCATTGCGCGGCGAGCATCGCGATCGCCAGTTGCAATAAAACGCGCGGCGAGCGCTTCACCAGCCGCGATAACAGCAACGCACCAATGACAACGTGAACCGTAACCACGGCGACGATCACCATAGCCCACATACCTTGCGCGCGCGGCGCATACCAGATCGCCTCGTCCGGCAAATTGCCGCTCCACGCCGTTATGTAGTCGACGAATAGCAGATAAATACATCCGAGATCGAGCGCGAACAGCAGGGTCGCGCCGTCGATGCGCGCGCGCAATTCGTTTTCACTTGTGCCGCGCCGATGGATCGCCTGCCACATGACCGCGAGCGACGCCGCAATCAGCAAACCGTTCACGCACGAACGCAATCCGAAATCTGACGAGTGCCAATGCGGCGTCAACGCCACGATCCAGTCGAAGGCGGTCACGTTCGCGACGACGAAGGCGATGATGAGCAGCAGCGCGAGCCGCAATGGGCGCTGCGCGATCGGCAGCGAAACAGCGATGCCGATGAAAGCGGCGAAGTAAACAACGTTCCTCACAGCGAAGAACGGCACATTGAGATAGCCGCGTTGCGCGACGAACGCCGCGTTCGTGCTCCAGCCGTACAACGTATCCGCGCCGAACAACAGCGGCACACACAACACCGGCGCGAGAAACAGCCATGGCGACGCGGTTGCCAGCGACGTGTTCCAATCGTCGAGCAAACGGCTGCGCCCGAGTTTCAACATGCAGATGAGCATGGCCGCGCCGACCGCTGCCGCGACGAGCGGCGCGACGACGCTCAACCATCCGATCAGCAATACGCGCGGCGCGAACCAGCCAGCGACAGCAGCGACGAGCGCGCCGACGGCCAGCATGATCATCGCGGAGGAAGAAGGAAAACGCATGTCAGCGTCCGCTCCGATCGAGCAGCGCGCGCGTCGCGGCATCGAGTGAGTCCGCACTCGCGTGTTGGCTTCGCTGCAAAGCGCGCAGATAAGCGACGATCGCGGCGCGATCATCCGCGTCGATTCGGTTGCCCGTCGGCTGCATCGCACCGGTGCCGTCGACGATCGCCGCATCGATTTGCGCATCGCTCAGCGCACGGTTCGCGTCGGTGTGGAAACTTTGCGGTCGCGGAAATCCACGTCGCACGACGATGCCGTCGCCGTCGCCCGTCGGACTATGACAAGGAGCGCAAAAAATATCGTAGCGTTCGCGTCCTCGATCCAATCGTGCGCGAGCAGCAAGCGCGACCGGTTTCGTTTCGACGCGACCGCTCGACGACGAAGCAAGCACGCCGCCGTTTCGTGCGATCGAATCCTGCGGTGCGGGCCGCGCGTCGCGTCCGTCGGCGAAGCGTGGCGCGGATGCATCCGGATGCGGTTTCGGCTGATCGTACATATCGCGCATATCGCGTTCGCACGCTGAGAGCAGCAACGCGACAACGAAAATGGCGGTGCGTTTACGCATCGTCGCGCACCTCGTGAACGGACACCGCGCGTAATGCGCGCAGACGATCATGCAGGCGTTCACGCTGTCCGTCATGCGCGTCGATCAGCAGAAAATAACGATGATCGCTCGCGTGCGCGAAATCTTCGACGTCGAACAGGGGATGATGGAATCTCGGCAATCGTGCGGCGAACAGAAATGCAATCACGACGCCCATCGCCGCGCCGAGCAAGGTGGTTTCGAGAGCGGGCGGCACGAAGGCAATCAGGCTCGCATCCGGCCGACCTGCGACATTGATCGGATAACCGACCATCGCCGCGTAGCATTCCATCGCGAAGCAGCCGATGCCGCCGACGAGTCCGCCGAACAACGCGGCGATGGGCAGGGAGCGCGGATAGAGCGCGGGTGCCGTTTCGTTTTCGGCGGGCGGCGTTGGCGTGAACGCGTCGAGCGGCATCCAGCCGTCTTCGAGCAACGCATCGCGTGCGCGCTGCAACGCATCGGCGCTGTCGAACTCGATGAGCAATCCGCGCTCGCTCACGCCGTCTGCTCCCGACGCTTGCGCAACTCGTAGACGGAAACGACGGGAAGCAATCGCACGAACAACAGGAACATCGCGATGAAAAGTCCGATCGATCCGATCAGCAGCAGCCAGTCCCACACGGTTGGCCAGTAGCGGCCTTCGACGCTCGGCAGATACGAGCGATACAGGCTCGTGACGATCAGCATGAAACGTTCGAGCCACATGCCGACAACGACGGTCGTGCCGATCACGAGCAACGCTCCGCGGTTGCGGCGAACCGTGGGCGACCACAGCGCTTGCGGAACGACGACGTTACAGATGAGCGTGAGCCAATACAGCCACGCGAACGGACCGTCGAAGCGCGCCGTCGTCGCCGCGATTTCCTGCGCGTCGCCACTATAAAAAGGAATGAGCAATTCG
This sequence comes from Rudaea sp., assembly GCA_036271355.1. GTDB lineage: Bacteria > Pseudomonadota > Gammaproteobacteria > Xanthomonadales > Rhodanobacteraceae > Rudaea. Next base: position 5,578 of record DATBAU010000060.1, on the reverse strand, counting down.
ACGGCGTAGCAATACGCGACGAAGATGCCCACCGCGAGCAGGAGTTTCGCGAGGCGATCGAGATCGGTGTCGGTGATCAAGCGATCGAGCGCAAATGCGCGGCGTAGCACGATCGCGAGCACGAGCGTCATCGCGAAACCGGAGAACAGCGCGCCGCCGACGAAGAACGGTCCGAACAGACTCGAATGCCATCCTGCGACGATGCCTTGCGAAAAATCCAGCGCCACCATCGTGTGCACCGAAAACACGAGCGGCACCGCGAGGCCGGCGAGCAACCGCGCGGCGCTCGCGTGCGCGCGCCACTGCGTGCTCGCGCCGCGCCATCCGAGCGCGAGGAAGCCGTAGAAATAGCGTTGTCGTTGCGTGGTCGCCGCGTCGCGCAAGGTGGCGAGATCGGGCAGCATGCCGATGTACCAGTAGACGATCGAGACGATGAGATAGGCCGAGATCGCGAAGAAATCCCACGTCAGCGAACTGCGCCATTGCGGCCACGTACCCATCGCGTTGGGGTAGGGCGCGACCCAGTAGAAAAACCACGGTCGTCCGAGATGGAAAATCGGAAACAGGCCCGACACCGACACGGCGAAAACCGTCATCGCTTCCGCGAATCGGTTGACCGATGCGCGCCAGTCCTGTCGCAACAGCAGCAGCGCGGCGGAGATGAACGTGCCCGCCATGCCCATGCCGATCCACCACACGTAGTTGGCGATGGCGAGGCCCCACATCACCGGTCGATCGAGGCCCCAGATGCCCGTGCCTTTGGCCAGCAGCATCGTCACCGCTACGATCAAGGCCGCGAGCAAAGCGCCCGCGATCCACACGGCGACGCGTCCACGCGTGCGCCACGGTGTGCGTTGCGCGATATCGGCGACGCGTGCGGCGATGACGTTTTGCGCGCTCACTCGTCCAGTTCCGTGCGCGCGTTGCGGCGTTTGGCGAGGTACGTCGTGCGCGGACGCGTGTTGAGTTCGCCTAGCAGCGCGTAGTTACGCGTGTCGGCTTTCGCGCGCGACACGGCGCTCGATGGATCGTTGATGTCGCCGAACACGATGGCCGACGTCGGACACGCGGCCTGGCAGGCGGTGAGCACCTCGCCGTCGCGCAGTTTGCGTCCGTCGCGATCGGTTTCGATGCGGGCGGTTTCGATGCGCTGGATGCAATACGTGCATTTCTCCATTACGCCGCGATTGCGCACGGTGACGTCAGGATTCTGCGAATCGCGCGACGCTTCGGTACTGAATTGCAGGAAATTGAAACGCCGCACTTTGTACGGACAGTTGTTGCTGCAGAAACGCGTGCCGACACAACGGTTGTAGACCTGCAGGTTGAGTCCTTCGCTGTCGTGCACCGTCGCGCCGACCGGGCACACCAGTTCGCACGGCGCGTCCTCGCAATGCATGCACGGCACGGGCTGCGCGTGCAGTCGCGGCTGAGCTGCCGGTTCGACGTAATGATCGATGCGGATCCAGTGCATCGCGCGACCGCGCCGCACCTGATCGCGGCCCACGCTCGAAATGTTGTTCTCCGACTGACATGCGATCGTGCACGTGTTGCAGCCGATGCATGCGTCGAGATTGATGGCCATGCCCCACGCATAGCCGGTGGTGCTGGCGCGCGGTGCGAACAGACTCGGTTGCGTTTCGTTCGGTGCGATCGCCGCATCCCCGGCGACGACGCGCACCGGTGAATCTTTTCCGACGACGGCGTGCCGTTGCGTTCGCGCGAGCGGACGAACGAATCCGGTTTTCTGGACCGTTCCGCGCGTTTGCCAAAATCTTTCCGCCACGCGCAGCGCACCGGCGTCGAAGCCGATGCCCGATGCGGATCCGCCGGCGCGTGTGCGGCCGTAACCAAGCGGCAACGTGACGCATTGTTCGGCGTGCCCGTCCTGAACGATGACGGGCGCTTCGACGGATACGCCGTTTGCGACGAGTCGGATGACGTCTTCGTCGACGATTCCCAAACGTTTCGCGGTTTCCGGACCCAGCAACGCCGCGTTGCTCCACGTGAGTTGCGTGAAGGGTTTCGGCAATTCCTGCAGCCACGCGTTGCCTGCGTGTGCGCCGTCGCCGACGGTCGGATCGGCGCGGAAAACGAAATCGAGCGTATCCGTCGCGGACGTCGACGGTGGTTTGATGTCGAAGGTCCGCAACGTTGCTTGTCGCGATGGCGCCGACGAGTTTGCGACGACGCCGTCGCGTAACGCGTTCTTCCACACGTCGTCCGACAACGAGCGCCAGGTTTCTCGAACGAGATCGTGGCCCGTCGTCGATTCACCGAGCGCCATCGCGAGCCATTCGATTCCGGATTTGCTGTCATGCAGCGGCGCGATCGTCGGCTGTTGGACGGATGCGGTTCCGTCGAATGCACGCGCATCGCCCCACGCTTCCAGTTCCTGCGAGAGCGGCAAATGCCAATCGCAGTGCAGGGACGTTTCGTCGTTTTCCGTCGCGAGATGTGCGCTCCACGCGACGCGATCCAGAGCGCCGGCGAACGCGAAATCCGCCGGTGCGGTGTATGCCGGATCGCCGCCGATGACGAGCAGCGTTTCGACATTTCCTGCGCGCATTTCGTCGGTCAGCGTGCGCAGTGAGCTGAGTTGATCGGTTTCGTCGAGCAGCGGTTCCGCGAGAAAAATTGTCGCGCCGAGATTGCCGAGCTTTGCGTTGATCGTATGCACGACCGCATGTAGTTCCGGCGGTGCATGATCGGCGCACACGACGATGCTCCGACCACGCGCGTTGGATAGATCGGCGACGATGGCATCGCGCCACTTCGCGAACGGCGAATCCGTCGCTTTGTTGTCGAGGCTGTCGAGCAATGCGGCGGCGAACGAATGAATCTCATTCGGACGCAGCGCGCGCCGATGATCGGCGAGAATGCTGACGGCGTTTGGCGACGTTTCGAGACTGTAGACGCGAGTCGGTGCGGAATGCGTGCGACGTGTCGCGAAATCATGCGCATAGCGAACACTGCCGGGCAGCGTGGTCAGGAAATCCGCATCGAGCGCGACCATGACGTCGCAGCGCGTGAAATCGTAGCGCGTCTCGAGCGCTTCGCCGAACGCGAGTTTCGCGCCGGCGTAAACATTGTCGCGCGAAAGAGATTGATAGGTATGCCACGCGGCAGCCGGAAAACGCGCAAGGAAATTTTTCTTCAGCCGCTGCAACGTCGGCGATGTGCTCGGTTCGGCGAGGATGCGCACGCCGCTGCCGTTGCGTGACGTGGCCAGACGCGCGGCAAGTTCTTCGCCGAATGTCGGCCAGCTCGAAAGGCTGCCGCGCCGCAGTACGCTTTTGGATCGTTCGTCGCTCCACAGCGAAAAAATGTTCGCCTGCGAAAAAATATCCGTACCGCCGAGACTGGCGGGATGCGACGGATTGCCTTCGATCTTGATCGGATGTCCATAGCGTGTCTTGACCAACACACCGTTCGCGTAACCGTTTCGCGTCAACGCGGTTGCGTAAAACATCGGCAGATCTTCGCCGGCGCGATCGGCGACGGAGGGAATGATCGGATCGTCCGGCGCGCGCGCGCAGCCGACCAGCGCGCTGCCGCCGACCGACAGCGCGAGCGCCTTCAGGAAATCGCGGCGCGATTCGATGGCGGCGTCGGTCAGCGATGGCATGTCGAACACTCGGTGAGTTGTGCCGCTTCCCGCAGCGTCGGTTTCGTCGTCGCATTCGCGGCAACGGAAACTGCCGCTTGCGGATGGCGATGGCAATCCAGACACCAGCGCATTTCCAGAGAACTCGCTTGCCAGGTGAGCGGCATGCGCGCGACATCGCCGTGGCAGTTCGCGCAATCGACGCCATTATTCACGTGGATCGAATGATTGAAGTATACAAAGTCGGGCAGGCGGTACACGCGGTTCCAGTGCAGCGGTTTGCCGTCGCGCACGCTGTCGCGCACGGGCGCGAGCAGGCTCGATGTCGTGAAGAGTTGCGAGTGACAGTTCATGCACACTTCGCTGGCGGGCATGCCGGCGTACGCGCTCGAATCGACGGTGCTGTGGCAGTAGCGGCAATCGAGTCCGACGTCGCCGACATGATGCTTGTGGCTGAAAGGAACCGGCTGTTCGACCGGCGCGCCGATCGCGGGTGCGATGGCGATGCGCCAGATGACGATAAGTCCGGCGACGAGCGCGATCGAGCCGATCAAGGCGACCCGGAAAACGAGATCGAAATGCCGCCCGAAGATCTGGCTCATGCCCGATGCTTCACGGCGATGACACGACGGTCACGGATCGATCGCCGTGACCGCATTCGGTTTGTCCGCGGGGAACGTCGCCATCAATGCGCTTTTGATGTGCAGCCAGATGTCGATGTGGCCGTCTTCGAACAGTTCGACATCCTGTTCGATTTCGACGCGATAGCGCGGTACGTTTTGCGACGCGATCGAAACGAGACGGATGCGCCATTGCGGGCGCAATGTCTGAAGCGCGGCGAGCAGCGTCGGCTCCGGCGTCGTCGATTCGATCGATCCGAGCGGCCGATAAGCCGGCGTGTGTTGCGCGGCGCGCTGCGCAGTCATCGCATCCTCCATGAACGCGTGTGCAGAGCAGCAAGCATGCCACGGCGAAATGGATAGGCGTTCTTCGCCGTCGCGCGTGTTCTCCGCGATTCTGCACAGTCTACGCCGATGCTTGATGCAAATTGCATGAGAAATGCGCGACGAAATGCAAAAGCGGTTGTAAATACGTGGCGTGGAGGTGCGGCATAGCGTTTGCTAATCACCGCACGGTTTAGCCGAATCATTGAACGATCACGGAGGATTTATGGGCAAGTACTTCATCGCATGGCTGCTCGGCGTTCCGGCAAGTTTGCTAGTCCTGATTTATCTGTTCACGCACGTCTTCTGAGAATTTTTTCAGGACTAGCGTGATAAGCATGGAGGCGATATGAACACTCTTTCCAAATCCATCGCCGCGTTGCTGATCGGCTCCGTTGCTGCCGTTTCCTTCGCGCAATCGAAGGGCGGCAGCGCGGGTTCGGCCGGCACTAGCGGTGCACCTGCAAGCACTTCCAACAATGCAAGCTCGAACAGTTCCGCGTCGGGTTCCGGTGCCGCTGGAACAAATCCTGCGGCAGCGACGACAACGTCCAATTCGGCCAACGCGGCCGCGACGACCGGCACACCCGTAACGACGACGCCGACGCCGAATCCAAACTCGAACCCCAATCCGAATCCGACGTCGAGTCCGATCGTGAATCCGAGCGCGGCGACGAATACGTCGGCAAACGGTTCGGTCGCGACGCCCGCGCCGAATCCGAATTCGACGCCGATCGTCAATCCGAACTCATCGCCGATCACGAGCGCGACGACCGGATCGAATCCGAATCCCAATCCGACGTCGAGCCCGATCGCTGGTCAGAACACCTTGCCGGCGACGACACCGTCTGGCGTTCCAATCACCACGCCGACGAATGGCGTGACGGGCGCGGCATCGGCCACACCGCAATCGGCAGCGGCGATGAACAGCATCAGCCTCAACTCGGCCGGAACGTCGGCGACGACACCGCAGGTGTTCGCGACGCTCGATCCGAACCACAAAGGCTATCTGAGCACGGCGGATGTG
>DATBAU010000059.1:0-7731 GCA_036271355.1 Rudaea sp. | reverse complement strand
ACGGAAATCGGCATCACGGTTTATGACCGCGAAGAAAACACGACGACTCTGAAAGGTTGCGGATTCTCTCCGTGCCCTCCGGGACAGCCGCCTTCCTCGCTGTGTCATGAAACGAACGTGATCACGTTCAACGCTTCGGGTACGGCCAGCGTTCTGTCCTCGAACCTTACGTCGAACATTTCGCCGCCGTCGGGCAGCACCGCCGGTTGGGCGGGTCTGAACCTCCTGCCGTCGAACACTGGTAGTGCGACCACCCCGTCGCCGGCTCCGGCCAATCCGCACCAGCTCCGCGCGGCGCAGAACGGAAACATCTTCTTCGGTCTGCCGATCAACGGCTTCCAGGCTACCAACTTCGTTAACGGTAACCTCGGTGGCGTGTTGGCGAACTACAGTGGTGCGTATCGCCACCGTATCTCGCGCCTCTGCACCAACGGCACCGGCGATTGTTCCTGATATAAAGCTTCAATGGTTAGGTAAGTTCATCGAGGGGCCCCAAAAGGGCCCCTCTTTGTTTTACAGATTTGCTCTTAACAATCCGTGTTTCTTACATTTGGTTAATGAAATTCTTTCAAAGGATTATTCATCTGCCAGTTAGGATTGCCGATCTTGCTACCCACATTACTAGAGAAGACCACGATGCGTCGCCTACTGTCCTTAGCGTTGATATTGGCTTCACCGGCCGCTTTTAGCCAAACCACACTCGATATCACCCTTCCCGGGAATACTGTCTGCTCGTACGCCACGGGATCAATCACGAACGGAACCGTTCCTGGCCACCTGCAGGCCACCGCGACGAGCTCGAGCGGAGCCGGATGCGGCAGCGGTAGTTCCGGCAACGTGTCGTTTGGGCCGGCCTCGCCAGTCACCGCGACGCCAGCCAGTCTTGGCGCGAATACTGGAACGTCCAATATCAAATTTCAGGCGATCAACGCGAATTCATGCGTCGGTTCGATCGGTCCCGTAACAGGTGCGACGTTAAACGGTGTTGCGCCCACCAACGTCTCGCTGTGTTCCGGTACAGCCGCGTGCCAGAATCCGATAACGGTTCCGGCTACGTTTGACAACGAAAGCACGACGCAATCGCAGAACTATACGGTCTCCGTCACCTGTACAGGCACGAGTGGTCAGGCAGCGAGCCAAGCCATCGTTACCGTGCCTAAGAAAGGCGGCGGCGGCGATTTGAGTTGTCTGTCCGTGCCTAATTCCGCTGGCGGCGCGTTCACGCGCGTGACCACGCCAGGACGAGTTACCGACTTCCACGGCGATAGCTTCAACGTGGATTACACGACCTTCAACAGTTCGCTGCTGAATCCGTGGCCGGCGAATTTGGGCGAGCAGATTATCTTCACCGTTCCCACATCGGGTTTCGTCGCGCTCAGCTTTACAGTTCCAGCAGGATTTGCTGCACAGCAGTTGCCGGGTTTCCAGGGTCTCTATGAGCTTTCCTCCGGTTCTTCCGGTTGGAGTGCGAAAACCACCCTGACGATAAGCACCAAGTGTGGCGACTTTAGTGCGCCGAGTGTCAGCGGCAGCACCACGTTGTGCTACGGAAATGCGTTGGCGCAGTCAGGCTTTATCCTCTATGGCGTCGACGGCAGCCGGACGTGCAACCTTACGGACAACACGCAGTATTACCTCAACTTCATCAATGCGAACGTCGCGAACGTCGGTCCGAACGGCACCGGAACCGCGACATCGACGGCCAACGCAAACTGTACGGGCTCGACCTGCGTTGACACGATTCAAATCGTCGGAAAGAACTGGCAATGATGTCGAGGGATGGCGGCGCTGGCGCCGACTAGTTCCAGAAAGCAATCTTTCTTATGCGCCGCCCTTCGGGGCGGCGTTTTATTTCCGCAGACAGGTAACGAAATGAAATTTCAAGTTCAGGCGATTGCGTGCGCGATGATTCTTCTGTCGCAGGGCGCGTTGGCCGCCGAGTCAAAACCCCTGAAGCCAGACGTCGTTGCGGTACAAGACGGAGTCGAAGTCACGCTAAAAGATGTCGACGCCGAAGCCGAAAACATTCCCGAGAAAGACAGAGCTGGATTTTTCGATAGCCCCAAGCGTATCGAGTCGACAGTGATGGGAATCCTGCAAAAGAAAGAGATGGCCGCGCAAGCGCGCGCTCAGCATCTCGACCGTGATCCCGCCGTCAAGGCACAAATCGAAGCTGCCATCACCGCGACGTTGGCGAAGGCGCAAATCGACCACTACCGCGAGTCCCTGAAGCTGCCTGATTTCGACGCACTGGCCAAGGAATACTATCTGGGCCACAAAGACGAGTTCATCGAAAAGGGCAAGGTGGAAGTCCAGCACGTACTCGTTGCGACGAAGGACCCCGCACGCAACGACGCCGACGCTAAAGCGTTGATCGGAAAAATTGCTGCCGAAGCAAAAGCACACCCGGACCATTTCGACGATCTCGTCGCGAAGTACTCCGACGATCCCAGCAAATCCAAGAACAACGGTCATATCAACAACGCAACGTCGCCCAAGTTGGCGCCGACGTTCGCGGACGCCGCCGAACGTCTGCACACGCCGGACGAGATTTCATCGATCGTCAAGACCGAGTTCGGCTATCACGTGCTCAAGCTCATCAAGCGCATACCGGACAAGCAGCTGGAGTTCGAACAAGTCCACAGCAGAATCGTCGCGCGTCTCAAATCCACCTACATCGAGCAGCAGATGACGCAATACACCAACGAATTCCGTGGACGGCCACTACAGGCCAATCCCGACGTGGTGGCCTCGCTGCGTACCCGCTACGCACCGAAAGACTACGTCTCACCAGAAGACGCTGCAGACGACGCGGCGACCAAAACCCAGCAAGACCAGCAGGCCAAGCCCGCCGATCAGCATTGAGCGCTTCGCCGGCGGTTTTTGTCGCCGGCGGACATCCGCGCGCCGCTTTGCGATAATTCGCGCTGGTCTTTCCGGCCCGTATCAGTATGGCCGCACTCAGTCTCGCGCTACATTTCGTTCGACGCGAAATCGGCAACCGATACCTCGGTAGCTTCAGCGGTGGACTGTGGGCGCTATTCCAGCCGCTGATCCAACTCGCGGTTTACAGCGTTGTCTTCGTCTACGTATTTCGACAGGGCGCGCCGCCGGGATCGCCCGTCGGCTACGTGCCGTTTCTGTTCATGGGCCTGTGGCCGTGGACGATGTTCTCCGAATCGCTGAGCCGCGCGACCACCGTCATCCAGGACAACGCCGCGCTGATCGGTAAAGTGGCGCTGCCGCGCGATGTGCTCGTCGTGTCCGTCGTCGCCGGCAGTTTCGTGGTGCAGATTGCGGGATTCATACTGATCTGCGTTGTGTTGCGACTGTGGGGCGTCGCGATCGATCTGGCCGCGCTTCCGATCGCGTTGCTGGCTTTCGCGCAACTGTTCGTGCTCACGCTCGGCTTCGCCTTTCTTTTCGCTGGCATCCAGGTTTTCGTGCGTGACCTCGCGTCCGCGCTGCCGCAGTTGCTGATGTTGTGGATGTTCGCCTCGCCCATCCTGTATGCACGCGAATCGTTGCCCGAAACCGCGCAACAGTATCTCGATCTCAACCCATTCGCGCCGTATCCGCAGATCTTCCGAACGCTGCTCGTCCACACCACGCCGATCGGCATGACGTCGCTCGCGATTTCCATGGCCGTCGCGCTGATCGTCTTCGCGATCGGCTACGCCGCATTCCGCCGTGTGCAGCCGCACTTCGAGGATTTCCTGTGAGCGACTTGCTCGTCGAGACGCACGCACTCGGAAAATCCTATCCGCTTGTCTTTCACGCGCGCGATCGCCTGCGCGCATTGTTGAGGCTGCTGTTCGGCCGACGTGCGGTCGGCGCGGTTCCCGTATTGCGCGACGTGTCGTTGCGGGTTCGCCGCGGCGAATCGCTCGGCTTGATCGGCGAAAACGGCGCGGGCAAATCGACGCTGCTCAAACTCATCACGGGTGTCCTGACGCCGACGTCGGGAACCGTGCGCGTCGACGGCCGCATTGGCGCGTTGCTCGAACTGGGCGCCGGATTTCATCCGGAATACAGCGGCCGCGACAACATCGCGCTGTCCGCCGCGCTGTACGGTTTGAGCGCGAGCGAAACACGCGCGAAACTCGACGAGATCATCGCGTTCGCCGATATCGGCCGCTACATCGACGAGCCGATCAAGCATTATTCGTCCGGAATGGTCGTCCGCCTCGGTTTCGCGATCGTCGCCGCGCTGAAACCCGATCTGTTGATTACCGATGAAGTGCTCGCCGTCGGCGACGAAGCGTTCCAGAAAAAGTGCGTGCGCTGGATCGAGGATTATCTGACCCACGGCGGCACGCTCATCCTCGTCTCGCACAGCATGTATCACATCCAGAAGCTGTGCCGCCAAGCCTGCTGGCTGCGCGACGGCCACGTGGCCGCTAGCGGCGATGTGTACGACGTCACGCAAGCCTATCTCGCTTATCAGGAAGCGAAATCGCAGGCCTCCAATCTGCGCGCCGACGATGCGCAGCGCGCCGGTCTCGAATTCCATTTGCTCGATCTGGCCGTGAACGGCCAAGCAGGCGAAGCACAGACCGTCATCGATCGCGGCGCGCCATTGCGATTGGCTGCACGCATTCACTCGCGCGACGGCCGCATGCCGGTGATCGTTTTCGGCATCGCACGCGTCGACGGTTCGGCGGTTTACGGCGTCAGCACCGAAATGGAATCAGTGCGGCCGCGTCGAGTCGACGCCAACACGTACATCGCCGAGATCACATTCCCGTCGCTCGCCGTTCTGCCCGGTAGCTACATCGTCAAAGCACATCCACTCGATCCGGAAGCCGTGCGGTTGTTCGATACCATCGAACGCAGCGTCGTCGTGCGCGGCGAATCGCGCGAGTTCGGACTGGTCCGGCTCGAACACGAATGGACCGACGTCGAGCATTCCGCGCCCACGGTTTCGGTGGTGGCGCGATGAGCGCGGCGAATCCGTCACTGGAATTCACCGGCGAACGTTTCACGCCGGAATGCGTGCGCGAAATCTGGTACGAGCATTGGCATCGCTACGTCTTCGCTCGAAAACTCGCCACGGGCAAACGCGTGCTTGACGCAGCGTGCGGCGAAGGTTACGGCAGCGCGCTCCTCGCCGATGTCGCCGACACCGTGCTCGGCGCCGATATCTCCGACGAAGCCGTCGCACATGCGCGTGATCGTTACGGCGACCGCCCGAATCTTCGTTTCGAACGCGCCGACGCAACGCAGCTCGACGCCAAACCCGGATCGTTCGACCTTATCGTCTCCTTCGAAACGCTCGAACACGTCGCCGCGCAAGAAGCCCTCGTCGCCGGATTCGCACACGCGTTGACCGACGACGGCGTTCTCGTCATCTCGTCGCCCGACAAGAAAACGTACACCGACGATCGCGGATTCAGCAACGAATTCCACGTGCGCGAACTGTATCGCGACGAACTTCTGAATCTGCTTCGTCCACATTTCCCACACGTGCGGCTGTACGGTCAGAAGCTCTTGTTCCAGTCGGCCATCTGGAACCTCGACGGATCGCCCACCCGTGCAGACGTCACGACGTCCACCGATGAAAAGCCGTCTCAGGGCCTCGCCTACGAACCGCTGTATTTCATCGCCGTCTGCTCGCGCAAACCGCTGCCGGACACGCTTGCCGACCTCGCCCTGTTCGGCGACCGGGAAGAATCGGTCTACTCGCATTACAATAGCGAGGTTCGCAGAAACATGACGGCGGGCAAACGCATCGCCGAACTCGAGGACGAAGTCGCCGCCTTGCGCGCAACCGCGCAGCGCACGTCGCTCCCGGCCGCGCGAACGTCGTGGTGGCGGCGTCTTTTCAACGGAAACTCTGCGCGCTGACCGGCGCGTGCGCATCGGATCGTTTCAATGACCAATGGTTTGAACGTACAGCTCAATGTCGTGCCGCCGGCGCTAGCGCTGCCGCCGAAACTCGAACCCGGTGCGCCGATGTTCGCGTCGGAAGACGGCATCGTCGCCTCGCTGTCGAGTCAGGAATGCATCTTCATCGTGCGCCGCACCGGCGAACCGCACGTGATGACGTTCCAGGTTTTGCAGGCGATGGACCTGTGCCGCGAATTCCGCACGCTCGACGATCACACCACGCGCGTCCAGTCCACCATCACCGGATTGGTCGGCAAAAAGGACGCGGTAAAACGCGTTCTGGAAAGCCTGCTTCAGCGTGGCTTGCTGGTTTCGGATCAGGCTTTCGTCGATCGACTCACGCAAGCACCCGCGACCGCTCCCGCCGATCTGCGTGCCGTTTTCATCCGCGCGTGCGATCGTCCGCAATCGCTGAGCCGTCTGCTGAAATCGCTGACCGATTACGAACGCACGCACCAGGCCGGACGCCGCTACGTTCTGCTCGACGATTCCGGCCTCGCCGCCAACATCAACGAACAGCGCGATCTGCTGCGCGAATTCGCGCGCACGACCGGCTGCAAAACCAGCTACGTCGGCCGCGCCGAACGCGCCAAGTTGATCGAACGCATCAGCAAAGCGCATCCGCAAGCGAAAGCAACCGCCGCGCGTTTGCTCGAACGCGATGCTCATCCGCACGCGCAACGTTTCGGCGGCGGTCGCGGATGGAATCTCGCGCTTCTGCTGTCGGCCGGCGCGCGCATGGCCGTGCTCGACGACGATCTCGTCCTGCCGCTGCGTCGTCCGGATTTCGCGCGCGACGGATTGAATCCGAATCCCGACGCGCTCGCGTTCGCGCGTTTCCCGGCCAACATGGAAGAAGCGTTCGCGTCCGGCGACGAAGTCACCGCCGATCCGTTTGCGCTGCACATGGAAAGTTGCGGACAGAATCTCGGCGCGGTGATCCAGTCGCGCTATCCGCTCGACCGCACATCACTGCGCGGCATGAATCTCGGACGTCTCGACACGCTCAACGAAAAAGCGCGCATCATCGCCACGCAATGTGGCTCGTACGGCAGCTCGCGCACGGAAACTGCGCTCTGGCTGTATCAGCTCGATCCGGAAAGCCGCGCGCACCTCTGGGCCGAGCGCGGCACGTATCAGCGCAACGTCGAAGTGCAGCACGCGTGGCACACCGTGTCGCAAGCGCGCGTGATGTCGATGGTGAACTTCACGCCGTTCCTCGTCGACAACAGCCGCATGTTGCCGTGTACCAATCCCGTCGGCCGTGGCGAAGATGGCTACGCCGGCGCGCTCATGCGCTTTTGCTATCCCGACACGCTCGCGCTCGACATGCCCGAAGCGATCGGCCACGTGCAGGAAAGTTCGCGCCGCCGCTCCGACAAAACGCTCGCCGCGTACCTGCCGCGCGTGAATCACTACATGCGCGATTTCGTCGCGCGTCAGTTCGGTTTGTTCAACACCGCCGATCCGGCCAAACGCCTGCCGTTCCTCGGCGGCGTGATGCGCGATCTCGCGCAAGCAAGCGAAGCCGATCGCGTGACGCATCTGCGCGAATACTTGAGCTTCGTCCGCGCTGATTTGATCGACCGCGTCCAGCATCAGATCGAAGGCGTGCCGGATGCGCCCGTTTACTGGACGGCCGACGCGCGCGCCATCGTCCAATCGAACGCGAAGGAATTGCTCGCGCGCACGCCGCCGCGTCTCGGCGACTGGCCGGAAGATCTCGACGCCGCCGGTTGCGCCCGCGCATTGAGCAGCGAACTCGACATGCTCGCCGATGCCTGCGAACAATGGCCGGCGATGTGGCAATTCGCGGCCGAGCAGGGCGACAAGCTGCTGTCG
>DATBAU010000058.1:0-22446 GCA_036271355.1 Rudaea sp. | reverse complement strand
TTCGTCATGAAGGAAGGAAAAGTATACAAACTCAACGGTCAGGCGCAATCGCCGCTGGCCGATGTGGACGCGCCGCCGCCGGCCACGGCGGAGGGCGAGGAACTTTCCGGCTACTGAGCCGTTTTGTCAGCAATCGCGCTGCTATGACGTAACCCACCTCGAACCGCTATCGCGGCGGAACGAGGTGGACGATGAAAATTTGCACTTGGCTGATAGCGGCAACGGCGATCGTCGGTGTCGACGCATTCGCGCAATCGATCGATGGTGCGTTCAATCCGGAGCCGGAGGTGCCACCGGTGACCGTCGCGTTGCAGAGCGATGGAAAAATCCTGGTCGCGGGAAATTTCGACGAAGTCGGCGGTACCGTGCGCACGCGGCTGGCGCGATTGAATCACGACGGTTCTGTCGACCTGACATTCACCGATCCGCTGGTCAACGGCAATATCGACGCCGTAGCCGTACAGCCCGACGGAAAAATCCTGGTCGGCGGCGACTTCGACGCGGTCAGCACCAACACGCGTCACTATCTCGCGCGGCTCAACGCCGATGGATCGACCGATACGAGTTTCGCCGACACGAATCTCAACGACATCGTGTTCGCGATCGCGCTGCAGCCGGATGGTCAGGTACTGGTTGCGGGGGACTTTACGTTCGGCCTGTCGCCGAATTTCACGCAGACTTACATCGCACGTTTCAGCGCCACCGGCGTGCTCGATACGCACTTCACTCCCGGCGTGCTCTGCTGCGGTCCGGCGCGGAACATCGCCGTGCAGTCCAACGGCAACGTGCTCGTCGGCGGGTACTTCACGAAGGTCGGCAACACGTCGAAATCGTATTTCGCGCAGTTCACGAGCAGCGGCGCGCTCAACGCGTCGTTTCCAGGCGGCAGCATCACGCCGCTGGTCGCGTCGATCGTAATCGCGCCTGACGGGAGTATCTACGTCAACGCCAGCGGCAACGACGAAATCTTCAAGTATTCCGCCACCGGCACGCCGATCGCGCTGTCGGTGCACGAAGCAACGCTCGACAGTGGAATCGATTCGTTCGTGCTGCAACCCGATGGAAAATTGCTGATCGCCGGCATTTTTCAAACCGCGAACGGACAAGGGCATCACGGTCTAGCGCGACTCAACGCAGACGGCACGCTCGACACGGCGTTCGCCGATCTTCACTTCAACTTCAATCCGACCGACGAAAACGGTTACGTCTACGGCATTTCCGCAGAAGCGAACGGTGACATCGTCGCCATCGGCAACTTTTCGTTTGCCAACGGGACGGCGCGTCAATACATGGCACGCGTGCTCGGCAACGATGCGGGCTCGTCGTCGCTGACGGCAACGGCATCGGGCGGCAGTTCCATCGTCACGTGGACGCGCACTGGCGGTGGTGCGGAAGTCGGCGCTGCACCGATGCTCGAGTATTCGACCGATGGCGTGAACTACACGAACGTCGGCACGATGGCGCGCATAACGAACGGATGGCGCATCACCGCACCGTACAATTTCGATGGACCGCCGTTTTATCTGCGCGCGGAAAGCTACGCGAGCACCGGTGCCGGAAACGGATCGATCGGCCGCGTGACGAGTCCGGTACTGAGCGACCGCATCTTCGCCGACGGGTTCGAATAAGAACGACGACGCGCAGCGCCTCGCGCGGTGCGCGATCAGTAGTTGAAACCCGATCGGAAAATGCCGTCGTCGTCGTTGCCGCCGAGTCCGCTTTGCACGATCACGTCCGCTGCGCCACATTCGGTCGGCGTGCCCGCTTCGGTGCTGATGACGACGTAGTAAACGCCGCTGTCGAGCGTGCCGACATCGATCACCTCTTGGCCTCCCGCGCCCGCGTTGTCCGCGAAAAGCGGGCATGCCGAGTCCGTCCCGCACGTGTGACTTTCCACCGCGAGCAATGGATCGAACTGCGGCGAACCCGATGTCGGCGTCACCGAGAGAAACTCGGCGCCTTGCGGGTAAGGCAGATACAACGTGAACGCGATCGCCGGGCCCGTCAGCGTCGTCCCGCCGCACACCGACGCGAGCGAAAAACCGTTGCTGCACGTGTCGATGGTGTAGGTCACGTCGGGCAGCATGAATTGCGGCGACGCGCAGGATTGCGCGACGCAACCGGCAGCGTGCACGACGCAACCGGACGCCAGTGCGGCGATCAGTCCATTTCGACGAACTTTCATGGCAATGCTCCTCGGAGTCTGAGAGCAATTACGCCGTCGAGTCCCGCGCACTGACATGCGGGGGGCGCGATCTTCCAGAACGACGCGTTTTATCTGTGCGCGGAGGAAATCAGCAGCGACGCGGAGGTCGGAAAAAGCTCCTTGTCGACCGCCCGTATCTTGCGCAGCGCGTCGACCGTCTCGCGATCGACCGCCGAATCGCGTGTGCCTTCGCACGCGTCGATCAGAAGCGTGATCATCAAGGCGCCGATGACGTCCTCGTCGTGCTCCACTTCGCGATCGGTCTTCGCGCTGCGCAAGAGAGGCAACGCTTCGTCGCAACGTTTTTTACCGACGAGGAAATCGGCCAACGGAACTTTCCATTCATACGAAGCGCTGATGTGTTGCGCATGCAGTTTCTCGCCGAGATCGTAAGCGGCGCGGAAATGCGTTTCCGCAGCGGTCGCGTCGCCTTTGCTCTCCTCGACTGTCGCGAGCGTTCGCAGCGCGATCGCCACCGGCGCGGTTTCTTCGCCGGAATTCTTGCGCGCGATCTCCAGTGCATCGCGCGCGAACGAAACCGCTTCGTCGTATTTGTGCTCGAAGGCCAGATCCATCGCGAGGTTCTCGCGCACCGTCACCAGTAACGGCTGTCCATTGTCGTGCCGCTCGCGTGCGATGACTTCGCGCAACAGTGTCTCCGCTTCGTCGAGAAGATCGTCGCGCACCAGCGCGTAAGCGAGATTGTTTTCCGCTGTCAGCGTGTCTGGATGATCGACGCCCATCCGTTGCTGGAATCGGTGCATCGTTTCGCGCAGCACGGGCACGGCGGCAGCGAAGTCGCGCCGCGACACCTGCAGGATGCCGAGAAGGTTCAACGCTTCGCTGATCTTCGGATGGTCGTCGGGCAGATTGCGGCGAAACACCGCAATGGCGTGCTCGGCCAGTTTCTGCGCGTCGTCGATGCGGTCGACGGACGAATAAACACCAGCCAAAGAAATTTCCGCCGATGCGGTCAGCGGATGTTCGGTGCCGAACACGCGACGACGAATCTTGTCGGCGCGTTCGAGCATGGGTATCGCCTCGGCGTAGTTGCCCTGGTTGTCGAGGAACGTGCCGAGGTTGATGAGCGATATCGCAAGATCCGGATCGGCCGGACCGAGTTTGGTTTCGCGGATCTGCAGCGCGCGGCGATACAACGCTTCGGCTTCAGGACGTCGTCCGAGATTGTCGAGATCCGTCGCGTAGTCGTCGAGATAGCGCGCGGTTTCCGGCGACGATTGGCCGAAGTGGCGCTCGGACAATTCGAACGCCTCGCGAAACGTGCCCGCAGCGGCTTGGAAATCGCCCTTTTCGCTAAGCAGATTGCCGAGATTGTCGAGGCTCTCGATCAGCAGCGGATCGCCGCTGGGCAACACGGCGCGGCGGATCGAAACCGCTTCGCGAATCGCCGGTTCCGCTTTGGCGAAATCGGCCTTGAGCCGATCGATGCGGCCGAGTGCATCGAGGCTGTCGCCGATGTCGGCCGGCGGCGCCCCGATGCTTCGCCGCAGCGCGAGCGATTCTTCGGCGAGCGACGCGGCGCGATCGTACAAACCCAAATCCGCATACGTCATCGCGACGGTGGACAGCAGACGCGCACGCACATTCGGTTCGACGCTAGCGTCCGAACGCAAACGCTCCGTGCCTTGATCGAGCAGATCCTTCGCCGTCGCGTTCGAGCCGCGCGAAACCGACGGATCCGCGCCGCGAAAAATGCCGACGAGGAATTGCGTCACCTGTTGCGACATCAGCGCCTGTTGCGATTTCTCGTGCGCCTGCCACACCGCGAACACGAGCGCGGCGACCAATGCGACGATGCCGAACGCCGCCACCGCGACGCCGGTGCGATGACGGTCGACGAATTTGCCGAACCGATAGCCGACGCTGTCGCGCCGCGCCGAGATCGGCTGTCCGGCGAGATAGCGCTGCAGATCGCGTGCAAGCAGATCGGCGGTCGCGTAACGTCGCGACGGATCGCGCTGCATCGCGGTGACGACGATGGTGTCCAGATCGCCACGGAGCGTGCGCGCGCTTGCCGGAGCCGTGTCGTCGACGACGCGGCTCGGCAGCGGCGTGGTCGTCGTCGCGTCGAACACATTGCGCGCGGCATCGCGGTCGGCATCGTCGCGCAGATCGTACGGACGCTTTCCCGTCAACAATTCGAACAGAACTACGCCGAGCGAATAGATGTCGGTCGCCGTGCTCACCGGTTCGCCACGCAACTGTTCCGGCGCGGCGTACGCGGGCGTGAGCGGACGGTGTTGCACGTCGAGCGTCTGCGTCGCGCCGACCGAATCGTCGAGCAGTTTCGCGATGCCGAAATCGAGCAGCTTCGCTTCACCGTCGGCGGTGATCAAAATGTTCGACGGTTTGATGTCGCGATGGATGACGAGCTGCCCGTGCGCGAACTGCACCGCCGCGCAGATGTCGCAGAACAACGCGATGCGTTTTTCCAGACTCAGTTCGCATTGCGCCGCGTAGCGCAACAGCGGTTCGCCGTCGACGTATTCCATTGCAAAATACGGGCGTTCGTCGTCGGCGATGCCGCCGTCGAGCAGGCGCGCAATGTGCGGGTGTTCGAGCCGCGCGAGAATTTGACGCTCGCGCAAGAAGCGCGTTTGCACGGCTTCGGAATCCATGCCGCGCTTGATGATCTTCAGCGCCGCGCGCTGTTCGAACTGGCCGTCGGCGCGTTCGGCGAGCAGCACGACGCCCATGCCGCCGCGTCCGAGTTCGCGCAGCACGCGCCACGGTCCGACACGCGCGTGCGTGGTTTCGCGATCGTCGTTGCTGACCCACGAGAGCGCCGCGTCGCCGCGCGCGGCGTCGATGCTGTCGTCGAAACGCGGGCCGCTTTCGTCGGCGGCGAGCAGTTGTTCGACCTCGCGCCGAAACGCCGCATCGCCGCCGCACAATTCATCGAGTAGCGCGGTGCGTTCCGCGGCGGGCGCGTCGGCCACGCGATCGAACACCGCACTCACGCGCTGCCAGTGCGCCGCTTCCATCGCTATTCCAGCGCGTGATCCAGACCGAGTTCGCGCACGAGAAACGCGCGCGCGCGGCGCCAGTCGCGGAACACCGTGCGCTCGGTCAGGTTCTGCAAACGCGCGACGTCGGCGATTTCGAGTCCGCCGAACACTTTCCATTCGACGAGTTGTCCCGCGCGCGGATCCATTTCACTCAGCCGCGCGAGCGCATCGTCGAGTGCGACGAGATCGACCATCTCCGCCGCTTCGCTGCCGGAATTTTCGTTGAGTCCGGTCAGCGTGACCGCGCCACCGCGTTTCAGGCGCGAACGTCCGCGCGCGTGATCGACGAGAATCTGCCGCATCGCGCGCGCGGCGAGCGAGAGGAAATGCACGCGATCGATCGAGCGTGCTTCCGTCGTCGCATGCAGTTTGATGTAGACCTCGTGCACGAGTGCGGTTGTATCGAGCGTGGCGGGACTACCGACCGATCGCCGCTGGCTGCGCGCGATGCGGCGCAGTTCCTGATACACCCGCGTGAACAGTGCGGGCGACATCTCGGCGGGAATTTCGGTAGGCGTCATCGGCTCGCTGCGTCAAGGACGCCGGAAGCTTAGCGCGGCGGCGGCGCGCGCGACAGCATTCTTGATATCCTCGATGAACGGCCCGACCTAGAGCCGATGCATTCATTCAAGGACACAATCGTGCTGGAACCATCGCTGGTGTTCGACGCCACGGAAGCGAATTTCGAGGCCGACGTCATTCAGGCGTCGCTGACGACGCCCGTGCTCGTCGATTTCTGGGCCGCGTGGTGCGCGCCGTGCAAGACGCTCGGGCCCGTCCTGGAAAAAGTCGTCGAGAGCTACAACGGCGCGGTCAAGCTCGCCAAGGTCGACACCGACGCGCAGATGCAACTCGCGAGCGTGTTCGGCATCCGCAGTCTGCCGACCGTGGTACTGGTCAAGGACGGCCAGATGATCGACGGATTCATGGGCGCGGTGCCCGAATCGGCCGTGCGCGAATTCTTGCAGCGTCATGTGCAGCCCGCTGACGGCGACGTGCCGGTGCCGGAAGCGCCGCCATCCGCCGAGACCCCCGAACAGACCATCGCGCGCCTGCAGCAGGAACTCACGCACCAGCCGGATCGCGCGGAGATCAAACTCGATCTCGCGTTCGCCTATTTGCGCGCGGGACTTGCCGACGCCGCGCAAACCGAACTCGATTCGCTGCCGGCGAATCTCGCTGAAGATGCCAAAGCGCGCCGCCTGCGCAACCAGATCGAATTCTCGCGCCAGCTCAACGACGCGCCGGACGCGGCGACGCTGCGGGCGCGCATCGCGAAGGACGACAATGATTTCGACGCGCACGATCTGCTCGGCATTCGCTTGCTCGTCGAGGGTGACACGGCAGCGGGTCTGGATGAATTTCTGCACATCCTGCGCACCAAGCGCGACTGGAACGACGGACAGGCCAAGAAACGATTGCTTGCCGCCTTCAGCATCATCGACGACGAGGATCTGGTCGGAACGTACCGCCGCCGCATGGCATCGCTGTTGTTCTGAAATCCGTATTGCCGCGTCGGCTTTTGTAGCGATGCGGAATGGGCGACAATCGCGGCATGACGATGTCGCCCGAGAATGAAACGCCGGTTCCGGCCGAAGACGCGCCCGTGCCGATCGGCCAGGGCTACGCGCCGGGGCACCTCGCGCCGCCGCCGCAATCCGTCGAGCAGGTGCTCGGCAGCGTCCACACCTCGAACTTTCCCGATCTACTGCGCGAACTCGGCGGCTGCCTGCTCGTCAGCACGTATCAGGCGGGCAAGCTAGTCATCCTTCGTCCGGACGGCGATTCGATCAACACGCATTTCCGTTCGTTCAATCGTCCGATGGGCATGGCGGCCGATCAGCAACGGCTGATGCTCGGCTCGCTGATGGAGATCGTCGAATTCCGCAACATGCCCGACGTGGCGGCGCGTTTGCAGAATCCGCCGCGCCACGACGCGGTGTACATGGCGCGTCGCGGACACATCACCGGCCACATCGACATCCACGAAATGGCGTGGGATGCCGACGGCGCGGTCTGGTTCGTCAACACGATGTTCTCGTGCCTGTGCACGCTCGACATCAAATCGAGTTTCGTGCCGCGCTGGCGGCCGAAGTTCGTGAGTCATTACGCGCCGGAAGATCGCTGCCATCTGAACGGCCTCGCGATGCGCAACGGCATTCCGCGTTACGTGAGCGCGCTTGGCGAAACCAATACGCGCGAAGGCTGGCGCGCGAACAAACGCGACGGCGGTTTGATCGTCGACGTAACGACGAACCGCATCGTCACGCGCGGATTGTCGATGCCGCATTCGCCGCGCTGGTACAACAACCGTCTCTGGGTCCTCGAATCCGGACGCGGCGCGCTGTGCACCGTCGATCTGAAAACCGGCGAACGCACCGACGTCGCGCGCGTGCCGGGTTTTTGCCGCGGCATCGATTTCATCGGACCGATCGCGTTCATCGGCTTGTCGCAATTGCGCGGCACGACGCCGTTCACCGACATCCCGATTACCGACGACAACGCCGAACGCCTGAGCGGTGTGTGGGCCGTGCACATCCATACCGGCAAGACCATCGCATTCCTGAAATTCACTGGCGGCGTGCAGGAAATTTTCGCCGTGCAAGCCGTGCGCGGCGTGCTGTTTCCGGAAATCGTCCACGAAGGCGATCTGCTCGGCAATTCGTATGCGCTGCCTGACAAGGCGCTCAAGGAAGTGGCGTTCTCGCCGCCGCCCGTCGAGCAGATTCCCAGTACCGGCTATTCCCCGGCGGAGCCCGCCGCGCAAAGCGAGACGACATGACCGATTCGGCGTTTTCGTTCGTTACCCATTGGCAAAAAAGCGAACTCGCCGGCGACGACGCGAAGGTCGTCGAATTTTGGAAAGCCGAAGGCGCACTCGCGAACGAGGTGAAAGCCGACGAGCGTTTGCGGCAGGTGATTCTGCATGCCGAGACGGCCGAGGGTGAAGTCGCCGCCGTGAGCACCGCGTTTCCGATGACGCTGCCACGGCTCGGCCAGCCGATGTACTACTTCCGTTGTTTCGTCGGCAAGAAATGGCGCGGAACGCGGTTGGTGTTGCGTGTGCTCGCGCGGTCGGCGGAGGTTCTCGAAGCGTATGCGCGCGAGAACAAGTATCCATGCGTCGGCGTTTTGCTTGAATTGGAGAATGCGCGATTTGCCGAAACGCTGCAGCAGCCGATATGGCCGTCGACGAAATTTGTATACATTGGGAAAAGTCAGCGCAATCTCGATTTGCGGGTTCGGTATTTTAGAGGGGCTCGCTTGAAGAAACCGAAGATTTGACGGCTTAGCTTTCGTTCGGCTGTCCTTTCGGCGGGTTGAATATTTTTTCAAGCAAAAGCTTCCGCTGCAAGCAGCGGGTAACTTTTTGCTTAACGGCAAAAAGTCACCAAAAAACGTTTCTTTTTCTCGCAATGGGCGTTGTCCGCAGACAGCACGTCCGTGCTGCTGGCTGCGGACCGCGCGCATCCCTGCGCGCGACCATCGTCGTAGCAGACTGCGCGCGACCGGTATCAAGCTTCTTGAAACTCTGGACGGCACGAAGCCAAGGGCGGTGAGATCTAAGAGCAATATCTTTGCCGTGCTCTTGCAGGCCCTCCGCGAGAGCACGGCGTGCAGTGATCTTTTACAAGAAGCTTGATACCGGTCACCTGCAAGTTGGAGCGAGGGTGATCGCGCGCAGGGATGCGCGCGGTCCGCAGCCAGCAGCACGGACGTGCTGTCTGCGGACAACAGACTCTGAGCACAATCAAAAACGTTTTTTGGTGACTTTTTGCCGTTGAGCAAAAAGTTACCCGCCGCTTGCGGCGGAAGCTCTGCTCTAAAGAAGAAGATCAAAAGCAAAGTCGCTGAATTCCCGCACGCGGGAATGACAAACAGCCTCAAAGCATCCGCTTCAGCTCCGGCATAATCGGCAACCTCCTCACCCTGACGGTCGTAGCCGCATAAATCGCATTAGCCAGCGCCGGCGCCGCACTCGCCACGCCAATCTCCCCCGCGCCACTCGGCGATTCCGTCGAAGGCACGATAACCACCTCGACATTCTGCGGCGCCTGCGCCATATGCAGCGGTGAATAATCCGGAAAGTTGTGCTGCTGCACCTGCCCATCCTTCACCGTGATCGCGAGATTGAGCGCCGCGGAAACCGCATCGATCGTCCCGCCCATCATTTGTGCCTCGACGCCGAGCGGATTCACCACGCGCCCGACATCGACCGCGCACACCGCGCGATGGATGATCAGATTGGTTCCCGATACCGACACTTCGAACGCGTGCGCCGCATAACCGCCGAACGTGAAATGACAGGCGATGCCGACGCCGTGACCGTCGTTGCGCTTCCCCGCCCAGCCGATTTTGTCGGCGGCGATTTTCAACACATTCGCCAGACGCCCCGTATCGAAGCCGGGATTGTCCGACCCTTCGAACTTCAGCTTGCGCGGTTCGCCGAGCAGATCGAGCCTAATCTGCACCGCGTCCTGTTTGGTCGTCACCGCGATCTCGTCGATGAAACTCTGCACCGCGAACGCGTGGAAATTATGGATCGGTCCGCGCCACCAGCCGCGCGGCATGCCCGAACTCACCGGGAAAAATGTCTTCTCGAGATTCGCGACGAGTCCGGCGGGAAAATCGTCCGGCTCGATGCAGCCGATGTACAGCGGATCGTTTTTCATTCCGGAGTCGCGGTAATTGCGCGGTGTCGCAGCGCAGCGGTGCGACCAGCTCGTGATTTTTTTCTTCCTGTCGAACGTCGCCGCGAGCGCATGCACGCCGAACGGACGATAGACATCGTGCTGGATATCGTCCTCGCGCGTCCAAAGAAGTTTGACCGGCTTCTTCACCGCCTTGCCGATCAGCGCCGCTTCGGCGACGAAATCGTTTTTCAGCCGACGTCCGAAACTGCCGCCGACGCGTGTCAGTCGAATGTCGATGTCCTTGCGCGCAACGCCGGTGATCTGATTGACGATCATCGATGCGCGTCCGGGTTGTTGCAGCGACGCGATCAGCAGCACTTTGTCGGGCTCGACCGAAATCAGCGCGCCGAGCGTTTCCATCGGCACGTGCGCGAGGAACGGCATTTCATAGCGCGCCTCCAGTTTCGACGCGGCCTGTTTGCGCGCTTTCAGAATATCGCCGTCGTTGCGCACGGCGATGCCGCCTGTGTTTTTTTCGAGCAGCGCATTCGCCGTCGTGACGAGCGCGGCGGTCGATTCGTTCGCCCACGGCCCCGCGCTCCAATCGACTTTGAGTTTCTCGCGTCCTTTCAGCGCCGCCCACGTGTTCTCCGCGATCACGGCCACGCCGGTCGCGAGCACGCCGTCGAACGGCTCGTCCGGTTTCGGCCCGTTGATGACGATGACATCCTTCACGCCCGCGACTTTGCGCGTTTCGCTGTCGTCGACTTTCTCGATGCCGCCGTCGAGATGCGGACAGCGCAGCATCACCGCATAGAGCATGTCGGCGACGTACGCGTCGCTGCCGAATTCCGCGCGGCCGGTGACGATGTCACGCGCGTCGACAGTCTTCGTCGGCTTGCCGATGATCGTGAACTGATCGGGATTCTTAAGCGGCACATTCTGCGGCGGATCGATCGACGCGGCCGCCGCGGCCATTTCGCCGTACGTCGCGCGTCGTCCATCAGGCGCGATCAGCACGCCGGCTTGCGTGCGCACCGTTTCGGACGAAACGTTCCACGTCTGCGCGGCAGCCTGCACGAGCATCGCGCGCGCCGCCGCGCCCGCCCCGCGCAGTTCGGTCCACGACGAAGGAATGTTGTCGCTGCCGCCCGCGCCTTGCGCGCCGTATTTGTCCGACGGACCTTTGTCCGTATCGATATAGCCGTATGGCAACTGCTCGACGCGCACGCGATTCCAGTCCACGTCGAGTTCTTCGGCGATCAGCATCGGCAGCGACGTCTTCACGCCCTGGCCGAGTTCGGTGCTGCGCGCGCCGATGATCACATCGCCGTTTTTCTCGATGCGTACGAAAGGACCCACTTGCTGCGGTTCGATGCGCGCGCCGAGATACGGCAATTCCTCCTGCGCGCGCGCGGGCAGGCGCACAAGCAGCGCGCCTGCGGTCGTCAACGACACCGAAAGAAAGGTGCGGCGTTTCATTTCTTGACGTCGCGCATCGCATCGGCCGCGCGCTTGATCGCCTTGCGGATGCGCGGATACGTGCCGCAGCGGCACAGGTTCGGAATCTTGTCGATGTCGTCGTCGCTCGGATGCGGAATGCGCGCGAGCAGATCCGCCGCCGCCATGATCTGTCCGGCCTGGCAATAGCCGCATTGCGCGACGTCCTCGTCGATCCACGCCTGCTGCAACGGATGCAAACTCGCGCCCGCCAATCCTTCGATCGTCACCACATTGCTCGACGCCAGCGTATTCACTGGCGTCAGACACGCACGTTGCGGTTTGCCGTCGATCAGCACTGTGCACGCACCGCAATAGCCGACGCCGCATCCGAACTTCGTGCCGGTCAACCGCAGCACATCGCGCAGGTACCACAGCAACGGCATGTCCGGCGCGCCTTCGTGATAGTACGAACGGCCGTTGATGCGCAGCGGCAGCGTCTTCTCCGACGCGCTCGGCGCGACGGCGGGAACCGGCGTCGGCTTGGCGTGGCGGACTTGATCGTCGGGTGATGGACGCGCTCGATCGTCGGGCATGACTAACTCGTGATGAGACCGAGCTTATTGTGCCTGATTGCCTCGAAAAACAAAGTCAAGGATTGGCCGCGACGACAACGCTTTTCCGGCGCCACGACCAGAACCAGTAAACCGGCAGACCCACGAGCGTGATCACCAAGCCCATGCCTGCGTCGAACGGCCTTTGCCAGATCGTCATCGCCACGATCCACAAGACGACGATCAGGAAAAATGCCGGCAGCCACGGGAATAGCGGTACCTTGAACGGTGCGGGTTCATCGCGTCGCATCCGGCGATACCAGAACAACGTTCCGATCACGGCGGCGATGCCGAGCCAGTCGCCGACCGTCGAATAATTCAGCAATTGATCGAACGTGCCCGACCACGCAAGCACGCTCGCCCACACCGCGAGCATCACGAGCGCGGCGTTCGGCGAACGCCATTTCGGATGCAAACGTCCGGCGACGCGGAAGAACACGCCATCCGATCCCATCACCTGAAACACGCGCGCCGCGCCGATCACCGAAATGTTGCAGAAACCGAGCGTGGAAATCGCGATGCCCGCCGCCATGAGCCGCGCACCGGTGTCGCCGAACACATGCTGCATCACGTCGGCGGCTGGCGTTTCGCTCGCGGCGAGTCCCGCATGCCCGAGCACGAGTAGGTAAGCAAGATTCGCCAGCAGATAACACGCCGCAACCAGCAGCATGCCGATGATCAACGCGCGCGGCAGATTGCGATTCGGATCGCGCAACTCGCCCGCGATGTCGTTGATGTAATACCAACCGCCATAAGAAAACAGCACCGGCATCAACGCGCCGAACATCGTAAACGGATTGATGGGCGGCGGCGGCGGCGCTGGCGGCGCGTCGTGTACGCTCAAGCCGACCGCGATCAACGCGCTGATCGCCAGCAGTTTCAGGACGGTCAGAATATTTTGCGTCAACGACCCCGCGCGAATACCGAACCAGTTGATGCCGGTAAGAAACACGATCGTCGCGATCGCGAACGGTCGCGGATCGGCGAGTTTCACGCCGATCGCTTTCGCAGCGTAATCGGCGAACAACGTCGCCACCGCGGCGATCGCCCCCGAGTGATTCACTACCAGCAAATTCCATCCGTACACGAACGCGATGATCAAACCGAACGCTTCGCGCAAATAGACATACCCGCCGCCCGCATTCGGCCGGCGCGTGCCGAGTTCCGCGTAGCACAGCGCACCGATCAGCGCGATCACGCCGCCGATGCCCCACGCGAGCATCTGCTCGAACGACGAAACGGTTTCCTTCGCGATCGAACCCGGCGTGCGGAAAATGCCCGATCCGATCACACCGCCGACCACGATCATGCTCGCGTCCCAAACGCCGAGCGATCGCGCATAGGTGACCGGTGCTGCGGTGGCTTGTGGCTCGGACACGGTGATTTCCTGAAGCTGCCCCGCGCGCAGCATGGCGAACTCGCGTGGCGCTGTCGAGCGTCAGTTCTGCCGCAGCGCGTGACCAGTTATTCCTATCCAGCAGAACAAAACAGTTGTGCGTGGATCGGATTGTCCGCGAGTTGTCTCGTTGGCGTCACTCATCAAAAGCCGTGGCGAGATAACGTCTCGCTCAACAACCCGCACAAAACTGAATCACCATGCCATATCCGATTTCCCTGACTTTTTTCGAACGTGTTTCGACCGCCACTCTGCGAGCCGCAAGTTTGGCAGTACGCGGTCACCACTCTGTCGGTCGATGTCGCGCATTACTACAAATAGTTGCAGCAATTTCGTGTTTGTTTTTGTTTGGTGCGACCGATCTCGCACTGGCGAAATCGGGAGATCCTGTACCGATTGTCTGGCCGCAGCCTACCTATCCTTCGATGGGAGACAACTTCGGGTGCGCTCTGACATTCACGTCAACCCCGGTGCGGGTTTACTGCTGGGGCAGTAACGACAGCGGCCAACTCGGCAATTCGTCGCGCCGATACAGCATGGGCACGAGCTATGGTGTGCTAGTTCAGACGGCAAGTGGTCCCTTGACCAAAGTTCGGCAAGTCGCGGCCGGATACCGGCATGCATGCGCAGCCATAGATGACGGCACAGTATGGTGTTGGGGATCCGGCGCACTCGGTCAGCTTGGTTCGTCGGTTAGCGGCTCGTCTGTTGCGCTGCAGGTCCCGGGTATTTCGACAGCCGTCGGCATCAGTTCGAGCGCGCAGTCCTCGTTTACCTGCGCGATTCTCCGTGACGGTTCGGTCAAATGCTGGGGCGCAAACGATTCTGGACAACTAGGTAACGGAACTCGCGCAACCGCACAAGCCACGCCTGTAACCGTCTCATTACCGTCAAATGTGGAGTCGCTTGCGCTAGGTCAAGCATTTGCTTGTGCTACTTACGGAGAATTCGGGCACGACTCGACAGCCTGCTGGGGCAACAATGCCATTGGCCAGTTGGGTAACGGGACTTATGACCTGAGTACAACACCAGTCGATGTGCTCAGTCTCGGAAATCGAACTTCATTTTCTTCGTTAACTGCGGGCGCATTTCATGCCTGCGTTCTTAGCTATAACCCCGACCCCTCAGACGAAGAACCATTTTGCTGGGGCGACAACAGTGCGGGACAGCTGGGCTTTCCTAGTATTGTCGGCAACGCGAACTATCCAGTGCTCGTGCAGAACACTGCGCTAAGCGGTAATTTGAAGGACGTGAACAACCTCTACGCTGGCGGTCGTTACACATGCGCAGAAATTTTCCCGTCTGCCGGAGGTGCAGAAGGGACATGCTGGGGTGACAACTCGCACGGTCAATTAGGCGATGGAACGACGACCGCTGAGACGCATCCAACGAGCACGCGTTTGAGCACCTACTTAAGCACAGTAGGCGGCGCTCAAACATGCGGTGACATTGGTAGTGGATTGAGTTGCTGGGGTCGCAATTCCCAAGGACAACTCGGTGACGGCACAACCTCGGACCGTATTGCGTTGGGCGCCAGAGTATTGATCGATGACGACATCTTCGGAACAGGAATGGACGAATGATTAAATCCATCGCTGACGGATCGCGTAACATCCTCCGACAATTTGCGTGACCTTCGGCACTCAGCGCGAGCGCCGCGCGATTCGATGATGCGGCATCGAATTCGCGGAGCTATTCAATGCGCACTTCGCTCGCTTTCGCCGCGTTGCTGTTTTCGTCGCTCGTTCTCGCCGACGAACCGACCGACGCCGTTCGCAAACAGATCGTCGATCTCACGCAACAACTCATGGGTGCGGTCGGCGACGGCAAGCCCGAGGTCTGGCAGCGCGCGTTGCTCGACGACGCGCTGGTCACCGACGAATTCGGCCGCCGTCAAACGAAGAAGGAAATCGTCGACAGCATCCATCCGTTTCCCGCGGACATCGTCGGCAGCATCGACGTGCGCGATCCGCATGTGCGCGTTTACGGCAACACCGCTGTGATCGATTTCGAGGACTACGAAAAGGAAGCGTATTTCGGACGGCACTTCCTCGTGCGTTACATCTCGACCGCGACGTATATACGCCGCGGCGACGAGTGGAAACTCGCGACGATGCTCGACGTCACGCTGCCCACCGTGCCGCCGACGCTGGATGTGCGCGACATCAATCCTGCCGATTACGTCGGCAGCTATCGCTTCGCGCCGGATCGCGCGTGGATCGTCGAACTCGACAACGGAAAGCTACAGTGGCGCACGAAGGCGGATCGTCCCGCGCATGCGCTCGACGCCATCGCGAAAGACGTCTTCATGGGCGGCGACGACGAAAAGAACCTGCTGATTTTCCGCCGTGATGCATCCGGGCGCGTCGTCGAACTGATCGAACGCCGCAAATTCAACGATCTGCGCCTCAAGCGCGAGTGATCGAATCGAAAATCAGGCGTGCGGCAACGCGAGCAGTCCGTCGACGCACGTGACGGTCTGTCCGCCGATCCACACTTCGCCGGTGTTTTCTTCGACGCGCACGTCGACGTAGCCATCGCGTCCGATTTCGCGGCCCTGGCTCGCGCGATAACTTGCGCCGACCTCCTTCAATCCGCCGTTCGCGAGCAGGAACGCGCCGATCGCGGCGTTCGCGCTGCCGGTCACCGGATCTTCGGGCACGCCGTCGGCCGGCGCGAACGCGCGCACGGCAAGCGCGTAGCCGGCGTTTTTCGCGCGTCCGAATACGGCGACGCCGATGGCGACGTCGCTGAGCCGCGCGATGGCGGTCATGTCGGCATTGAGTCGGCGCACGACGTTTTCCGAACCCAGATCGACTAGCAGCCAATCCGGACCGTTGTTGACGACCGTCGCGGGCATCGTCGGCGATGCGCCGAGCGCTTGCGTGAGCTCGGCGGTGACGTCGCGTTCGGCGGTGCGCATCGTCGCTTTCGGCGCACGCACGAAAATGCGCTGTTCGACTCCCGTGCCCGTCACTTCGATCGGCAACAAACCTGCAGCGCATTCCTGCACGAGTTTCGATTTCACCGCGATGCGTTCGGATTCGATCAGCGCATGCGCGGTGCCGACGCTCGGATGTCCGGCGAACGGCAATTCGCTGCGCGGCGTGAAAATGCGCACGCGGTAATCCGCTTCCGAACTCGTCGGCGCCAGAACGAACGTCGTTTCCGAAAGATTCGTCCACGCCGCGATGCGCTGCATATCCTCGGTGCTCAATCCTTCGGTGTCGAAAATCACCGCAAGCGCGTTGCCGTACATCGGATTGGCCGTAAAGACGTCCACTTGCTTGAAAGCGCTCGTGCGCAGCGTGTGTTGTGTGTGCATGAAATTCCGTTCCCGTGCAGCCCGATGGCATCCAAACTATACGGCAGAAAACGTTAGCGTCTCGCTGAACGCCCGCGTTTCGCCACGTTTCTGCCTTCCGCGAAACTTGTAATTTCGCAGCGCAGCGGGACAATGGCGTGATGCCTTCGTCTCATTCCGGTTCCAACGCCGCCTGGATCGTCCTGAAGTTCGGCGGCACCAGCGTTTCCTCGCTCGCGCGCTGGCAGAAGATCGCCGCGATCGCGCAGCAATGGCGTGAGCGCGGCAAACGCGTTGTCATCGTGGTTTCGGCATTATCCGGCATCACCGATAAATTGAAGTCGATCGCCGAAGCGAAGGATGCCGAAACGCGCGAACGTGTGCGCGACGAAATCCACGAGCGGCATCGGTTGATGTTCGAGGAACTCGGTCTCGTCGACCATGCGCCGATGCGCTACTGGCTGGAACGTCTGGATTCGCTCGTCGCGAACGCCCGCGCGGACGCGGCCGGCTTGCCGTGGCAGGCCGAAGTGCTCGCGCTCGGCGAACTCATGTCGAGCACGCTCGGCGTCGCGCATCTCAACGCCGCCGGCGTTCCGGCGCATTGGCTCGACGCGCGCGAACACCTGCACGCGCAGCCGATTCCGAATCAGAACGCATGGGGACGTTATCTTTCCGCATCGGTGCCGACCGCATTCGATGCGGCGATGTCGAACACGCTCGCTGCGCGCGGCGATCTGTTCGTCACGCAAGGTTTCATGGCGCGCAACGACGCGGGCGAAACCGTCATCCTCGGACGTGGTGGTTCGGATACGTCGGCGAGCTATTTCGGCGCGCTGCTGAAAGCGGAAAAAGTGGAAATCTGGACCGATGTCGCCGGCATGTTCAGCGCGAATCCGCGCCACGTGCCGACGGCGCGGCTGTTGTCGAAACTCGATTACGAAGAAGCGCAGGAAATCGCGACCACGGGGGCGAAAGTTCTGCACCCGCGTTGCATCAATCCGGTGCGCGAAGCGCGCGTGCCGTTGGTGATTCGCGACACGAATCGTCCCGAACTCGGCGGCACCGAAATCGCCGCAACCGCCATCGACGCCGCGCCGAGCATCAAGGCGATCAGCTCGCGCAA
The DNA here is from genome assembly GCA_036271355.1 of Rudaea sp. GTDB lineage: Bacteria > Pseudomonadota > Gammaproteobacteria > Xanthomonadales > Rhodanobacteraceae > Rudaea. The sequence goes on along the minus strand of DATBAU010000058.1, from coordinate 4,697 downwards.
CGGTCTCACGCTGGTCGCGATGGAATCGATCGGCATGTGGCAGCAGGTCGGATTTCTCGCCGACGTGTTCGAACATTTCAAGCGGCACGGATTGTCGATCGATCTGGTCAGCACGTCGGAAACGAGCGTCACCGTGTCGCTCGATCCAACCGAAAATCTCGTCGACACCGATGTGCTCTCGGCGCTGTGCACCGATCTCGCGCGCGTCTGCCGCGTAAAAGTCATTGCGCCGTGCACGGCGGTCACGCTGGTCGGTCGCGGCATGCGCGCGATGCTGCATCGGTTGTCGGCTGTGCTCGCGGAATTCGGCGCGATGCACGTGCATCTGATTTCGCAATCGTCCAACAACCTCAACCTCACGTTCGTCGTCGACGAAAACGCGGCCGACGGACTCGTGCCGCGATTGCATCAACTGCTGATCAAAGCCGAAGCGATGCGCGTGGAAGACAGCGCCGTTTTCGGTCCGCGCTGGCGAGATCTATATGCGAGCAACGACGCGCGCGACGCGCTGCCGTGGTGGCGGACGCGTCGCGGCGAATTGATCGAACTCGCATCGCGGCAATCGCCGTGTTACGCGTACGACATCGACAGCGTTCGCGCGCAGGCTCGCGCGTTGCGCGCCCGCGTGCCGAGCGTCGATCGATGGTTTTACGCGATCAAAGCGAACGCGCATCGCGACATTCTGCGCGCGCTCGTCGGTGAAGGATTCGGTCTCGAATGTGTGTCGCCCGGCGAACTAGAACGCGCAGCGGAAATCGACAAGGCCTCGTTGCTGTTCACGCCCAACTTCGCGCCGCGCGACGAATATGCGAAAGCGTTCGCGTCCAACATCCCGGTGACGGTCGACAACAGCCACACGCTGCAACATTGGCCGCAGGTATTCGCGGGCCGCGATATTTTCCTGCGCATCGATCTGGGCCATGGTCGCGGACATCACGATAAGGTGAAGACGGGCGGCGCGAATTCGAAATTCGGATTGTCGCTCGATGAACTATCCGATTTTCGTCGCATCGCCGCCGCCAACAACGTGCGCATCGTCGGGCTGCATGCGCATTTGGGTTCGGGCATTCTCGACGTGACGCACTGGAAAGAGGTGTACGTGCAACTGGCCAGCTTGGCGGAAAAACTCGGCAGCGTGCATAAGCTCAACATCGGCGGTGGACTCGGCGTGCCGTCGCGTGCCGATGAAGACGCGCTCGATCTCGCTGCACTCGAACGCGCGCTCGCCGAAGTGAAAACTGCGTATCCGCAGTTCGCGCTGTGGGCCGAACCGGGCCGCTATCTCGTCGCCGACGCCGGCGTTCTTGTCGCGCGCGTGACACAACTCAAATCGAAAGGCGATGTGCGCTATGTAGGCATCGACGCGGGCATGAATTCATTGATCCGACCGGCGCTGTACGACGCGTATCACGAAATCGTGAATCTCACGCGTATCGACGACGCAGCGAGCGGTCTGGTGCAAGTGGTCGGACCAATTTGTGAATCCGGTGATGTGCTCGGGAGCAATCGCCGATTGCCGCCGACGCAGGAAGGCGACGTGCTGCTTATCGCGCAGGCCGGCGCGTACGGCGCGTCGATGGCTTCGCATTACAATTTGCGCGAACCGGCGCGGGAGGTTGTGCTGTGATGCTCGCTGATCCGCGCAAAGCAAAGGCATTTCGTTTCGTCCGCCACGAATACGACAACGGCGTCGCGCGTTTGGTCTACGCGTTCGACAACGGTCCGGATCTGATCGAGCGCATCGCGTTTCCGGATGCGCCGCCGATCGCGGACACGCGTCGACCCGCTTTCGATGCGGCGTTGAGGTTGCTGCATCTCATCGCGGGCGTCAGCTATTTCAAAGCCGGCGTGCCCGCGCGAATCGAAATCGTAGGCGATGCGATCGATACGTCGACGGCGTCATTCATGGACGACGTGTATCGACACGGATTGGCCGAGTTCGCATATCACAACAAACTCGATCTGCGCGAACGCATTCGCTTTCCGTCGACGGAGAAATCCGCGGCGAAAGCACCGTCGATCGGTTTGCCACGGCGCACGCTAGTGCCCATCGGGGGCGGAAAGGATTCGCTTGTCACCGTCGAAGCGTTGAAGCGCATCGGCGAACCGGCGACGGCTGTTTGGGTTGGCGATTCGGCGCTGATTGCCGCGTGTGCGCAACGGACGGAATTGCCGCTGCTCAGTATCAAACGTCAGCTCGCGTCGGAGTTATTCGAGTACAACAAACTCGGCGCGTACAACGGCCATATTCCGGTGACCGCGATCAATTCTGCAATTCTTGTCTGCGCCGCCGTGCTGTATGGCTTCGATGCGATCGCGTTTTCCAACGAGCGTTCCGCGTCGGTCGCGACGCTCGAATACGACGGTCAGGAAATCAATCATCAGTGGAGCAAAGGCATTGCGTTCGAGCGCGATTTGCGTGCGTACATCGAACGCGAAGTCGCGGCCGACCTCGATTATTTTTCGCTACTGCGCCCGTTGTCGGAACTCGCGGTGACGCGCGCTTTCGCTCGCGTCGCGCGCTACGACGATGTGTTTTCGAGCTGCAACCGCAACTTCCGCATTCGCGGCGAACGGCCGTCGGACCGCTGGTGCGGACAATGCCCGAAGTGCCATTTCGTGTTTCTGGCGCTCGCGCCGTTCGTGGCGAAGCCGCGACTACTGGGCATTTTTGGACGCAATCTTTTGGACGACATCGCGCTCGCGCCGGGATTCGATGCGCTACTCGAATATCGCGATCACAAACCGTTTGAGTGCGTCGGCGAAGGACGCGAATCGCGCGCGGCGATGTTCGCGCTGAGTCAGCGGCCGGAATGGCGCGAGGATGCGCTCGTTGCGCGATTCGCCGATGAAATTCTGCCGCAGCTCGATCGTGGCGAATTAGCACTCGATCCGTTACTCACGCCGGATGGCGAGAATTTCGTGCCCACGCGTCTCGCCGGAATCGTGGATGAAGCTGGCTGATCTCGCCGGTAAGCGCGTCGCGATCTGGGGATTCGGCCGCGAGGGACGGGCGGCGTTGAAGGCGATTCGCAGCCGTTTCGCCGGGCAGTCCATCACCGTTTTCTGTGATGCCGATGAAGCGGCTGTGTTGCGCGACGATGCGCACGTCGTGGTGCACACATCGCCGCCGAATGCGGAAGTGTTATCGCAATTCGATGTCGTCATCAAATCGCCGGGCATCAGTCCGTACAAAGCGCCGTACACGGAAGTCAGCGGCGTTCGGTTCACGTCGGCCAGCGCGTTGTGGTTCGCGGAAAATCCGAATGCGCGCACGATCTGTGTCACCGGAACGAAAGGCAAAAGCACCGTCTCTGCGCTGATCGCGCATTTGCTGCGCAAGGGCGGACGATGCGTCGCGCTCGCCGGCAACATCGGGCTGCCGCTGCTCGATGTGCTCGATCCGCCGCAGGGACCGGACTGGTGGGTGATCGAGCTATCGAGTTTCCAGACGCGCGATTTCGACGGCGCTCCGACGGTTGCCGTGATCAACAATCTGTACGAAGAACATCTCGACTGGCACGGTTCGGCACAGCGTTACGTTGAAGACAAGTTACGGATCGCCGAGCGTGCGCGTGTCGTGGTCGCGCCGGCATCGTTGACGGCGATCAAAGATGCGATCCGATTCGGCACTGAGAATGGATGGCATGTGAGCGACGGCGCAATTCTTCGCGCGCAACGTCGTGTGCTCGATGTCGCGACGTTGCCAATTCCCGGCAAACACAATGCGCAGAATGTCTGCGCCGCACTCGCGGCGATCGAAGTGGCGGGCGAGGACGCGATCGCGGTGTCCGAACACGTGCACTCGTTTCGTCCATTGCCGCATCGCTTGCAACCACTCGGCGAACGCGACGGCATTCGATACGTCAACGACAGCATTTCCACGACGCCTTACGCGAGCGTCGAAGCACTGCGAAGCCTGTCGGCGCCGACGACCATTCTCGTCGGCGGTTTCGATCGCGGCGTGAGCTGGCGTATATTTGTGGATTATGTGGCGTCGCATCCGCCAGTGGGCATCGTGACGATGGGCGCGAACGGCTCAGCCATCGCCAATGCGCTCGGCGCGGTCGCGCAGCCGAAATTCGTACTTCGTCGCGCGCGTACATTGGCGGACGCGCTCGTGAGTGCGCGTGAAGTCACACCGAACGGCGGCTCGATTGTTTTGTCGCCCGGCGCGCCGAGTTTCGATCAGTTCCGCGATTACGCCGAACGCGGACGCGAATTCGCGCGTCTGGCGGGTTTCGACGCGTCGGCCATCACGCAGATCGATGGGTTGGGCATCGCATGAACGCGCGCGTCTGGGATTTGCCGACGCGATTGTTCCATTGGGTGCTCGTCGTGCTGATCGCGTTGCAGTACGCGACGGGAAAATTCCACATGTTCGACATGGAATGGCATTTCCGTTTCGGCTACGCGACGCTCGCACTGATCGTGTTTCGTCTGCTGTGGGGCATCTTCGGATCGCAGACGAGCCGTTTCGCGACGTTCGTGCGCGGACCGTCGGCGGTGCTGCGCCACACGGTTTCGTTGATGTCGAACAAAGCGGCGCCGAGCGTCGGACACAATCCGCTCGGCGGATGGTCGGTATTGGTGTTGCTGGCGAGCGTGCTGCTGCAAATCGTGTCGGGATTGTTCGCCAGCGACGGCATCGATACGGAAGGCCCGCTGTCGAACCGCGTGACGACGGCGGCGGCGAA
>DATBAU010000057.1:0-6830 GCA_036271355.1 Rudaea sp. | reverse complement strand
ACCGCGCCGACCGCGATCCGCGCGCTCATGCGCGAAGGCGAAGCACCGGTCAAGAAACACAAACGGACGTCTTTACGGCTACTCGGCAGCGTCGGCGAACCGATCAATCCGGAAGCGTGGGAATGGTATTGGCGCGTGGTCGGCGACGGACGCTGTCCGATCGTCGACACGTGGTGGCAAACCGAAACCGGCGGCATTCTGATCACGCCGTTGCCTGGCGCGATCGATCAGAAACCCGGTTCGGCGACCAAACCTTTCTTCGGCGTGACGCCCGCCATCGTCAACGCGGACGGAAAAGTGCTCGACGGCGCGTGCGAAGGCAATCTCATCCTTACCGATTCGTGGCCGGGACAAATGCGCACCGTGTACGGCGATCACGATCGCTTCGTCGAAACGTATTTCAAAACGTATCCCGGAAACTATTTCACCGGCGATGGTGCGCGCCGCGACGAAGATGGCTACTACTGGATCACCGGCCGCGTCGACGACGTGATCAACGTTTCCGGCCATCGCCTCGGCACCGCGGAAGTGGAAAGCGCACTCGTCGCGCATCCGAAAGTAGCCGAAGCGGCGGTCGTCGGCTGTCCGCACGACATCAAAGGCCAGGGCATCTACGCGTACGTCACGCTCAAAGCCGGCGTCGAGCCGAGCGAGGCGCTGCGCAAGGAACTCATCGCGTGGGTGCGCAAAGAGATCGGACCGATCGCCACACCCGATTATCTGCAGTGGGCGCCAAGCCTGCCGAAGACGCGCTCGGGCAAAATCATGCGCCGCATCCTGCGCAAGATCGCCGAGAATCAGCCTGATCAGCTCGGCGATACGTCCACGCTGGCTGATCCGGCTGTCGTGAAAAGCCTCGTCGACGAGCGATTGATCAAATGACGCATTGTATACTTTGCAGAGGAGCCGGCGATGCGTGAAGTGCTCATCGCGGACGATCATCCGCTGTTTCGCGACGCCCTCGCCCGCGCCGTCACGCAGGCGTTGCCCGACGCGCATCTCTACGACGCGGACAGCGTCGCGGCACTGCTGACACTCATCGAAGCGCACCCGCACGCCGAACTGCTGCTGCTCGATCTGCACATGCCGGGCGCAAATGGTTTCTCCGCGCTGGTGCACGTGCGCGGACAACAGCCCGGGTTGCCGGTGATCGTGGTGTCGGCGCAGGAAGATTCGCGTGTGATCCAGCGCGCGATCGGTCACGGCGCATCGGGCTACATTCCGAAATCGACGTCGGCGGAAAATATCGTCGTCGCCATTCGCCGCGTGCTGGAAGGCGACGTGTGGTTGCCTCCGCAAGCGGTCGGCTTGTCGGCGAAAGTCGAATCCGCCGAAGCGCACGCCGCCGCGCACGTCGCCGAACTCACGCCACAGCAATTCCGCGTGCTCGGCATGATCGCCGAAGGTTTGCTCAACAAGCAGATCGCGTATGAGTTGAATGTGTCCGAAGCAACCATCAAGGCGCACATGACCGCGATCATGCGCAAATTGAATGTGTCGAATCGTACGCAGGTTGCGCTGCTTGCGCGGCGGTTGTCGCTCGATCCCGCGCTCGAAACGATCGACTCGGCCGGTTAGGTCAGCGATTCCATCACGAGCATCGCGCGCCGTGCGGCGACGCGTCCGAGTTGTGCGATGAGTGCGCGCAACGCAGCGGGCTTCACGGGTTTCAGCAGGATCGTGTATCCGCGTTCCTTCGCACGCGCTTTGAGTTCGGGCGATGAATCGGCGGTAATGAGCGCGCCGGGCGGCGCCACGTCGCACGCGGCGCGAAGATAATCGAGCGCGTCGAGACCATCGATCGGATCGTCGAGATGGTAGTCGGCGAGAATCAGGTCGGGCCGGCGTTCGCGCACGATCGCCACCGCGTCGGCGACGCGGCTGCACGTGTCGCACGAGACATCCCAGCGCGTGAGCAACGCTTGCATGCCATCGAGAATCGCCGCGTCGTTGTCGAGACACAGCACGTGCAATCCGCCGACGATACCCGGCGCTGGCGCACGCAGTTTCGGTGTCGGCGCGATGGGCATCGGCGGCGCACTTGGCACCTCGACGGCGAACACGCTCCCGCGTCCACTCCACGACCGCAACGACAACCGATGCCCGAGCATGTTCGCCATGCGCTCGCAGATCGCGAGGCCGAGTCCCAACCCTTTTTCGCCCCACGGCGATGCGAACTGACCGCGACGAAATTCGTCGAAGATGCTGCGTTGCTGTTCGGCGTCGATGCCGATGCCGGTATCCCACACTTCGATGCGCACATTCGAACGCAGACGACGCACGCCGAGCAGCACGGTGCCGCTTCGCGTGTAGCGCAACGCATTCGAGAGAAAATTCTGCAAGATGCGGCGCAGCAGTTGCGGATCGCTCATCACGCGCATGCGACTGTCGACGAAACGCAAATCGATATTTCGCGCCGCCGCGACGACGCTGAACTGGTGCTTCAACGGCTCGACGATATCCGCCAGCGCGAAACTGGCGACTTCGGGCGTGAGTTTGCCGGCATCCAGACGCGACACTTCGAGCAACGCGTCGAGCAGATCTTCCGCCGCCTTGAACGCGGCATCGGCGCGTTCCGCCAGACGCGCACTCTCCGGATCGAGCGATTGCTGCCGCAACGCTGACGTGAACAAACGCGCGGCGTTCAACGGCTGCAAAAGATCGTGCGACGCGGCGGCGAGAAAGCGCGTTTTGCCCGCGTTCGCGGCTTCGGCTTCGCGCTTTGCGGTTTCCTGTGCGACGAGCGCTTCGCGCAACTCGCGCGTGCGTTGCGTGACGCGCTGCTCGAGATTCTCGTTCGCTTCGCGCAGCGCAAGTTCGGCGCGCTTGTAATCGGTGATGTCGCTGAACGTCGTGAGATAACCGCCGCCCGGCAGCGGCCCGCCGCGCGTTTCGATAAGACGTCCATCCGGACGTTCGCGCACGAACACGTGCGGTTCGCCACGGCGCAAATGATCGAGTCGTCGTTGAATCTGCTGCTGGACGACGCCCCCGCCGATTAGTTTGAGTGCGGCGTTGTGACGAATCAGATCGGCGACGGGCCGTCCGACGTAAATGAACCCTTCCGGATAATCGAACAGATCGAGATAGCGCCGATTCCACGCGACGATGCACAGATTTGCATCAACCACGCTGATGCCCTGACTCATGTTCTCGAATGTGACGGCGATGAGTTCGCGGCTGAAGCGCAATTCCTGCGAGGTTTCGTCGAGCAGCATCGCGGCTTCGGACAGATCCAGACCGGTGCCGCGCAACGCGCTGGTCAACATGCGCCGCGCGGACGCGGCACCGATCGCACCGGCGAGCAGACGTTCGGTGAATTGCAGCAACGCGCGGTCGGCGATCGCGCCCGTCGTCGGCAGATTCGATGACGCGGCGTATTCGGCGAATGCGCGATCGGCATTGACTTCGCCGAGAATGCGGCCGGCCAGTGCGCGCAAATCGGCGACAGGAATTCTTCCGCGCCATTCGCCGGCCGACACGGTGCGTTCGGAATACGGATCGAGAAAACTCGACGCGCGCAAACGATCTTCGACCGTCGGCCGGAAACGCAGCGAGAGGAAAATGACGCACCCGACATTCGCCAGCAGCGACCAGAATGCGCCGTGCGTGATCGTGTCCCATCCTTGCAACCGGAACAGCGCGTGCGGTTTCAGCCACGCGATGTCGAACAAGCCGGCGTGCACCCATTCGTCGCCGATAAACCCTGCTTCGGCGAGGCTGGGAAGCAACAATGTATACAACCAGATCGCGAAACCGGCGGCCAGCCCGCTCGCGATGCCGACACGGCTCGCGCCGCGCCAGTACAGCGAACTCACGATCGCCGGCGCGAATTGCGCGAGCGCGACGAACGACAGCAGTCCGATCGACGCGAGGTTCGCGTTCTTGGTGATCGCGCGGTAATACAGATACGCCATGCCGATCAGAAACACGATCGCGAGACGCCGCGTTTTCAGCATCACCGACGACAAGTCCGGCCGCTGGTCCAGACCGAAAACGTGCAGACGAAGCATCGCGGGAATGACGATGTCGTTGCTGATCATCGTCGACAGCGCGACGCATTCGACGATCACCATGCCGGTTGCTGCCGAGAATCCGCCGAGGTAGGCGAACGTGGCGAGAATGGTGTGGCCATGGCTCAGCGGTAGCCACAGTAGATACGTGTCCGGCGAAACGCCGTCCGCATACACTTGCACGGTGCTGACGGCGACGATCGGCAATACGAGCGCGCATACGATCACGAGATACGCCGGAAACAGACGGCGCGCGTAGTTCACGTCGTTCGGGTCCTCGCACTCGACCACACCGACCTGGAACTGGCGCGGCAGGCAGAAAATCGCGACGTATGCGAGCACGGTCTGCGTGATGAATCCGGGTGGCAATCCTTCCGTGCGGAGTTCGTGCAGCGGTGGCGCGAGCGCGGACGAAACGCCGCCGATGCTCAGCGCATAGATTCCGATCGCGATGAATGCGACGAGCTTGATCACCGACTCGGCGGCGATCGCGAGCATCAAGCCATGATGGTGTTCGGTGGCGTCGATGCGCCGCGTGCCGAACAACATCGCGAACAAGGCGAGCAGCACGCAGATGTACAACGCACTGTCGCCGAGCACGGGCGAGTTGGCGGTGCCGCGACCGCTCAGCGCGTCGATGCTCATCGCCACCGCTTTGAACTGCAGCGCGAGATACGGAATCGTGGCGATCACCGCGATGACGGTGACGAACGCGGCGAGCCGGTGCGATCGGCCGAAACGCGACGCGATGAAATCCGCGATCGAGGTGATGTTGTGCTGTTTCGCCGCGAGCGTGAGTCGCCGGAACAAACGGCTGCCGAACACGAACAGCAGGATCGGTCCGAGATAGATCGGCAGGTAGGAAAGACTCGCGCCGGCCGCGCTGCCGACCGCGCCGTAGAACGTCCACGACGAGCAATACACCGCTATGGCCAGGCTGTAAACGAGCGGCCGCAACCAGGCGCGGTTCGGATACAGCGGACGCCGGTCGCCGTAATACGCGACGGCGAACAAGCCGCCGACGTACACGAGCGACACAAGCAACAGCACCCAACCGCTGATCACGGACGACTCCGGACGATCGATTCCGTCTCGATTCTAGTCGCGCGCCCGCGCTCGTGTCGAAGAAACCGCTTGACGACCCGCGCGGCGCACTTAAGCTGCCCGCGTGACTTCCTTCGTGCCGACCGCACATCCGCCCGCGCTCGGGCACGACGACATCCACGTGTGGTTTCTTCCGCAGTGGCAGGCCGAAGGACGTGCGGCGCAATCGCCGGTCGTGCGCTCGCTGCTGGCGGCGTATCTCGACGTGGGCGATGTAAATGTCGGTTACGACGTCCACGGAAAAGCCCACGTCGACGGCGATGCGTTGCATTTCAACGTCTCGCACAGCGGCGACGCACTGGTGCTGGCGGTGAGCCGTTCTCAGCCGCTCGGTGTCGATCTCGAACACCCGCGCCGACCGCGACGTGCGCTGGAACTGGCGCAGCGTTTTTTCGCGCCTGACGAAACCGAATCACTGGCGCGACTGCCCGAGTCCGAACGCCAGATCGCCTTCCTGCGCTTGTGGACGTGTAAAGAAGCGTGGGTCAAAGCCGACGGCGGCGGTCTGGCGGCGGGTTTGCACCGCGCGCTGTTCGCGTTCGACGCGTACGGCGAAATAGCCGGTCCGCGCGACCGGTCTTGGCAGGTGGTGCCGTTCGAACCCGCGATGGGCTTTTGCGGCGCCGTCGCCTGGCGCGGCGGGCCACGACCGGTCAGCTATCTGCTTGGCGCGATGGTGCGCTAGGCCATTGATACAAGGCCGCAATCGGGCTAACTTCAAAGGCCGTGTCCGGGATTCGTGTTGGGATGCTGAAACTGCTGCGCAATCTGGTGCTTGCCGCGATCTTGCTGGCGGGCGCCGTGAAGCTGCTCGCCTGGTATGCGGTCGGCAACGATGCCGATCGCATCGTGAAGGCGTTGGCGCCGTTTGCGCAGATCAAGTACGACAGCCTCTCGGCCGGACTCGACGGCAGCGTGACCATGGCCCACCTATCCGTCACGCAGGGCGCGGATCATCGGAATTACCGCGCCGAATCGGTCACATTCGAGACGCCCGGACTGTTCTGGCTGCTCAAGCATTCGCTGCTGCACGAGAACGAATTGCCGCCGACGCTGCACGTCTCGGCCAAGCATCTGCAGATACCGCCCATCGCGTGGATCGATCCGCAACTGTTCGACGCGAACACGCTCGTCCCGTTCGCGGCGGCCGGATGCGGCGTGTCGACGCTGACCAGCGCCGACTATCGCAGCATGGGCATGTCCGACCCCGTGATGGGCGCGCAACTCGATTATCGCTATCAACCGACGACGCACGCGCTCGACGTCACCGCGCAAGCCGACACCGCCGGATTCGCCGCGATCACGCTGCACACCGACGTGCATCCTTTCGACCTGGATACGATCTCGTCCGACGCGATGTGGCAAAAGTTGCACGCGGGTCAGGTTTCGGTGAATTTCGCCGACCAGGGTTTCCTGCATCGCCGCAACCAGTTTTGTGCAAAAAAGGCCGGCGTGTCGGCGGAGGAATTCGTCGCGCGCCATCTCGCCGCGGTGCAGGCGTTGCTGGCCGATCATCACGTCGAGCCGAGTAATGACGTGTTCGCTCTATACCGGAATCTCGTCGCGCGCGGCGGCGAAGTGAGCGCACTCAGCTTGCCGCGCACGACGTTCGCGCTCGCCGACTGGCGCGACGGTTCGCCGGACGACACGTTGCGTCAGCTCAACATCACGACGCGTTATCGCGATACGCCGCCGATCATGTTGCGTCTCGCC
>DATBAU010000056.1:0-1567 GCA_036271355.1 Rudaea sp. | reverse complement strand
GGCCTGCGCGTTGCGCACGCGGTCGACGTATTCGCCCGGCACCGAGAAATTCACGTAGATCGGCGAAAGCTCGTTGATGGTGAGCAGCGGTTGCGTGTCGTTGGCTTTCACCAGATTGCCGGCTTGCACGAGGATGCGTCCGGCGCGGCCGGTGATCGGCGAGAAAATATCGGTGTAGCCGACCGTGAGTTTGGTCGCTTCGACATTGGCCTGATCGACTTTCACGCTCGCCGCGCTCGCCGCGTACGCGGTGCGGTATTGCTGCATCTGATCGGCAGAGATGAAACCTTTCGTCGCGACGGGTTCGTAGCGATCGAGCTGCGCCTTCGCCAGATCGCGCGCGGCGATGTCTTTCGCGAGCGCCGCTTGCGCCTGTGCGAGAACGGCCTGTGCGGGACGCGGATCGATCTTGAACAGCAGCTCGCCTTTCTTGACTTCGTCGCCGTCCTTGACGTGCGCTTCGAGAAGCTGACCGTCGACGAGCGACTTCACCGCCACCGAATCGATCGGCTCGACCGAACCGGGCGCGGCAATGAGATCGGGCACCGTCTTGCGCACCACTTTGGCGGTGTCGACGGGTATGGCGGCTTCTTTCGGCGGCGGCGGTTTGCCCGAACACGCGGCGAGCGCGAGCACGGCGGCGAACAGCAAAAACAGCCGCGCGCTCGCGGGCTTCGGACGAAGTCGGGACGTGGAATTCAACATGCCGACCATTATGGCGTCAAAGCAAAAAAACTGCGTTCCAACCGCGCGTAAAGTCTTGTGAAATAGCGCCGCGGACATAGATCGAAAGTCACGAACGCATCACGCAGACGTGTGGCGCGGATCGTTTGGCTACAATTGCACGCTTCCTCGCGCTGGTGCGTTCACGTTCCGGCGCTGCATCTATTTTGTGAAACATGGACGAAAAAATACTTATCAATCCTCCGCTACCACGCGATGCGAAGCGGCGCATCTACTGGACCACGCCGCCGGGCAGCGCGACCGCGCTCGTGCTGGCCGAAGCGTCGCGCGCGCACGCCGGCATCGTCGTCGCCGTCACGCACGATACGCATGCCGCGCTGACGCTCGAAGCCGAGCTGCAATTCTTCGCGGGCGACAGCATCGAAGTGCTGCATTTTCCGGATTGGGAAACGCTGCCGTACGATCTGTTTCCGCCGCATCCGGATATCGTTTCGCGACGCATCGCCGCGTTGTATCGATTGCCTTCGCTGAAACGCGGCGTGCTCGTCGCGCCAGTCGCGACACTCATGCAACGTCTCGCGCCGCGCAGTTTCATCGGCGGATCAAGTTTGCAACTGGCGTTGCGACAGAAGCTCGATCTGCAGGATGAGCAGCGTCGTCTCCAATCGGCCGGATATCGCGCCGTCCCGCAGGTCGGCGAGCCGGGCGAATTCGCCGTGCGCGGATCTCTGCTCGATATTTTTCCGATGGGCAGCAGCGAACCGTATCGAATCGAGCTGTTCGATCGCGAAATCGAATCGATCCGTAGTTTCGATCCGGAAACGCAGCGTTCGCTGCACAAGATCGAGAAAGTCGATTTGCTTCCTGCGCGCGAATTTCCGCT
>DATBAU010000055.1:0-1840 GCA_036271355.1 Rudaea sp. | reverse complement strand
TGCACGTCGCCGACGCCGTCGATTTTCGCCAGCTCGTCCTTGATGTGCAGGATCATGTAGTTCGACAAATAATTCAGGTCGTAGCGGCCGTCAGGCGAGGTGAGAAACACGCCCATCGTGATGTCGGGTGTGGATTTGTTCACCGTCACGCCGATGCGCTGCACGTCCTGCGGCAGTTTCGGCGTTGCTTGCGCGACGCGGTTCTGCACGAGCTGCTGCGCCTTGTCGACGTCGGTGCCGAGCTTGAACGTGATCGTGAGCGTCATCACGCCGTCGGCAGTCGCCTGCGAGAACTGATACAGCATGTCTTCGATGCCGGTGATCGATTGTTCGAGCGGACCGGCCACCGTGTCGGCGATCACGGTCGGATTCGCGCCCGGATAATTAGCGCGAACGACCACCGTCGGCGGCACGACTTGCGGATATTCCGAAATCGGAAGACTCGGCATCGAGATCAAGCCGGCGATCAGGATCAACGTCGACAGAACGCCGGCGAAGACGGGACGTGAAATGAAGAATTGCGAAAGATTCATGGAAGACTTGGCCTTTCCCGCTCCGGTCGGAGCGGGTTTGCAAAGACGAGACGGAAAATCCGGGACGACTCAGTTCATCGCGGTCTTGATGTGCGCGACTTCGACCTGCGCGACACCTTTGTTGTCCGTCGCCATCGGCACATGTTGCGGCGTAACCGGCGCGCCGGGACGCACGTGCTGAAGTCCATTCACCACGATGACGTCGCCGACGGCCAGACCCTGGTTGACTACGCGCAATCCATCGATGTTGGCGCCGAGCATCACCGGTCGGTATTCGACGGTGTTGTCGTTCTTCAGCGCGAGCACGAATTTTTTGCCGAGATCGGTGCCGACGGCGCGTTCGTCGATCAGGATCGTGTCGCGCGGCGCGCCGCCGACGAGCTTGATGCGTGCGAACAATCCTGGCGTGAAATTGCCGTCGGTGTTTTCGAACACCGCACGTGCGCGAATCGTTCCGCTGTGCGCATCGACTTGATTGTCGAGGAAGTCGAGCTTGCCTTCGTGCGGATAGCCCTGCTCATCGACGAGGCCCATGTAGACCGGCATCGTCGCGCCGTCGGACTTGTGCGCGAAGCGTAAATACGTTTGCTCATCGGCATCGAAGTACGCGTACACCGGATTGTCAGAGACGACCGTCGTCAGCACGCTTTGCGTGTTCACGAGATTGCCCGGCGTGATGAGCATGCGCGAGGCGCGACCGTCGATCGGCGATTTCACTTGCGTGAATTCGAGGTTCAGTCGCGCCGCTTCCAAGGCTGCGGCAGCGGAGCTGATGTCGTCCTGGCTTGCGACTGAAGTGGCTTGCAGCTGGTCGAAATCCTGCTGCGAAATGACGTGCTTGGCGAGCAACAGTTCGCCGCGATTGTGCTGGGTCGCAGCGAGATCCGATTGCGTGCGGGCGCGCTTGAGCTGCGCGGCGAGGCGATCGACCTCGGCCTGGAAAGGACGCGGATCGATGCGGAACAGCACGGCGCCTTTCTTAACGTGCGAACCTTCGGCGAACTGCGCGGTGTCGATGAAACCGGCCACGCGCGGCTGCACGGAAACAGTGGTGACGGGCTCCAGACGGCCGGAGAATTCTTCGAAATCGCGCAGCGGCTTGGACACGACTTCGGCGACGGAAACCGTCGGCGGCGGCGGTGCAGCCGACGCGGCGTTCGCGCTGTTGTGCGAGCAGCCGGACATGACACTCAACGAAACGGCCGCGCTAATGAGCAGCGGAATGGCAGCGAGGCTGCGGATGGTGATGATCTTCATAACTCACTCCTTGAATCATCGATTACCGGACTTACCGGCTTGCTGCTTCG
>DATBAU010000054.1:0-6396 GCA_036271355.1 Rudaea sp. | reverse complement strand
ATAAACGGGCATAGTTTACAGCGGAGACCCCATGCCCAACGTCAAAGTACGCGAGAACGAGCCGTTCGAGTTCGCACTGCGTCGTTTCAAGCGCACCTGCGAAAAGGCCGGCGTTCTGGCCGAAACGCGTAAGCGCGAGTTCTACGAAAAGCCCACGCAGGAACGCAAGCGCAAGGCCGCCGCGGCGGTTAAGCGTCATCTGCGCCGCGTGTCGCGCGACGTGACCAAGCGCCGCCGTCTGTACTGATCGGCAACGCTTCAAGCGCCTTCGACGGCCGGTTGCGTCCAACGCAATCGGCCGTTTTCGTTTCTACGACCTGAATCCGAAGATATCGCCATGAGCCTGAAAACCCAACTGACCGACGACATGAAAACCGCCATGAAAAGCGGCGACAAGGACCGCCTCGGCGTGATCCGCCTCGTCAACGCGGGGATCAAACAGCGCGAAGTCGACGAACGCATCATGCTCGACGATACGCAGGTGTTGTCCGTGCTGGAAAAGATGCTCAAGCAGCGCCGCGATTCGGTCACACAATTCGAGGCCGCCGCGCGCCAGGATCTCGCCGACAAGGAAAAATTCGAGATCGGCGTGATCCAGACCTACATGCCGCAACAGATGGCGGCCGAGGAAGTCGAAGCCGCCATTGACGCTGCGATCGCCGAATCCGGCGCCGCCAGCGCGAAGGACATGGGTAAGGTCATGGGCGCCGTGAAGCCGAAAGTGGCCGGCCGCACTGACATGGGCAAGTTGTCGGAGTTGGTCAAGGCGAAGCTCGCCAGCTTGGGATAGCGCGACAACGCAGCGATGTCCGCTTCGCGGCTGCGTCTCGTCCGTGTCGGCGTTTAAGTTCGCGGAAAACTTGGGCCTGTCTTAGGCCTACCCTCGAACCGTGAAAAAAATTGTCTTCCGTTTGCAGGTTTGGCCGCTCTTTTTCGTTTCAGTCATTGATACGAAGTTCGAACGGGGAGATCGCATGTCGAAGAACGCGCTTTTTTTGATGATCGCGGCCGCCGCCGTTTTTTCGCGCGCGGCGAGCGCGGATGTTCACTATTACCTGGTCGATGCGGTCGCGAAGCAGTCCACCCACGCCGACCTACGTGCCGAAGCCAGCGAACTCGAACGCATCTACGCCGACATGGAGCGACAGGCTGGCGTCGAGGCGAAGCTCGTGTGGTCGACGAACGCCGATGTCAACGCATTCGCGACCATCGTCGGCGACGACAAAGTTGTCGTCGTGCAGCAAGGTTTGCTGGCGATGGTCGATACCGACCGCGACGAAGTCGCCGCCGTGCTCGGTCATGAACTTGGACACCACAAGGCCGATCACATCCGCGCCGCGCGCAAGAAAGCTGAAGGCGCACATGCGCTCGGCGCGATCCTCGGCGCCGTGGTCGGGGCCAAGATCGGCAGAGGCACCGGCGCGGTGGCGGGTGCGGCTGTTGGCAGCGTCGGCGGCGGACTGATCGCGCTCAAGTTCAATCGCGATCAGGAAATGGAAGCCGATCGTCTCAGCGTCGGCTGGATGATCGCCGCCGGCTACAACCCGCAAGGCATGCTGCGGCTTCAGCAGCGGCTCGCCGAACTCGAAACGCATAGCCACGCCGAAATCCTGAGCACGCATCCGACCAGCCAGAAACGCTATCAGGCCGCCGAACAACTCATTGCCAAGCTATCGCCTCCGCCGGAGTTGCTGCAGCGGCAAGTCGTGCCGCTGGTCGGTGCCGATGCGCTCACCGCTGCTTCCACCGAAATCAAAAGCATCGAGGACGCGCAGCTCGCCGACGCATTGGGCGGCGCAGCGCCGATGCCCGACGCCGCCGCGCTGGCGCCGGTGCAGAAGATCAACTTGACCACTTACGCGACCATCGACAACCAACTCGATGCCGCCGGCAAGAAAAACAAAGCGCGCGTATTCGCCGCGAATCACGTGACCGAAAAGCAATATCAGCAAGCTTCCGACACCTTCGAAGCGCGCATGAAAACCGACCGCACGCTGACGTTGCGCTACATGATCGAATACTTCCGCGCGACGCAGGGGAAATTCGCCGCGTACGGGCGCGAGCTCGCTGACTCGTACGAAAAAAGCCAGCCGCTGCATCTCGAACCGCCGTTCGCCATCGCCACCGCCGTCGAGCTTCGCCGCGCGATGAAGTCGCGTAACGTCGACGACAACGACGCGCTGCAAGCCAAGGCCGAAACCGAACTCCTCAAGCCGCATGGCCTTTCGTATTACGACTACTCGATCGCCAGCTCGTGGTGGTCGCGAAAAGCCAGCATCGCTGCGCTCACCGGCGACGATTCGCTCGTGCGTCGCTATGTTCTGCTGCAATCCGACGACGACGATGACGAGGAAGAAGCCGTCGCCGCGAGCAGCAACGTCCATATCGGATCGAACGTGCGCATCAATGGCAAAGCGGTGACGACGGAACACGCCGCCAAACAGCCCTGACCAACGTCGCCTGACGGTCCACATTCAGTCGCCGTTGCGACCGGCGGGACTAGCGTGATCGCCTTCGCAAAAGGAGTTGCGTCATGCTCGGGATGTTGGCCGTACTTGCACTGACCGCAACCGTCGCCGCGAGCAATGACGATTGGCCGAGCTACAACCGCGATCTCGCCTCGAACCGCTACTCGCCACTGAACGCGATCACCAGAGACAACGCGTCGAAGCTGCAGCAGGTATGCGCGTACGACACCGGCGACGAAACCAGTTTCCAAACCGGCCCGCTCGTCGTCGACGGCAAACTGATCGCGACGACGCAGTTCGATATCTTTGCGCTCGATCCGGCCACCTGCAAACTGCTGTGGCGCCAGCACGAGGAATACAAACCGGCCGGCAATCTGAAAGTGAATCGCGGGGCGGCGTATCTCGACGGAGAGTTGTTCCGCGGCACGCAGGACGGTCGCGTGATCGCGTACGCTGCGCAGGACGGCAAGAAATTATGGGAAACGCGCATCGCCGATCCAGCTAAAGGCGAAACCGTACCCGCAGCGCCCATCGCGGCCAACGGCATGGTGTTCATCGGCAATGCGGGCGGCGACAACTATGGAGTGAAGGGTCGCATCTACGGCCTCGACGCGGCGAGCGGCAAGATCATGTGGGAATTCTTCATGGTCCCACGAGGCAATGATCACGGCTACGTTGCAGCCAGCGCAGCGCCGACGCCGCCCGAGCAGAAAAGCTGGAGGAACGCGCCCGACGTGCCGATCACGGGCGGCGCGACGTGGACGACGTACACACTCGACACCGCCGCAGACATTCTCTATGTGCCCGGCGGCAACCCGGCGCCGGACTTCGTGCCCAGCATGCGACCCGGCGACAATCTCTACACCGACACCGTCGTCGCGCTCGACGCGAAAACCGGCGCATACAAAGCACACTACGAACTGCTCAAGAACGACCGGCACGACTACGACGCCTCGACCGCGCCGGCCATCGTGACCACCAAAGGCGGCAAGAAAATCGTCGCGATCGCGCCGAAGGACGGCCATCTTTACGCGTTCGACATCGCCACCGGCAAAAATCTCTATAAGACGCCAACCACGACCATCAGCAACAGCGACGCGCCGATCACCGAAGCCGGCACGCACGTCTGTCCCGGCACGCAAGGCGGCAGCGAATGGAACGGCGCCGCATACGATCCGGACACGAATCTGCTGTACGTCGGCGCGGTCGACTGGTGCGTGACGCTGAAGGCGTCGAGAGCGGCCGCCGAACAATCAAAGCCCGGCGATCCGTATTCCGGTTCGCCGGACAAACAGCACGCATTCGGACAACTCGATCCGCAAGAATCGTGGGCGGGCTGGATCACTGCCGTCGATGCGGACAGCGGCAAGATTGCGTGGAAACACAAAGCCGCCGCGCCGGTGATGTCCGGCGTGACGCCGACGGCCGGCGGTGTCGTCTTCGTCGGCGACATGATGGGCGCGCTGACCGCGCTCGATGCGAAATCCGGCAACGTGATCTGGGAACACCAGCTCGACGGCGCCGCCGGCGGCGGTATCGTCACGTACAACGCAGGCGGCAAGCAGCTCGTCGCGGTCGCCTCGGGAATGACGTCGCCGATCTGGCCCAGCCCGAAAACCACCGCGAAGGTCGTCGTGTTCGGCCTTCCGTAACGGCGATCGCTTGACGCGCATGGCATGCTATCGGGCATGTCCGGCCGCATCCCCGACCAATTCATCGACGACCTGCTCGCCCGCGTCGACATCGTCGAAATAATCGAACAGCGCGTGCCGTTGAAAAAGGCCGGGCGCGATTGGACCGCGCGCTGTCCGTTCCATGACGAACGTTCGCCCTCGTTCACGGTCAGTCCCGCGAAACAGTTCTATCACTGCTTCGGCTGCGGCGCGCACGGCAGCGCGATCAAATTCCTGATGGAGTACGACCGCCTCGAATTTGTCGACGCCGTCGAAGATCTCGCCGCGCGCGCCGGTTTGAAAGTCCCGTACGACGGCGGACGCCGCGCGCCGCAGGAAGATTCGACCGATCTCTACGCGCTGCTCGGTAACTGTACGACGTTCTATCAGCGCGAACTCGCGAAGACGCCGAAAGCGCTGGAGTATTTCAAAACGCGCGGTCTCGACAAGGACATCATCGAGCGCTTCCAACTCGGCTATTCGCCGGACGCATGGGAAAGTTTGAAGAACGCGCTCGGCACCAGCGAACAACGCATCGCGTTGCTCGAAAAAACCGGCATGCTGACGAGCGGCGAGAAGGGCAAAAAGTTCGACCGCTTCCGCGACCGCGTGATGTTTCCGATCCAGGATCGTCGCGGTCGCGTCATCGCATTCGGCGGAAGAATTCTTGCCAAAACCGATGACGGCCCGAAATACCTCAACTCGCCCGAAACGCCGCTGTTCCACAAAGGCCGCGAACTGTTCGCGCTGTGGCAGGTGCGGCAGACGCACAGCAAGATCCCGCGGCTGATCGTCGTCGAAGGCTACATGGACGTGATCGCGCTGTTTCAGCATGGCATCACGCAAGCCGTCGCGACGCTCGGCACGGCGACGACGCGCGATCACGCCGAACTGCTTTTTCGCAATTGTGCAGATGTATACTTTTGCTTCGACGGCGATCGCGCTGGACACCAGGCCGCCTGGCGTGCCGTCGAATCCGTGCTGCCGCGCATGCGCGACGGCCGGCAGGCGTTCTTCCTGTTTTTGCCCGACGGCGAAGATCCCGATTCGATCGTGCGTAAGGAAGGCCAAGACGGTTTCGAGCAGCGTCTGAAAAACGCGACACCACTGAGCGAGTTCGTGTTCGCCGAACTCGGTCACGAAGTCAATCTGAACACGCTCGACGGCAAGGCGCGGCTCGCCGAACGTGCGCGTCCGTTGCTATCGCAGATTCCGGACGGCGCGTTTCGCGATCTGATGCTCGGCGAACTCGATCGCATCGCCAACGTGCGCATCCGTATCGAAACACAGCCGCAATCCGAGCCGACGCGCGGTTCGCGCAAAGGGCAGCAGGAACCGACGCTCGTGCGCACCGCGGTCGCCCTTCTCATCCAGAATCCGGGATTCGCAGCATCGATCGAGCCGCCGCATCTTTTCAGCGAATTGCGTCAACCCGGAATTTCGCTGCTAGTCGATTTGATCAATTTGTGCCGACAGCGTCCGGAAATTTCGACGGCGCTAATCCTCGAACATTTTTCCGAACGCGACGAAGTGCGTGCACTCCGAAAACTCGCGGTGATGGAATTTCCGGGCAGCGAACACGAGTGGCGGATCGATTTTTTTAAAGCTCTCGTCCGCCTCGATCATCAAACGCAAATCCAGCGGCGCGATGAGCTCGAGGCAAAAGGTCTGTCCAACCTCACGCCGGAAGAAAAAGAAGAACTGCGCGCTTTAAAGCGACTGAAACAGTAATCGCTGTCTCCCGCTAATCCACGTAACGTGCGAAGCGAAACGCGACGAACGTAATCAACGCCGCCGCCGAAAGATAATAGCCGACGAACTGCAGTCCGTACGTTTTCGCCAGCCACGTCGCGACGTACGGCGCGAGCGACGCGCCGAGAATCCCTGCGAAATTGAACGCGAGCGACGACCCGGTGTAGCGCACCGCCGTCGGAAACATCTGCGCGAGGGCGGTGCCGAGCGGGCCGTACGTGAAACCGATCAGCAGCAGGCCGATCGCGAGGAATGGAAACGGTCCGACGCCGAGTGTGAATAACGGTGCGAAGACGAGACCGAACACGAAGATCAACGCCGCGACCGCCATCGAAACCGCGCGTGCGCCGTAGCGATCGGATGCCATCGACGCGATCGGAATGCCCGCGGCGAACAACAGCGCGGAAATCATCTGTTGCACGAGGAACGCGTTGCGGTGCTGGTGCAACGCGGTCGTCGCCCAACTCAGCGCGAACACCGTCATCAAATAAAACAGCACGAAA
>DATBAU010000053.1:0-7373 GCA_036271355.1 Rudaea sp. | reverse complement strand
CGCGATCGATTGCAAATGCTCGATCTGCCGCATGGCGGGCTATCTGCATCTCATCGTGCCGGCGACGCGTTTCCGTTTGTTGCGCGGTGCCGACGATCTGACCGAATACACGTTCAACACCGGCGTGGCGAAACATACGTTCTGTCGCACGTGCGGGATCAAACCGTTTTACGTGCCGCGATCGAATCCGGACGGATTCGACATCAACGTGAATTGTCTCGAACGCGACACGATCGAAGAAATAGACGTCACACCGTTCGACGACACGAGGCGCGACCAAAGCACCGCCGCGATCCGGCATCTTTCGCGCTAGAAAATAAACATCAGCGCGAACACGCCGAGCATCGTGAAACAGAGCGCGATCTTGGCCAGCGTCCCGAACAGCAAACCGATCCACGTGCCGATGCCGACGCGCGCCGCTTGATGCATCGTGCTTCCCGACGACAATTCGCCGATCAGCGCGCCGATGAACGGTCCGAGCAGCAAACCGATCAATCCGAAAAAGATGCCGACGATCATGCCGATGCTCGCGCCCCATATCGCGCGACGCGTCGCGCCGACGCGTTTCGCTCCCGCGATGCTGGCGATGAAATCGATCGCGAGCGCGAACAGCGTGAGCGTGCCGAGAAGGATCAGCGTGAATGTGCCGACGTGCTGATAGTTGTCCGCCGCAGCCGCCAGCCACATGCCCGCGAATACGAGCGGCACGCCGGGCAGGATCGGCACCACGGTGCCTGCGATTCCCGCCACGATCAGGATCGCCGCGAGGACGAACAGCAACGTCTGCGCCGCCATCTCAGTGCGGCTCGCCGTTCTTCTCGGCTTCGGTGTCCCAATGGAATGCGGCGACGTATTCGGGTTTCAGTGCAGCGTGGAAAAGCCGCGCCGGCACTTCGACCTGCGGCGCGCCATCGACGTACGGCGCCACTTTATACGGCGGAAACACGAGCGTGAGTCCGATCGCTTTCGATTCGAGTCCGTCGACGAGATACACCGAGAAATTCTCGCGCTTCGGTTCCGTGCCGCGCTCGACCCACGCGCGCATGTCCGCGAGCGATTTCGCGAGTGCGTCGCCTTCGCCGAGTTGCTCGCGAAGCTGCGCTTCGAAACGGCCCTGCAGTTGCGCGCGCGCTTCGTCACTCAAGATTTTCAGCGCGGCGTTTTCGTCGGTGAACAAATCGCCGATCGCGACGAGGCGATTGTCCGCGTTGTGCGCGACGAAACTCGCGGTCAGCGGATTCGGATGCGCACCGCCGGTGAAGCTGCTTCCCGCGACGAGGACGCTGGTGAAATCGTCGGTGCGCCGCGCGACGGTGAACGTGATGTCGAGCTGATAGTCGCCCGCGTTCGGACTGCGTTCGCCTCCCTGCGCGGCGAGAAAGTCTTTTTTCTGCGTTTCGGCGTACGCGTGCAGCGCGTCGTGCAACGCCTGCCACGCCGGGTCCAGTTCGGGATAGTGGATCTTGTAGGAATATCCGGCGCCGTGCCCGACATCCTCGTCGGGCGTCGGTTGCGCCGTTGCGGATGACGTTCCGGCGATCGAGCAGAAAACGAAGAGAACGAGGCCCCACGCCGCGTTCGGCAATGCGAATTTCATACGAAAAAAAGTCAACGGATTTGGCGCAAGTGTAGGTCAGAGCTCGACCGCACGCCACCGCGTCCCTTTTGTTCACAATTTCCGCTTCGCGAAGAAATACGAACCGGATCACGCTGCCATCGATGTCGGATGCGAACAGCGCCGAGCGAGGACCGCGCGGACGTCGATGAAGACCGCGGCACTCGGGATCGCCGGCGGGCGGTGCCGATGACGCGAAACAGCAGTCTCAAGTCGTCCTGCCGAGTCGGGTGGCGTTGCCCATCACGGTGCATTCGATCGACTGAACGACGCGCTGAAGCACACGAAAGCGGCGCGCGAGTTTAGCGCGCCGTTTTCTTTTACATGGTCGACAGCGTGAACGAGATCGGCACTTTCGCCCACGCGCGTTCGGTCACGCCGCCATGGCGCGCGGGATTGAATTTCCATTGCTTCACCGCATCGCGCGCGGCGCGGTCGAGTCGCGCGAAGCCGCTCGATTTCTCGACGCGAATGTTTTCCACCGCGCCGTCCACGCCGACCAGCACGAGCAGCATCACCGTGCCCTGCTCGCGCGCTTTCAGCGATTCGTGCGGATACGGAACCGACGTGCGCGCACCGTAGGCGATGGCGGTCGGCGCCGTGTCAGGCTGCGCCGGTTCGCTGATGCCGGTATCGATCGCCGGCGGCGCAGTGTTGTCGGTCGGCGCGGTCGACACCGGCGTCGTTTCCGTGGTCGGCGTACTCGGAGCAATCGGCGGCGCCGGTCGAAGCGCTTTCTTTTCGTGATGCATTAACGGCGGTGGTTGCAGATCCTCGACGACGGGAACCGGTTTCTCATCGATCACGGTCACCATGGTCGGCTCTTCCTTCTGCACGCGATTGACGAGCTGATAGGCAACCGGTGCGCTCAGCAACAGCGCGAGGGCGACGACGTGGATTGTGATGGAGGTCGACCACGCGCCGATGCGCGGCAGGCTCAGGGCGGCGACAGGCGAATAACGGATGGCAAGACTGGTCATGACGGCGTCTCCTCGTGAAAAAACGGTCACGCCATCACGCTAGCGCGCGGCGGCGCACACGCCATCACGAAAATCTGCAAAATGGCCTCACGGACTTCGTGATTCGTCACGCCGTGAGCGCGAACGAAAACGGTATGCTTACGCGCCGCCCGCGCGAGCGGCGCTGGTCATGGGAGTTCGGGAAGGGTGTTCGCAACCGGAATTTGGCCACCGTGGGCCGCGCCGCTGGTCGACGGCATCGGCATGCTGCTGGCGCTCGGCTTCCATCGCAACCGCGCGGTGCTCGTGCTCGTGGTGCTCACCTGCGCGTCGCTGGCGATCTCCGGCTACGTCGGCGCGGAAGCCGATGCGCGCGGCCATGACGCGACGCGCATGTTCGCGCCGTGGCTGCTGTTGCTGATCGCCGCGATGCCAGAACGTGGCCTGTTCGCGCGGCGAAATCTCGCGCTCGTCGGCCTGATCGCCATCGCCATCTGGCTGACGCTCGGCGCGCCGGCGCATGTGTGGACGTCGTTGCGCAGTGCGTTGCCGCTCGGCGTGTTGCCGTGGAGCGCGGCGACGGTCGCCACGATCGTTTCCGTCATCGCCGCGGCGTTATGCGTGTTGCGCTGGACGCTGATCGCGACACCGATGGAAGCCGGCCTCGGCGTCGTCCTCGTTCTCGCCGCGTGCGCGTTGGCGCCGACCGTGCAGACAGACGGCGCACGACTCGCGCTGTCGCTCGCCGGACTGGCGGCGATCGGGACGATCCTGTTCGCGTCGTACCGCATGGCGTTCGTCGACGCGTTGTCGCGACTGCCGAATCGCCGCGCGCTCGACGAAGCGCTGTCGCGCATGAGCGGCACGTTCGCGATCGCCATGACCGACATCGATCACTTCAAGCAGTTCAACGACACGCACGGTCACGACGCCGGCGATAAAGTTCTGCAAGCGATCGCGCAACTGCTGCGCAACACAGCCGGCGCCCGCGCGTTCCGTTACGGCGGCGAAGAATTCTGTCTGTTGTTCACCGGATCACGCGCGCGTGACGCGGTGAAAGCGTGCGAAGAAACGCGCAAACGCGTCGAATCCACGCGCGTGCGCATTCGTTCGGCGCCGGCGAAACGCCGACAAGGACAAGCGGTTCGTAAAGCCGATGCGACCGATGTGCACGTGACCATCAGCGTCGGCATCGCAACGCGCGACGCGCGCTCGGAAGCACCCGGTGACGTACTGAAAGCCGCCGATCAGGCGCTTTATCGCGCGAAATCCAAAGGCCGCAATCGCGTCGTCTCGAAATAGCGCGACGCGATCGTTACGGCTCGCTCAGCGCGCCCAGGTCCGCGACGTTTTCGTCGACGGCGTGTATTCCTCGATACGCTGATTGCCGGTATCCACCAGCAAAATGCGATCGCTTCCCGCCGTAACGATGCCCGCCGGTTCGCGCGTCGGATAGCAGATCGGATCGGTGCACGTGAATTTTCCGCCATCGAATTCCGACACGGTTTTCTTCGCGAGATCGAGCGTGCGAATGCGGCTGTTGTACGTATCCGCGACGAGCAACGAATCGCCATCGACCGCGACGCCGAGTGGATGCTGCAATCGCGCCGACGAAAACGAGCCATCGTTTTTGCCGAAGTCGAACAGTCCCGCACCCACCAATGTTTTCGTCGACGCATCGTCAAGATCGATCGCGCGGATCGCCGAACTTTCCGCATCGGCGACGAACAGCGTTTTGCCGTCCTTACTCAACGCGAGACCGCTCGGCTGCGCGAATGCGGATTGCGATGGCGAACCGGCGACGAGGTTTTCCGCGCCGCTGCCCGCCAACCGCGCGACGGTTCCTTTGCCGAGATCGAGCACGCCGATCTGATGCGTTCCCGCGTTGGCAAAGTATACTTTGTCGCCTTTCTTCTCCAGATCCCACGGCGACGCGAGCGACGTGGTTTTCGCCGGCGCCGCGTCACCGAGCGTCGTGCCGCGCTTGTCGTTGCCGGCCAGTGTCGTCACCGCGCCGGATGCGCGATCGATGCAGCGGATCGCATGATTGCCGGTGTCCGCGACGAAGATCGCATCGTCCGACGCGATGAGGCCCTGTGGATGATTGAACGTCGCACTCGACGCGTCGCCGTCCTTGAATCCCTCCACGCCGCTGCCGAAACGTTTCACGTCGGCGCCGCTGTCGTCGAGCAGCACGATTTGGTTGTGTCCTGAATCCGCGAGCGCCCATTGCGGCGTCGACCCAGGCACGGCTTTCAGCTTGCCGGGAAACAGGAAACGGCCTTTCGGTTCTTCTTCGAGTTTCAGCGCGAGCTTCGCCGGTTTGAGATCACCGTTCTTGCCCGCCGCCGCGACGAGCGAGGCGATCACCTGCGGAAACTTCACCGGATCGGGCTCGCCCGCGAGCTGCCCGAGGATCGCGCCGTCCGGCCCTATGATGACGAGCGTCGGCCACGCTTGCACACCGTATTCCTTCCAGATGCTCAAGCTCGGATCGTGCACGATCGGATGATGGATTTCGTAGCGCTCGATCGCGTCTTCAACGCTGGACGCATTTTTTTCCTCGGCGAATTTCGGCGAGTGCACGCCGATCACCGCGACCTGTTCCGGAAACTGCTGTTCGATGCCGCGCAGGATCGGGATGATGTGGATGCAGTTGATGCAGCCTTCCGTCCAGAAATCGAGAATGACGACACGCCCGCGCAGCGACGCAATCGGGATGGGTTTCTCCACATTGAACCATTGCAATCCCGGCTGCGCGATTTCGGGCGCGGTCGTCGCGGCGGGCGCGGAAAGCGCGAACAGACTCAGCAGCAAACCCAGCAGGACAGTTTTCATCACGCGCTCACGGAAGTGAACTGCAACGCTACGCCGTTCATGCAGTAACGCAAGCCGGTCGGCCGCGGACCGTCGTCGAACACGTGCCCGAGATGGCCGCCGCACCGACGGCAATGCACTTCGTCGCGCTCCATGCCGAGCGTGGTGTCGGTGCGCTGCGCGACAGCATCCGGCAGTGGTTGCCAGAAACTCGGCCAGCCGGTGCCGCTGTCGTATTTCGTGTCGGACGAAAACAATTTGCTCTGGCATCCCGCGCACGTGTACATGCCCGCGCGCGTTTCGTGATCGAGCGGACTGGAAAACGCGCGCTCGGTGCCTTCTTCGCGCAACACGTCGTACTGCGCGGGCGTCAGCATCGAATGCCATTCGGCATCGGTGTGCTGCACCGGAAACGTGTCGCCGCTCGCCGCGCGCGCTTCGCGTGTGACGGGAAGCTGGCCGCGCAGCAAAAACGCACCGCCGGCGATCGCGCCGAGCGAAAACAAAACGTGGCGACGTGACATCGTGTGATTCGAACCGGACATGATGGGATCCTCGATTGCAATTATTGCCGTCAACCGTTTAGACGGCTCAGCGCGGCGAATCCTTACAGTCTGCGCGTGAGAACGATGTGACTCTCACGTCGTCTTAACGCTTTGGCTTTCGAAGTTCGCAAGTGACGCAAACCGGCGCCAAACGGAGTTAACGTATACGTCCCGGCGCCGCCGGCTTGTCTCAGGAGAAACCGAAATGCCCAAATACGTGATCGAACGCGAGCTGCCGGGCGCGGGGAAACTGACGTCGCAGGAATTGAACGCCATCTCGCAGAAGTCGTGTTCCGTGCTCAACGGACTCGGTCCGCAGATTCAATGGGTGCACAGCTACGTGACCGCCGACAAGATCTATTGCATCTACAACGCCCCGAACGAAGCGATGGTGCGCGAACACGCCAAGCAGGGCGGCTTTCCTGCGAACAAGGTCTCGGAAGTGAAATCGATCATCGATCCGACGACGGCCGAGTAATCATTTCGACAGATCGATGAGCGCGATGCCGAGTTCGGGACGGCTGGTTCGTCGCAGTTGAGTGGGCGTTTCGGTGATCGTCAGTTCCAGCGTGGGATTGACGATCGCTTCGAGCAGATGACCGCCGCGCGTGGTGCCGTCGCGCAGGCCGAGCACGGCGTGCGCGTGAACGCTCGGTTTGCCATTGTCGTCGACGGCGATGTCGCCGAGCACGCTCAGGACTTCGCATTGTTCGTCGATGTCGATCGGCAGGTATTTCTTCGTCGCGAAATCGAACCAGCCGACTTTCGCACGCTTGAACGCGCCGACGGCGCTGATCGACGCGGCCGTGATGTTCTCGCGTTTGGCGAATTCTCCGATGGACGAGAACGCTTCCTCGTCGGGATCGAGCACGACGATGTGCATCTTCGTTCCGTTGGCGTGCGCCAGCATTTTCGATTTCATTGATGACTCCTCAAGCGGCCGCGCCTGCCGCGCCGAACGGCGGCTTGGCCAGCCAGACAAAAAATACGATCGCGGCGAACACGATACCGAACATCCACAGAATATCGTTGAGCGCGATGGTGTTCGCCTGCAACGTGATGATGCGATCGACTGCCGCATACGCCGCGTTGCCTTGCGCGCCGAGCGTGCTCAAACCGGTTAGATAATCCGTCGTGGCCGGCGATCCGTCCTGGATATTTTCGACCAGTCGCGCGTGATGAAAAATAGTGCGGTGATCGTACAGCGTGGTCGTCACCGCCGTGGAAATGCTCGACGCGATGGTGCGGAAAAAATTCGCTAGACCCGATGCGCTGGCCACGTCATCGGGCGGTAAGCCGGACAAAATGATCTGATTCACCGGCACGAAAAACATCGCCACGCCGACGCCTTGCAGCAAGCGCGGCGCGACGATCGCGCCGTACGACGCTTGATCGCTGAAATCCGCCGCCCAGAACGATGCGCCGGAAAACACGGCG
>DATBAU010000052.1:0-13646 GCA_036271355.1 Rudaea sp. | reverse complement strand
GAAACTCGCCGGCGGTGTGGCGGTGATCAAGGTCGGCGCCGCGACGGAAGTGGAAATGAAAGAGAAGAAGGCGCGCGTCGAAGACGCCCTGCACGCCACGCGTGCGGCGGTGGAAGAAGGCGTGGTGCCGGGCGGCGGTGTTGCGCTCGTGCGTGCGCTCGATGCGATCAAGAAGCTGAAAGGCGACAACGAAGACCAGAACCACGGCATCCTGATTGCGAAGCGCGCGATGGAAGCGCCGTTGCGCGAAATCGTGTCGAACGCCGGTGAAGAGCCCAGCGTCATCCTCAACAAGGTGTCGGCGGGCAAGGGCAACTACGGCTACAACGCGGCCAACGGCGAATACGGCGACATGGTCGAATTCGGCATTCTCGATCCGACCAAGGTCACGCGCACCGCGCTGCAGAATGCGGCGTCGATCGCGGGTCTCATGATCACGACTGAAGCGATGGTCGGCGAAGCGCCGAAGAAAGAAGAAGCCCACAACCACGGTGGTGGCGGCGGCGGCGGAATGGGCGGCATGGGCGGTATGGACTTCTAAAAGTCCAGACGTCCGAACGTTTCGTTACGCAAAAGCCCCGCAGCGATGCGGGGCTTTTTTATGCGTTGCGAATTGCGATCAGCTATTGCGCGAGCAGGAATTGATCGCCTAGTCCGTTCGCGAAAATGCGATCGGCGATCGGCTGCATCTCGAACACGCCGAGATCGAACGCGCCGAAACGATTAGTCGCGCCGGCGACGTCGGCCGGGCGAGGACGTCCGTCGATATCCTTGGCATCGAACTGCTGCGCGGAAAAATCGACGGCGGGCGAGACGATGAACGAGTTGCCGTTCGACGTTACGCTCAATCGATAGTCGCCTTTTGCCGAATTCACGAACAGCGGATCGGCGAGGACGACATCGTTCGCCGTCGGCAATCCATCGATGTTTGGTCCGACCACGTTGTGCACCGTCTGCGAACCACCGGTCTGGCTCACCGCGCTGACATCCGTATCGACGATGCTGTTGAGCAGATCGAACACCGCGTTCTGCACGCCGATCAAATGCGTCGCGCCGACTGCGTTGTCGGCGAGCGTACACTGGGCCAATTCCAGCGATCCGGTGCTGGCCAATAAAAGATCGAGCATCGCGGTATTGCCGACGATCAGCGTTTCGCTCATTTGAAGTCCCGCACCGGCCGACACCTGCATGAGATGTGCGCCATCGTTGTCGCTGACGCGCGTGTCCTTGATCAGCGCCGAACCTTTCTTGACCGTGATCACGGCGCCGTTCGGTGATGTCGCGGTGTTCGTCTGCACCAGCGAACACGTCGGACCACTGCATCCGTCCGTGCTCATGCCGAAGTCGCCGCCAACGTTGCACGTCGTCGTGCCATTCGGACAATTCACATACGCCGCCGCGCCGTCGACCGCACTGTTGCGCGTGAGCTGCACGTTGACTGCCGAGAAAAACGCCGTCGATTGCGTCGTGCCGTCGTCGAACGGTTCCACGTACACGCCGCCACCGTCGTGGCTGGCCGAGTTGTTGTCGATCGCGAGCGGCGCGGTTCCAACGTCGCCCAGATCGATACTGCTGATATTCCCCGCCGTGCTGCGCAACGCCATGCCGCCGCCGCTGAAGGCGTCATTGAGATAGAACAACGCCTGCGTACCGATGCCCGTCGCGGTGATCGTCGCGTTACCGCCGAGCACGTACATACCGCCGCCGAAACCGTTCGGAGCGTGATTGTTCGCGATGAGGTTGCCCGTTCCCGCCGCGGTGAGATCGCCCGTGCTCGCAAAACGGATGCCGCCGCCGGCGATGTTCGCCGTGTTGCCGATGATTTGCGTGTCGTTGCCGATGACGAGGTCGGCCGTACCCGACACGTCGACGCCGCCGCCGTTGCGTCCGCTGTTGTTCGTCACGAGCACATTGTTGAGCGTCAACGTGCCGGTGCCTTGATGTTCGATGCCACCGCCGTCGTTCGAGTTGGCGTTGCCGGTGATCTTGAGATCGCTGAGTGTCACCGCGCCCGCACCGGTGATCGTGAACACCGCGCTGATGGCCGACGGAGAATCGCCGTTCAACGTCACCTGCGCGTTTGCCGCGATCGCGTTCTGTGCGCTGCCGATGACGGCCTGGCACGGTCCGGCGCCGATGCCGAGTGACTTGTTGGCGATCGTCAGATGCTGCGAATTGTAGGTCTGCCCGCCATCGATGATGATCGTGTCGCCGCTGCTGGACCCGTCGATCGCCGACTGGATCGTGGTGAAATCGCAACTGCTCAGTGACGCACCGACGTGCCGGATGCGCGGCAACGCAAAAGCTGACGGCGCGCCCAGCGCGAGCGCCACGAGAACGACGGCGTAAACCGAAATGCGCGACGTAACCCCACGAACGACGGCGACAAACCCCATGACGACGTTTCTCCTCATACTCGCCGATTGCGAGCTAAGCGAGTAACGCCGTTCGCGACGAAGTTGCGACAGGGCCGATGTCGTTGGTTGCAATTCGCGAACGATAACCGCGGCGCATCCGTGCGCCGCGCGTTGGAGACTGGATCGACGACCTCAGAGCGCGCCGAGAAACGCGACGAGATCCGATTTTTCCTGATTGCTCAACCCGATGTTGAAACGGGTGTTGTAGAAATCGACCGCATCGCCGAGCGTCGCCGCCGAACCGTTGTGGAAATACGGCGGCCGTGCGGCCAGTCCGCGCATGATCGGACCTTTGAACTTGCCGATGTCGGCCCATTTGCCCGTGATCATGGCGCGCCCCGGATCGGTGGTCACACGCGTTTCGCCGGTGGTCTTGTTGCGCAGCGTGTACAGCGGCATGTCGGGCGTGCGCCGGTTCGCGTCGGTGAGGCCGATGTCGATCGGCAGCGCGACCGAGTGATCGCCGACGTTCGGCGCATCGTGACACGTCGTGCACGTTCCGGCGATCGTCGGCATGCCCAGCGCATCGTTGAGTCCGCCGACGCCAGTGATCGCGATCGGCTTGCTGCCGAACAGTTTTTCGCCGCGCGCGATGGCGGCGCGTTGCGCGTTGTTGTCGCCATCCCACGCCGCGAACAGCCGTGTGGCCGCCGCGTCGAACGTCGTACCGGCCGGATCGGCGCCGAGCACATCGTTCAGTCCGACGTAAAACTGCTGACTCGCGAGCGCGCGCGGACCGCCGAGTGCGTCGTCGGTGTTGAGATAGCCGGCGAAGCGGTCGAACACTTGCGCCGTCGTGAGACTCATCTCGAAATCAACGATTTGCTGCACCTGTTCGGCGCTCGGCGCGGATGCGCCCTGCGCGTGCGTGAGCACCGCGTCGACCGCCTGCGATTTGAAACTCTCCGTGAGATCGTCCATGTTCGCGCCCGCGTCCATCGGCGGCAGAAACGGCTTGTGCGTTTCGCGCCCGTCCCACATCGCCGCGGTGATGAAGCGCAAGTTCGTCGACGGCAACGGCCGACGGAACAGCGACAGCTCGGTCGCGCTCGCGTAGTGGTACGGATCGTCCACGCTGTCCAGCGTGAATTCGGCGGTGGCCGGCACGCCGATGCCGATGCGGATCACACCCTTCGACAACAGCATGCTGTACGCGCGGCGTTTCGCGGCGACCGTCGAGACGTCGGCGTTCGGCGCATTCGCGCCGTCGACGGTGCGGAACACCGGATCGGTTCCGTTGGTATGCGTGAAGCGTGTCTGCAGATCGGCCGGGTTCATCGACCAGGCGTCTTCGGCGCGATGACACGAATTGCACGAGCGGCCGTTGCTACCGATGTTCTGGAAGAACGGATTGTTGAGATCGATCGTGCCGGTCGGGGTGAACGTGCGCAGCAATCCGGTGGCGTCCGCTTGCGTGAGCGTGCCGTCGGGCCGCGGCGGCGCGGCGTTCGAATCGATCGCGACGAAAGCCAGCAGCAGACCGCAGAACACGAGGGACCGCCGGCGCTGCGGCCGGTTCTTGGAACGGGGTTGCATAGTTTTCTCCCAAGGCGCGAGCGTCGAGTCGCCCGAGTGCACGATCGAAGAACGCTAAATCGCGGCGAACAGCGACATCCGCCTCGCACGGAGGCGGATGGCCGGTTTTCTCAGCCGCCGATGGCGGAATCTTTCATGCAGAGCGCCAGCGCGTCGAACGCCGAAATCGGCGCTTCGGTGATCTCGTCGTTGCTCGCGCGTTTGCCACGCGGCTTTTCCACCGGCGTGGCGGCGGGCAGGTTCAGTTCGAAATCCGGCGACATCGGATGCGTGGGCGACACGTTGTTCGTCATGTTCATGGCTGACCTCGAGAAGGGAAAAAGAACCTGTTCCAAACTCGGGAAACGCCGAAAACGAATCGACTGCGCCATGCAACGCGCGAATCTGTGAAGCACGTCACGCAGTTATTTGGCGGGGGCGTCCGCCACTTCCGGATAGACGTCGGTACGGCCGCTCAACTGCCGCAGCAATTTTTTCGTGAGTGCGGCGAGTTCCGTCGGATCCACCTGCAGTGCGATCGCCTCGTCGGCCGTGCGCCGCGCTTCGTCGTCGCGCTTCATCTCTTTCAGGATTTGCGCTTTCTGCACCAGCATCGGAATGCGCCGCGCTTTCGCCGTCGGCGCGATGCGTTGCCAGTCGTCAAGCACGCGGTTGATCTCGGCCAGTGCTTCATCGTCGCGGCTGACCATCCATAACGCCTGCGCATAGGTGTTGCGCGTGAACACCGCTTCGATCGATTTGTCGCGGCCGGCGCGATGCAAAATATCCAGCGCTTCGGACGACAGTTTCACCGCCTCCGGATAATTCTTCTGAACGACGGCTACGCTCGCCAGCGTCACCAGCGAATACGCCACCGACGGATGATTGTCGCCGAACAATGCGCGCCGCTGCTTCAACGCTGCGGTCATCTCCGTTTTCGCGTCGTCGAAATGCAATTCGCGGTAATACGCCATGCCCAAATCGTTGCGCGCACGCGGACACAATTCTTCGTGGATGTTCGCCGCCTCGCAGATCGCGATCGCGCGGCGATAGTCGGCTTCGCCATCGGCGAACTTGCGTTGCATGATCAGCGATTCGCCCATCGCGTGATAGGTCGATGCCGTCTCGACGTGATTCTCGCCGAAGATCGCCTTGTCCATCGCCAGCGCTTCGTCGAGCGCGGCTTTCGCGTCCGCGAATTTTTCCTCGCGTGTGAGCACGATGCCGAGATCGCGCAGCGTCGCGGCGATCGAATCGTGCGGCGCCGGATAGATCGTGCGCTTGAGCGCGAGAAGCTCGCGATAGTGCGCTTCGGTGTCGTGCGTGTCGCCCATGCCATCCGTCGCCGAGGCCAGAACGCCCAGCGCGGCGACATAACGATCGTCCTGCGGACCGTGCGCCGCGCGCCAGCGTTCGAGCGCCGCCTCGATCGCGTTCTTCGCGGCCGGAAAATCCTGCACGGCATTCAACGCGTCGGCGAGTTTGAACTCGATCTCGATCGCATTGAGGTTGTCCTTGCCGTAGAAATTCTGCGCGATGCCGACCGCGTCGCGACGCAGCTTAAGTGCATCGTCCGGCTTGCCGGCAGAAACGTCCGCCGCCGCAAGCACCGCGAGCGCGCGCAGCAACGTCGGTCCTTGCGATTGACGCAGCGTCGGCAGCACCGGTTCGAGCAGCGCGATGACATCGGCGTTGCGTCCGGCGCGCTGCATCGCATCGGCGCGCCGCACTTGCGCCGCGCGCGCCAGATCCACTTGACCCGCATCCATCGCGCGTTGTTCGGATTGCGCGAACAGTTTTTCCGCGTGCACGAAATTCGACAGCGACAACTGCACTTCGCCGAGCGTGCTTTCGAGTTCGGCGTGCGTGATCGGATCGAAATCGTGCGCGTGCGCGAGTTGCAATTCCGCCTGTTCGACCAGCACTTCCGGCGTCGGCCGCTGATCGCGCGGCAGATGCGCCCGCGCGGCATCGAACAGACCGACCACGAAATCGCGCACCGTGTTCGCGCGCGCCGCCTCGCGCCGCGCCACGTTCGCCTGCCAAACGGTGGCGCCGAACGCCGCGATCAATGCGAGCAGGAACATCACCGTCAACGCCACGCCGCCGCGATGACGTTCCACGAATTTGCGCGCGCGGTACAAGCCCGACGGCGGATGCGCCATCACCGGCCGGCGATGCAGATAGCGATCGATGTCGTCGGCCAACGCGCCCGCCGACGGATAGCGCCGCTCGGGTTCCTCGTCGAGCGCCTTCATCAGGATGTTGTCGAGATCGCCGCGCAACGCGGAGCGCAATTGCAGCGTCGACACGCGCGCCGTCGCGTTTCCGCTCGTCGTGCGCGCCGCTTCGGTGACGCGCGACGACGGTCGCCGCGTCGAACCTTCCGGCCGGATGCCGAGCAGCATTTCGTGCAACAGCACGCCGAGGCTGTAGACGTCCGTCGCGGTCGTGATCACGCCGCCGCGAATCTGTTCCGGCGCGGCGTAGTTCGGCGTGAACACGCCGACCGTCCCGCTCGCGTTGGTGTCGTCTTCCTCGATCAGTTTGGCGATGCCGAAGTCGAGCAGTTTCGTCGCGCCATCGGCGCTGACCAATACGTTCGACGGCTTGATGTCGCGATGGACGATCAGGCTGCGATGCGCCGCCTCCACCGCGCGGCAAACCGTGAGGAACAATTCCGCGCGACGGCGCACGTCGAGTTCGCACAATTCCGCGTAGCGCGTGATCGGCTCGCCGTCGACGTATTCCATCACCAGATACGGAATGCCCGCATCGGTCACGCCGCCGTCGATGAGCCGTGCGATGTTCGGATGATCGAGCGTCGCCAGCACGCGCCGTTCGCGCAGGAACAAGCGCTGTTCGAGTTCCGAAAACAATCCGCGCCGCAGGATTTTCACAGCGACCGTCTGCTGGAAATCGCCGCCCGTGCGTTCGCCGAGAAATACCGACGCCATACCGCCCTGACCGAGCAGCCGCACGATGCGGAACACGCCGATCTGGTGTCCGATCATGACTTCGGGTTTCATCTCTTCCGAATCCAGCCGCCTGGCGTGCTCGACGATCGACTCGTCGAGAAAGCCGCTCGCATCGTCTTCGGCGAGCAGGCGCAACAGTTCCTGGCGTTGCGCCGGACAGGAAACGTTCGCCGCGAGCCACGCTTCGCGATCGAGTGCGCTCATCTCGCTGAGTACGTCGAACGCTTCGCGCAATCGCGAACCCGCGTCGCTGGTCGGTTCGTTGTCGGGCTGCATCAGCGCAATCGGTCGTGCAGGAAGGCCCGTGCGAAACGCCAGTCGCGATCGATCGTCCGCCGCGTGAGATCGAGCATCTCGGCGATGCGTTCGAGCGTCAGTCCCGCGAAATAATGCAATTCCACCACACGCGCCGCGCGTTGATCCGCGCCTTCGAGCTGCTGCAACGCGCCCTCGAGCGCGAGCGCTTGTTCGGCGCTGTCGATCGACAAACGTGCGTCGCTGCCGGTGAGCGTCACGCGTTGCCAGTCGCCGCCGGCGCGCTGGCGCAACTTGTCGCGCGCGCGATCGCTGAGAAGATGCCGCATCGCGCGCGCCGCGTATGCGAAAAATTGTGCCGGATGTGAGAAAACGAGTTCACGGTTCGACGTTACGCGCAGATACAATTCGTGCACCAGCGCCGTCGTGTTGAGGCTGCCGCGTTCGCGCGACGCAAGCTGTCCGCCGGCGATCGCCTTCAGTCGGGCGTAGACCGCTTCGAACAACTCGTCGGAACTTTGTCCCGGTCCGCGATTTTCGGCGGGCAGGTCAGCGGGCGTTGAACTCACGGCTTCGAACCTCCGTCGTCCCAGTGTAGCCCCGCCGCGCGCGCCATGTCGCGAACCGATTTAACGATTACACCGCATTGCTGCGCCGCGACGTGCAAAATTCGCGCGCTGCGCTATGAATGGAGCGCAGAAATAGATGTGGGGGAGGTGGCCCGCCGTGAGAAATCGCGGCGGGTTTTTTATTTAGGGTCCGGTGCGACGACGGATCACTCGCCAGGCTGGGTTACCATCGGCGTCCGCTCCGACGTCGGCATTCCCACGCGTGTCGTTACCGCAATCCCTAAGCGAATTCGTCGCTGCGCGTTACGCGCGTGTGCTGTCGCGTTGCCGCGAAGCCGGCGTGCCGTTCCACGACGACGCGGGCGTCGCCGAACATGTGCAGCGTGTTTTGCTTGCCAGCGATTTCGCATTCGCGAGCATCGAGCGTGATCCGGAATTGCTGGCGGCGGAAGGTCTGGCGGTCATGTCGGACCCACGTCACGCCGATGCGCGGCCACTCGCGTTGTCTGCGAACATCGACGAAGCCGGCGCGATGCACGCCATTCGACGTTATCGCCGCCGCGAAGCCGTGCGATTGATCTGGCGCGATGTGAATGGTCTCGACGTGGTCGAAGAAACCATCGCCGGTTCGTCGGCGCTCGCGGAATCGTGTCTTGCATTCGCGTACGAATTCGCCGAACGCACGTTGACCCAACGTCACGGTGTTCCGCGCGGCGAATCGGGCGAGCGGCAACGACTCGTCATTCTCGGTCTCGGCAAACTCGGCGGCGGCGAACTGAATTTTTCGTCGGACATCGATCTCATTCTCGCGTTTCCGGAAAACGGCGCGAGCGACGGCGCGCATTCGATCGCGAACGAATCGTGGTTCGCGCGCTGCGGTCAGATGATCGCAAAACTGATCGGCGAAATCAGCGTCGACGGCTACGCCTTTCGCGTCGATCTGCGTCTGCGGCCGTTCGGCAGCGCGGGCCGCGTCGCGCTGAGCTTCGCGGCGATGGACCAGTACTACCAACGCGAAGGCCGCGACTGGGAACGCTACGCGTGGATCAAGGCGCGCCTGGTGGCGGGCGACATCGTGGCGGGCAAACGCCTGCTCCAGACGTTGCGTCCGTTCGTCTACCGTCGTTATCTCGATTACACCGCGTTCGCCGGATTGCGCGAAATGAAAGCGCTGATCGACACCGAAGTGGCGCGCAAGGATTTGTCGCAGCATCTCAAACTCGGACCGGGCGGTATTCGCGAAATCGAATTCGTCGTGCAGTTGCTGCAGCTCATTCGTGGCGGGCGCGAACCGTCGTTGCGCGAAAACGGATTGCTGCCCGCGCTCACGGCGTGCGAGCGCATTGGCGCGTTGTCGTCGGCCAGCGCGAAAGTGTTGCGCGAGTCGTATCGTTTTTTGCGTCGCCTCGAAAACCGTGTGCAGATGTTGCGCGATGAACAGACGCACGATTTGCCCGACGCCGCCTTCGATCGCGAACGTCTCGCGCTGGCGTTGAACTATGCGAGTTGGGACGCGCTCGCGAACGAAACGTCGCGCGTTCGTTCCGCAGTGAGCGAAGAATTTGCGGCCGTGCTCGCGCCGGTGCAACCGCGATCCGAACCCGCGAACGGTGATAGCAGCGCTGCCGACGTTTGGCGACATGCGCTCGCCGACGAATCGCAATCGGCCGAACTCGTCGCGCTCGGTTTCGACAACGCCGACGCGCTGCACGCACAACTGGCAGCACTCGTCGCCAATCCGGCGTCGCGATCGCTGACTGGAAAATCGAAATCGCATTTCGATCGACTGATGCCGCGCCTGATCGCGGCATCGGCATCGTCGGTCGCGCCCGCCGCCGCACTCGAACGATTGCTGCGTCTCGTGCAAACGGTGTTGCGTCGCCCTGCGTATCTCGTTTTGCTGGAAGAACAACCGCTTGCGCGCGAACGTGTCGTCGAGCTGTTCGCGGATAGCGCGTTGCTGGCCGAGCGCGTGATCGCGCATCCGTTGCTGCTGGATGATTTGCTGAGCGCGACGATCAACGCGGTCGCGCCCGATCACGGTGTGCTTTCGTCCGGCATCGAACGACGCGTCGCGCACGTGTCGGTGGACGACGACGAACGCGAAGTCGAAATCCTGCAGGAAGAAAAACAAAGCGCCGCGTTCCGGCTCGGTCTCGACTATCGCGCCGGCCGCGATGCGGTGTCGACTGCGCGTGCTTTGAGCGATGCGGCGGAAGTGATCGTCGATCGCGTCGTCGCACTCGCCGAACGCGACGTGGCGAGTCGTCACGGCCGTTTGCCCGGCGGCGGACTCGCGGTGATCGGTTACGGCAGTCTCGGCGGTGCGGAATTAGGTTTCGCGTCCGATCTCGATCTCGTGTTCGTGTACGACGGCCGCGTGGCGCAAGTCGAAAGCGACGGCGAACGTCCGCTCGAAGGATCGCGCTATTGCGCGCGTATCGCGCAGCGCGTCGTG
The DNA here is from genome assembly GCA_036271355.1 of Rudaea sp. Classification (GTDB taxonomy): domain Bacteria; phylum Pseudomonadota; class Gammaproteobacteria; order Xanthomonadales; family Rhodanobacteraceae; genus Rudaea. Next base: position 3,454 of record DATBAU010000052.1, on the reverse strand, counting down.
CATTGGCTGACGACGCAGACCCACGCGGGAAAACTTTACGATGTCGATGTGCGATTGCGTCCCGACGGCGCGAAAGGTTTGCTTGTCGTCGGCATCGACGCGTTCGAGGAATATCAGCGCGACCGCGCGTGGATCTGGGAAACGCAAGCACTCGTGCGCGCGCGACCGATCAGCGGCGACGAGCATCTCGTCCGTCGCTTCCGCGCGACGCGCGACGCAGTGCTCGCGCGTTCACGCGACGTGGACGATGTGCGGCTGCAGATCGCGGCGATGCGTGAGCGCTGGCGTGCCGAGCGCGATCGATCGACGGCGGCGCTGCTCGATCTGAAGCAGGGCGCCGGCGCGTTGCTCGACATCGAATTCATCTTGCAAACGCTCGTGCTGTTGCGCGCGCACGAAAGACGGGAATTGCTCGCCGGCGGCAACAGCGCGGCGTTGATCGCGATCGCGAAACAATGCGGCGCGCTCGATGCGTCGTCCGCCGATCGATTGGCCATCGCGCACGCCGGACTGCTGAAAAGCGCGCTCGATTGCACACTCGACATGCGTCCGCGACTCGCGCCGCGCGACGACGCGCTTCAATCTCTCACGACCGGCGTGCTCGATGTCGCCGCGTCGCTCGGGCTGGATTTCGCGGCGTCAGTCGCGCGCTAAAGCGACAGCCACATCCGGCCGTTTCGCTTCGATGCGATGCCAGAGTTCGCCGGCGACCACACCGATTTCACGCAGCGGCGGCAGTTGCTTCAATGTGGAAAAATCCACATTTTCATCCAGCGGATGCAGCCACCCTTGATCGCGTAATTCGGAATGGAACGCGGCAAGGCGGCCGCCCACATCGGCGGGAAGTTGCGTGAACACCGGTTTGCCGGTCGCGCACGCTTCGGAAATCATGTTGACCGAATCGGGCGTGACGACGATGCGATCGGCTGCGCCGAGATAGCCTTGATACGGATTTTCGCCGTCGGCAGGCCCCGTCCAGATGTGCGCGGCACCGTTCGACACGAGTCCGCGCAAGCGCGTGCGCCACGCATCCGGCGTGCGGTGCGAGCAGGCAATCAGCAAACTGCCGCGGCTGCGTGAGACGAGCGCGGCAACGCGCGCGAGGAATGCGTCGAACCACGCGTCGGTAAGTTCGAGTCCGCGCCGCTGGCCGCCGATGAGCAGCGTGGTGCGCGGTGTCGGTAACTGAGTGAGCAGCGGAAACGCGGCCAGACCTTCGGCCATCCACGCTTCGTCCACCGGATTGAGCGCGCCGAGCGTGCGGATGACGTTCGGGCCTTCGAGTCCGTCGTGGCGTGGTGCGACGACGGCGTCGAACAGCGTGGGATCGACGCGCGGATCGAGAATCTGCACAGTGAATGTTTTAGCGCCACTCATCGCACGCAACGCGCGGGTCAGCGCAGCGGCCTGCCGTCCGCACCCAATCGCGAGCGCCGGCCATGGCGGCGCGAGATGCCAGCGGATGTTTTTCGGAACGCCGAGGCGCATCGCTTTCGTGAAACGCGGCGCGAACGTGCGCCACGGTCCGCGCAGATGAAGCGTGAGTTCGATGGATTGGACGCGCATCGCGCCGGCCAGCGCGCGCGCCTGCCGAACGTTACCGGCGGCGCCGTCGGTGATGATCCAGCAATCGGCACGGCTGTCGGCGGGCGGAAGCATGCGCGCATTGTAGCGGCGGGCGTGGAAATTAACGCCAGTGAAGGCACAATACGCAATGGCCCACGCGCATCACCACGAGCCGCACGAGCATTCGGATGCGCACGCGCATTCCGGGCACGATCACGCTAATCACGATCATGCGCGCGGACATCAGCACGATTATTCGCGCGCGCCGGAACGGGCGTTGCGTCTGGTGCTCGCGCTGACGGCGGCGCTCACGCTCGCCGAAGCGATCGGCGGATGGTGGGCGCAGAGTCTGGCGTTGATTTCCGACGCGGCGCACATGCTCACCGATACGGCCGCGCTGGCGATCGCATTGGTTGCGGTGCATCTCGGCAAACGCTCGGCGGATGCGAAGCGCACGTTCGGGTATGCGCGTTTCGAAATTCTCGCCGCGGCGTTGAACGCGGCGGTGCTGATCCTCGTGGCCATCTATATTTTCGTCGCCGCGGTCGGACGTTTGCGCCAGCCGGAATCGATACAGACGTCGGTGATGATGGTGCTCGCGGCGATCGGGCTCGTCGTCAACCTCGTCGCGATGCGATTGCTGCACGCGAGCAGCGATCACAGCCTCAACATGAAGGGCGCGTATCTCGAAGTATGGAGCGACATGCTCGCGTCGTTCGGTGTGCTCGTCGCCGGCGCGGTCATTGCGTGCACGGGCTGGACGCGGGTCGATCCGATCGTCGCCGTCGCGATCAGTCTCTGGGTATTGCCGCGCACGTGGTTGCTGCTGAAGGCGAGTGTCAATATTTTGCTCGAAGGTGCGCCGCCGGGCGTCGATGTGGCGGCGATCGAATCCGTGCTGCGCGATATGCCGGGCGTCGCGGGCGTGCACGATTTGCACGTGTGGTCGGTGAGCAGTGGACAGGTTTTGCTGACTGCGCACATCGAGCGCGATGTGGCCGCGATCGAATCGGACAGCGAAACGTTGATTGCCGTGCGCGGCTTGATCGCACAGCGTTTCGGCATCAGTCACGCCACACTGCAGCTCGAGCATGTGGTCTGCGACGCGGGTTGCGTGCTCGCCGAGCCGATGCGTCACGGACACTCGGCGTGAAAGACGCGGCGGGACAGATCGTTCTATTGATGGAACCTTGATTCCATCCGCCGGCAACGCTATTCAGGCAAACTCGCGAGTCGCATGGAGAAGACAGTGGCAGAACCCGGCTTCACATCGGCGCTTTCGGACGAAGCGCTCGATACGATTTTTCGCACGGCGCGCACGTACCGCCGTTCCGCGAATGCGTGGCTCGACAAACCCGTCGACGACAAACTGCTGCAGGCGGCATTCGATCTGGCCAAACTCGGTCCGACCAGCGCGAACTGTTCGCCCGCCCGTTTCGTGATCGTGCGTTCGCGCGAGGCGAAGGAAAAACTCAAGACGGCGCTGAGTCCGAGCAACGTCGATCAGACGATGGCCGCGCCCGCGACGGTGATCGTCGGCGCCGACCAGACGTTCTACGAAGAACTGCCGCGGTTGTATACCGAAGACCCGAGCGCGATTACGTGGTTCGAGGGAAAGCCCGACGCCATCGCCGCGACCGCGTTTCGCAATTCGTCGCTGCAAGGCGCGTATTTCATCATCGCCGCGCGTGCGCTAGGGCTGGACTGTGGTCCGATGTCCGGCTTCCACAACGCGAAAGTCGATGCATTGTTTTTTCCCGGCACGCCGGTGAAATCGAATTTCCTCATCAACGTCGGGTATGGCAATCCGGCGGTCATTCGTCCACGCGAAGCGCGTTACGGCTTCGACGAGGTTTGTCGCATCGTTTGAAACATCACCGTTTGAATC
>DATBAU010000051.1:0-11017 GCA_036271355.1 Rudaea sp. | reverse complement strand
TGCCGACCGCGTCGAAGCGCTTCTTGATCGTGCTGGTCGATTCGTCGATCGCGATGATGCCCTTGCCGGGCGCAACCATCGCCTGCGCGATGGATTCCAATTGGTCGATGCTCATAAATTACTCCGGACGCTGCGACGCAGACCCCTGTCGGCTGCGAGGCCGCGGATTATAGAACCCCTGCAAACCGTGTGCGAGCGAAATTGCCGCGCGTGCTGAAAACAAACATCGCGCGAAGCGCGAATCGATGCGTCAAGGCGCCCGGCGCTGCATGAAACCGTCGATCTTGCATGCGTCCGTCACGCGCGCACGCACGGCTTTGTCTTCCGCATTCGTCGATTGCGCGCCCGGCAGATTGAACGGCATCACCACATAGGTATACACCGCATCCTTGCCCAGATTCGACGGCGCCGCCGCGAAATGCATTCCGGAAACGACGCTCACTGCCACCTTGCCCAGATCGCCTTGCGGAACCACGCGTTCGAGCGCGACATGGCTCGTGCTGCCGTCTTTTTCAACGACGTACGAAACCACCGCGCACGACGGCGCATCGAGATTCACGCCGGAATTCGGCACATTCGCCGCCGACGCCGAACTCGATTGCAACAACCAGTAATTCGCGAGATGGTCCGGTGGAATCACCTGCACGCGTTCAGCGGCCAGCGCCGAGCCGACAAAACCGATCGCGAATACCGCAACGATCGTTTTCATAGATCGCCCAACCCTTCCGCGACACCGCCCGGCCCCACGCGCAACAGTTTCAGCGTGTTCGTGCCGCCATGCTGGCCGGTGTGATCGCCCGTCGTCAGGATCACGCGATCACCTTCCGCCAGACGCTGCATGTTGAACAGATGCTGCACCGCCGCCTTCGCGGCATGCGCGGGATCGACGCCGTGCGGATCGAAATCGACCGGCGTGACGTCGCGATACAACATCATGCGGCGCCGCGCGTTCATGCGTCGGGACATCGCATAAATCGGAACGCTCGAACGGTAGCGCGACAACCATTGCGCCGTCGCACCCGATTCGGTCAGCGCGATGATCGCGCGCACACCGATTTGCGCGGCCATGAACATCGCCGCGCGCGCGATGGCCTGATCGGGACGCTCAAGCGCCGTCGCGCCTTGCACCAGGTCCCACGTCGATTCGAACTGGCGTTCCGCGCCGAGGCATACGCGCCGCATCGCCGCGACGGCTTTATCCGGATGCTTGCCCGCCGCGGTTTCCTGCGACAGCATCACCGCGTCGGTGCCGTCGAGCACGGCATTGGCGACGTCGAGCACTTCAGCACGTGTCGGAATCGGCGACTCGACCATCGACTGCATCATCTGCGTCGCGGTGATCACCACTTTGTTGCGCGCCAGCGTTTCGCGAATGATCTTCTTCTGGATGCCGGGCAATTCCGCATCGCCGATTTCCACACCGAGATCGCCGCGCGCCACCATGACCGCGTCCGACGCATCGATGATTTCCGTCAGCGCCGCGATCGCTTCGGCGCGTTCGATCTTCGCGATCAACGCCGCATTGCCGCCGGCCGCGCGCATGAGCGCACGGCTCTGCTCGATGTCGGCAGCCGATTTCGCGAACGACACCGCGAGGAAATCCGCGCCGATCTGCGCGGCGAGCTTGATGTCATTCTTGTCTTTTTCCGCCAGCGCCGTCAGCGACAATCCGCCGCCCAGCCGATTGATGCCCTTGCGATCGGACAATGGACCACCGACGAGCACGGTCGTGTGAATCGTCGTGCCGTCGATGCGATCGACCTTCAGCGCGATGAGTCCATCGTCGAGCAGCAAGGTGTCGCCGGGTTTCACATCCTTGTACAAATTCAGATAGCTCACGCCGATGCGATCGATATCGCCAGGCGGCGTGTTCGCGTCGCATTCCAGCGCGAACGCATGACCGGGCTCGAGGATCACCGGTGCGGCGGAGAATTTCGCGATGCGGATTTTCGGACCCTGCAGATCGGCCAGCACCGCCACTTCGCGGCCGAGTTCCGCCGCCGCCGCGCGCGCTTCGTCGGCGCGGCGTTTGTGATCGTCCGGCGCGCCGTGCGACAGGTTCAAGCGCACGATGTCGACGCCTTCGTCGAGGATCGTCTTGAGCATGCCCGGCGCGTCGGTGGCCGGACCGAGCGTGGCGATGATTTTGGTGCGGCGTAGCTGATCCATCGGCGTGGCCCGTCCTGATCGAACGCCTAAATTAACACACGACCGTGAATCGCGGCCTATCAGACAGTACTCGGACAATTTAAGGACATCGACGACGACGCGAGCGAATCCAGTTCTAGAATCGTGCGATCGCCACGACTCGCGTGCCCGACGAATGCCGAATACGACACAACCTATCGACATTCCCATCGCGGAGCCGACATCGACCCTCGCTCCGTGGTTGATAGTGCTGTTCGCGGGTTCGTTCGGTGTGATCCTGGCGGCCGGCGTAACACTGCAATGGTTGATGCCGGACGATTCGATGCCGTTCTATTTCACCGGCGGCGCCATCGTGTTTGCGTTTGTGCTGTCGATGTTCTTGCGTTGGCTTATCCGTCGCGTCGGAATCGCGGTCGTCGGTGAAAACCTGGTCGTGCGAACCGGCGTCGGACGACGATCGTTCGCGTTATCCAATTTGCGCGCGGGCGGCCTCCGCGTGATCGACCTCACACAGCACGGCGAATTGGACACCATAGGCAAACGCTGGAGCGCGACGATGCCGAATCTCAAGACCGGCCTGTTTCGTTTGCGCAATAATGAACGCGCGATCGTCGTTGTCGCCGATCCACGACGCGTCAGCTATTTGCGCAGCGATGCCGATGCGTTGACACTGTTATTGTCGTTGAAACATCCCGATCGGTTGCGCGCGATACTCGAACGCTGAATCGTCATCGACGCGCACGGAGAATTGCGATGAGCCCAATCGACTTGCCCTTACAAAGCAGCGGCCGCAAACCGGTAATTTCCACGCTGCTGATCATCGGCATTTTCGTGGTTATCGCTGTCAGCGTGCTGTTCGTGGTACTGCGTCAGCAGCCCGCCGATCCGAAAGTGGTGCCGATGGTGATCGTCTTCATCGCGATCTTGTGCATCGTGCCGATTCCGATCATCCGGCTGATTTCGCGCGCGCGCGCATACGTCGAAAACGGCGAGTTGGTGATGGTCACCGGAGTCGGCAAGAAAAATATAGCGCTCGCCAATTTAAGGCGTCACGGGCTCACCGTCGTCGATCTCAATCAGCGCACATCGCTGATTCCACGCTGGCGTCTGTGGGGCGCGAGCATGCCGGGTCTCAACGCCGGCTGGTTCAAATTGCGCAACGGCGAAAAGGCGGTGTGCCTCATCACCGCGCAGAATCGCGTGAGCTATCTGCGCAGCGACGCGGACAACACATCGCTGCTGTTGTCGCTCGAAAATCCGGATACGTTGAAAGCCCTGATCGAGCGCTAGCCGAACCGCGCTTCCAGTGCCGCGATGGCGGGAAGCTGTTTGCCTTCGAGAAATTCGAGAAACGCACCGCCGCCGGTGGAAATGTACGAGATGTCTTTTTCGACATCGTACTTTTCGATCGCCGCGAGCGTGTCGCCACCGCCGGCGATAGAAAACGCCTGCGATTTCGCGATGGCCTTCGCAACCGCTTCGGTGCCTTTGCCGAACGCATCGAACTCGAATACGCCGACCGGTCCGTTCCAAACGACCGTTCCCGCTTTTGTGATCACATCGGCGTAGCGTTTTGCGGTTTTCGGGCCGATGTCGAGAATCATGTCGTCCGCGCCGACGTCCCTCACGTTTTTTATCGTCGCCAGCGCGTCTTCCTTGAACTCCGTTGCGACGACGACGTCTTCGGGAATCGGGACGTCGCTGCCGCGCGCTTTCGCGTCGTCGATGATTTTCTTGGCGATGGCGATCAGATCGGATTCGATCAGCGACTTGCCGACGCCGTGTCCCGCCGCCGCGATGAACGTGTTGGCGATGCCGCCGCCGACGATGAGCTGATCGACTTTCCCAATCAGGTTCTGCAGCAGTTCGAGTTTGGTCGACACCTTCGAGCCGGCGACGATCGCTAGGAGCGGCCGCTTCGGATGTTTCAATGCGCGCGTCAGCGCATCGATTTCGCCCATCAGCAGCGGTCCGCCGCACGCGACGCGCGCACGACGGATCACGCCGTGCGTCGAAGCCTGCGCGCGATGCGCGGTGCCGAACGCATCCATCACGAAGATGTCGCACAACGCGGCGTAGCGTTCGGCGAGTGTCGTGTCGTCATTGCCTTCGCCGACGTTCATGCGGCAATTCTCGAGCAGCACGACTTCGCCGTCGTCGACATCGAAACCGCCGTGGATGTAATCGTGGATCAGGCGCACGGGTTTTTTCAGCGCATCGCTCAACCAATGCGCGACCGGCGCGAGCGATTCGGATTTTTCGAACACACCTTCCTTCGGCCGTCCGAGATGCGACATCACCATCACTTTCGCGCCGGCGTCGCGCGCGAGCATTATGGTCGGCAGCGCCGCTTCGAGGCGTTGCGCCGCGGAAATCTTGCCATCCTTGATCGGCACGTTGAGATCCTCGCGGATCAGCACGCGTTGATGGGCGAGATCGAGTTCCGTCATGCGGACGATGGGCATGGCTAATCCTTTAGGCGTGGGCGAACGCCTATTGTACGGCGCGCGTTTCGGTCGTGACTTAACCGATGGCGAGCGCGGCGTCCGCGTGCGACGAGGCCGGCGCGCGACCGTGTTCCGCAACGGCGAGCAGATCCGCGAACACACCCGCCGCGGTGAGCGCGACACCCGCGCCCGGACCCGCGATCGTCAGCGGCGCAGCGCTGTACAACGCGCTGTGCAAAACGATCGCGTTTTCGCACGGCGCGAGTCGCGCGAGCGGATGATCGAACGCAACGCGTTCCGGCGCGATGCGCGCGCGACCGTTTTCGTAACTGGCGCGATAAATCCACGTCTCGTGACGTGCCTGCGCGATGGCGGCGCGCGCGCGCCAGGTTTCGTCGACGGCGAGCGCCGCGTCGAGCCATGCGGCGTCGGCGACGTCGAGCAGTGCGACACGTTCGACATCGTCCAGTTCGATGTCGACACCGGCGGCGCGCAGCAGGATCACGAGTTTGCGCGCCGCGTCCAGACCGGACAGATCGCACGCGGGATTCGGCTCGGCGTAACCGAGCGACACCGCCTCGCCGATGGCTTGCGACAATGACGTTCCGCTTTGCACGGTGCCCAGAACGTACGACAGCGTTCCGGACAAAACCGCCTCCAATCGCTCGATGCGATCGCCCGCGCGGCGCAACTCCGCCAGCGTGGACGCCAACGGCAACTGCGCGCCGACCGTCGTCGAATCGCGAAGCAGCGCGCCGCCTCGCGCCTTTGCGTTCGCGAGCGCCGCCTGGAATTCGTAATCCGACGCGGACGCGATCTTGTTCGGCGTGACCACATGGATGCCGCGCGCCAGCCATTCCGGATAGCGCGCGGCGATTTCGGCACTCGCGGTGCCATCGATGACGACATCGACGCCGATGTGGTGGAAATGGGGCCAGCCAGCGCCTTCGCGCAATCGTTCCGGCAGCGATTCCGTCGTCAAGCCATCGGAATCCGGAACGCAAGCGCGCGAATTCGCCGCAAACACGACACGCGGTTCGATTCCGAGCTTCAGCCATTCGCGCGATCGCGTTTCGACGAGTTCACGCAGACGTGTCCCGATGCGACCGGTGGCGCCGATCACGGCAATTCCAAGCCCACGGCGTCTCGTGGACCCTCCGAAACCTGTTTTCTTGATACCGTTCTTCATTTGGACGTTTAGCCGTTTAGACGTCTATATGAAAACACAATCGTTTCGGCGATGTCAAATGCCGTCGGTTGCGGCGTCGGCACCGATCGGCGAACATCGGCGCATGCACACGATCGCCTTCATCCGCGACTTGGCCGTGATCATGCTGGCCGCCGGCGTGGTGACAGTCGTGTTCCGCCTGCTGCGCCAGCCCGTCGTGCTCGGCTACATCGCCGCCGGCGTGCTGATCGGGCCGTACACGCCGCCGTATGCGCTGGTGACCGATCAGGAAACTATCCGCACGCTGGCCGAACTCGGCGTAGTGTTCCTGCTGTTCTCGCTCGGACTCGAATTCAGCCTCACGCGCTTGCGCCAGGTCGGCGCGACCGCGTTCATCGCGGCCACTGCCGGCATCGTGACGATGATGTGGCTCGGCTACGAAATCGGCTTGTGGTTCCACTGGCGAACGATGGATGCGCTGTTCCTCGGCGCGATGCTGTCGATCTCGTCGACGACGATCACGATCAAGGCGCTCGACGACCTCGGCTTGAAGAAACAGCACTTCGCGCAAGTCGTGTTCGGCATTCTTATCATCGAAGACGTGCTCGCGATCGGGATGCTCGCGCTGTTGTCGAGCGCGGCGCACACCGGCGGCATCGACACTGGCGAAGTGCTCGGAACGCTCGGCAAGCTGACGATTTTCCTGGTCGCCTCGCTCGTCATCGGCATTCTGACCGTGCCGCGTTTGCTCGACTTCGTCGCGCGGTTCAACAGCAACGAGATGCTGCTCGTGTCCGTGCTCGGGTTGTTGTTCGGTTTCTGCCTCGTGGTTTCGCAGCTCGGCTACGACATTGCGCTTGGCGCATTCGTGATCGGCGTGATCGTCGCGGAAACTAAGGCGTTGAGACGCATCGAACGGCTCGTCGATCCCGTGCGCGATATGTTCAGCGCGATTTTTTTCGTCGCCATCGGCCTGATGCTCGATCCGCGCGTGCTCGTCGACTACGGCGCGCCGATCGCGGTGATCACGGTGGTCGTCATCGTCGGCAAAGCGCTGTCGCGATCGATCTTCGCGTTCGTCGCAGGACAGGACGGCCGAACCTCGATGCGGATCGGTATGAGTCTGGCGCAGATCGGAGAATTCTCATTCATCATCGTGACGCTCGGCGATACGTTGAAGGCGACGAGTGCATTTCTGTATCCGATCGCCGTCGCCGTGTCGGCGCTGACGACGCTGTTCACGCCATATCTCATCCGTGCCGCCGATCCGCTAGCGCGACGCATCCGCGCGACAACGCCGCACGGCGTGCGACGCGTGCTGCAGCTTTATTCGAGTTGGCTGCAAAGTCTGCGTTTCGAGGGCGATCGCGCGGTGATCGCGGCGATGGTGCGCCGTATACTTTTACAGGCATTCGTGAACTTTTGCCTGATCGCGGCGATCTTCGGCGGCGGCGCGTATCTGGCCAGCGCGCGCATTCTCGATCTGCGCGAGTGGATTCCGAACGATGCGGTCGCGCACGCGGTGATTTGGGGTGCGGCGCTGGTGTTGTCATTGCCGTTTCTGATCGCGGCGTATCGCAAGTTGAAAGCGCTCGCGATGATGCTGGCGGAAGCAAGCGTGAATCTCGGACGCTACACCGACGGTGTGCGGCGCGTCGTTTCGGAAATCATCCCGGCCGCGTCGATCGCGGCGATGTTGCTGCTCGTCAGCGCGTTGAGTTCGAGCATTCTGCCGCCGGCGGAACTGCTCGTCGTCGTGCTGGCGATGGGTGCGCTCATTCTCGTGCTGCTGTGGCGCACGCTTGTCAAACTGCATTCGCGCCTGCAGATCGCCCTACTGGAAACGATGCGATCGGAAAAAGAAACGCATTGAGCTACGGCGCGCGGCAGATCGCGTCGAGTTCCTTGTAAGGTTTTTTCGGGATGTCGGGATATTTCAAATGGCGCACGTCCATCCATTGTTCGAGTAACGTGCCACCGTATTTCGATCCAGCGTCCGGATCGGTTTCGTAAGCCGCGTCGCTTTGCGCCTGTTCGAGCGTGACGAAGGTGAAGCCTTCCTTCTTCATCAGGTCGAACAGATCGGGCACGATCGTCGAACTGAAAGCGCCGAGATGTAGAAGCAACACGTGGTTGATCGGATGTCCGAATACAAGATCGGCCATCTGCCGGTTGGCGCGCAGATACGTTTTCGCGGTGTCGAGATAACTGCTGCGCAGCCACGCGATCGCTTTCGTGTCGTGCGTCGCGAGACAGCGTGCGTACGGCGTGTTCCACAAATAATCTTCGTAATCCAGCGTTACTTGCGCGATTCGGTACCCGCGCTCGCGCAGTGCCGCGCGGACGTCGCGGCGCTTCTCGACCGTGTCGCCTTCGCGCAGATACGGATAGCGCAGCCAGCGCCAGTGGCCCGACGGATCGAGCAGTTCGAGGACGGGCTCGTCTGCGCGCAGATCGGCGAGGAATTCTTCCGCGGACGATTTATGCAGATCGATGTGCGAGTACGTGTGATTCCCGACGTGCTGTCCGTTTTCGATCCATCGGCGCAGCGCGGTGGCGCCGTCGTCGGAACCTTCGAGTTTTTTCGCGTTGACGAATCCGTAGACCGGCGGCAATCCGTATTTTTTCAGGATCGCGAGCACGTCGGTGACGATGCCGGCGCGCGTCGTGTTCGGAGCGAGTTCGCCGTTGAGCGGAAGGTCGTCGAACGTCACCGCGACCGGTTCAGCCTCGGCGAAGCCGTGCGCGAGCAGCAGAAATCCGAGTGCCGCTGCCGTGCGCAACATCATGTGCGGCTTACTTCGCGTTGACCATCGCCAGCGTCATGTCGAGCATGCGGTTGGAGAAACCCCACTCGTTGTCGTACCAGCTCAGCACTTTCACGAGCGTTCCTTCCATGACGCGCGTCTGCGTGGAATCGTAGATCGACGACAGCGGATTGTGGTTGAAGTCGATCGACACGAGCGGCTTCTTGTTCATGCCGAGAATGCCTTTGAGCTTGCCTTCGCTGGCTTCCTTCACGATCGCGTCGATTTCCTCATGCGATGTCGCGCGCTTGGCGACGAACGTCAGGTCGACCACCGACACGTTGATGGTCGGCACGCGCATGGCGAAACCGTCGAGCTTGCTGTTGAGTTCCGGCAACACGAGTCCCACGGCGGCGGCGGCGCCGGTTTTGGTCGGGATCTGCGAATGCGTGGCGCTGCGCGCGCGGCGCAGGTCCTTGTGGAAAACGTCGGTGAGCACCTGATCGTTGGTGTAGGCATGGATCGTCGTCATCAGGCCGTGAACGATGCCGATTTTTTCGTGCAGCACTTTCGCCAGCGGAGCGAGACAGTTCGTCGTGCACGACGCGTTCGAGATGACTTCGTGTTTCGACGTGAGCTTGCCTTCGTTCACGCCGATGACGAAGGTGCCGTCGACGTCTTTTTCGCCCGGAGCGGAGATGATCACTTTCTTCGCGCCGCCGGCGATGTGTGCGCCCGCTCTCGCTTTCGAGGTGAACAAGCCGGTGCATTCGAGAACGACATCGACGCCGAGCGAACCCCACGGAAGTTTGGCAGGATCGCGTTCGGCGAACACTTTCACTTTGTCGCCGTTGACGACGAGATCGCCGCCGTCCACGCCGACTTCGCCGGGGAATTTGCCGTGCGCGGTGTCGTATTGCGTGAGGTGCGCGTTGGTTTCCGCATCGCCGAGGTCGTTCACCGCGACGATCTGAATTTCCTTGGTGCGTTTGGCTTCGTACAACGCGCGCAACACGTTGCGGCCGATACGGCCATAGCCATTGATGGCAACCTTCACCGCCATGACCCACTCCTTGAGAGAAGACAGGCGGCTATTGTAACGGCGCAAAGGCGGTGAGCGAACACCGCCTCGGCGGAACGGCGATGCTCACCCGTTGTTTTTCGCGTCGGGCGGACTTGCGGATTTGTCGTCTTCGTCGTCGTCCGTCAGCGTGTAAGTGAACGGCACCAGCGCATAGCCTTGGTAGGGCTTGCCGTCACGGAGTCCGGGATTGAAATGCCATTGCATCACGGCAGAGATGGATGCGTCAGCGAAAATCGCTTCGGATTCTGCCGGCTTTGCGCTTGCAACTTCCGCGGACAAAGGTTCGCCGGTTTCGCTGATCAGCACCTTCAGCACGATCTCACCGGACTGATGCGCCGTGATCGCCGCCGGCGGATATTTCGGTGGATGCGACATGCGGAACTGCAGGTCCTCGTTCGGCGCGCGATCCGACGTGCTCTCTTGCGTCGCTACCGGAATGTTGACTTCGATGCCATCGAGCGCGCCCGGCAGGCTGCCCTTGTTGTGCTTGTCCGCGCCGTTGAACACGATCGGCACGATCTCGTCGCTCGGCACGGGTTTGCCATCGCGCTGCGCGGGATTGAACGTCCAGCGCTGCACGCCGGCGAGCGCGGCGGTGACGAGTGGATACGTGTTGGCCGAGTTCCCGGGTCCCTGTTTCAGCGAAGTCGAGACGACGTGGCCATCGACAGCGACATGTGCGGTCACGAACACGGTTCCACCGATGCCGCCCTTCGCCTGTTCGACTGGATAATCGATGCGTGTGATCGAACGATAACTGGCGTGCTGTGTCGGTCCCGCTTTGCTCGGCGTCGTCGACGACAACGGATTCGACACCATCGTGATCTGCGCTTCGAACCCTTTGAAATTTCCGTCGGGTCCTTGACCGCCAAGCGTGAAGGTCGCCGGTTCGTGTTCTTTCGCGAGCATCGACGGATGGCTGACGACGCTGCCGTTATGCGATATGTCGGTGGTCAGTCGCAGCGTTCCGTCAGATTCGCGATCGGGCGTCGCCGCGATCTGCCACGACTCTGAGCCGTTGCTCATCGTCAAATTGAATGCATGGCCTGGCGGGACGCTAAAAAGAAAACCCGACGAGTCGGAGGAGTGATGGACATAGCGATCCTGGCCACTGGCATTGAATTTCCAACCATCAAGATTATGACCGTCGATCTTGATGTGCAGATCGGTCGAGATATCGTCATCGATCGATTCTAGTGTTGCGACGCGTTTCGGTTGCTCCGCCCACGCGACGGCGACAACGCTCGCCATCGACACGGCGCATAACGCAAGCCCGATCCGTTTTTTGCGCGGACTGGGCAAACTGGATTTCAACATGGAAATTCTCTCCTTCAACGGATGGCTGGACTGCCAATGGCAACCGACCGGCAGTCTCGGCTCCATTCCGAGACGGTCGGCCAGTTGCGTCTTCAACATCGCGTCG
>DATBAU010000050.1:0-10284 GCA_036271355.1 Rudaea sp. | reverse complement strand
CGTTGTCGCTCACGTTCGATCATCGCGCGGCGACCGGCGGTGAAGCGGCGCGTTTCCTCAAGGCGATGCTCGACGATCTGAAATTGGCGCGCTGATCCGAGATGGCTTCACGGAAGATTGATTTCGCGAAGGTCACGGCGGCCGACCGCGCGCTCGTTGAATCCGCCATCGACGCGCGTGAATTCGCCCACGCGCCGTGGTCGCAATTCAAAGTCGGCGCGGCGGCGAAATTCGGCGGCAAAGTGGTGAAAGGCTGCAACGTCGAATTCGATGTGTACGGCCTGACCAATTGCGCGGAACGCACTGCCATTTTCGCGGCGTATGCATCCGGCGCGGCGCGTCAACGCATGACGGCGATCGCCATCGTCACCGACACGCCGCATCCCGCGTCGCCGTGCGGCGCCTGCCGGCAAGTAATGTTCGAATGCGGTGGCGCGGATCTTCGCGTGATCTTGTCGAACGTGCGCGGCGAGGTTCGCGTCGCGCGCATGGGCGATTTGCTGCCCGGCGGTTTCGAGCTTGAACCGTTGGCGAAGCGCAAGGCGGCGACGAAAAAAACCGCGCGAAAAAAACACTGAGGGCGATCGAATGCATCGCAGCCGAATCAGCGCGTTCGTCCTGGACTGCAAGGTCGACGATCTCGCCGCCGCGACGGAATTCTGGCGCAAGGCGCTCGGACGCGACGTCGCGAATGCGGATCAGGACGGCGACGGAAAATACGCCGAACTGAAAACCGACGCCGACGAACCGTTTCTGTTACTGCAACGCGTCGATCATCCCGCGCGCATCCATCTCGACATCGAAACGGACGACATCGATGCGGAAGTCGCGCGGCTCGAAAAACTCGGCGCGAAGCGCATCGAATTCGTGAAACGCTGGTGGGTGATGGAAGCGCCAACCGGACATCGTTTCTGCGTAGTGCGCAAACAGCGGTCCGAGTTTGGCCCGCATACGCACGAATGGAACGACTAAATGTTCGCTAACGCGTCGAGCGCGGATTGTCCGGCGTCTTTCGCCGCTTTCGGATCAGTGAAGCCGCCTTTCTCCGCGACGACATTCTTCTTTGCGTCGACCACTTTGAACGCGAATAACTTGTCCTCACCACGAAACACGACGGCTTGAAGCATTGGTTTTTCGGAACGAGTTTCGACCTTTGCGACTTTCGCTTCAACGCGACGCAGATCGCGCAGACCCACCGCGTCACGCAATATCGCGATGCGCTCGCGCGCGATAGCGCGCACTCGCTCGGCGCCCTTCCGCAATTTGTCTTCGACTTCCTGCGGGTTAGCCATCAGCCGCTCGTATTCTGGACGAAACTTTGCGATTTCGTTGTTGATCGCTTGAAACGCGTGCTTCTTGACGGTGCCCCAACCTTCTACATCGCCTTGATTAAAACCTTTCGAGATTTGCCCGCCCCGAGGTTGAAACACTTCAATCAATTGGTAAAGAACTGAACCGCGTGCTTGTTCAAGATTTTCTGGCCGCGAAGAGTCGGTGACAACTTGCATGATTGCTTTTTCAAGCGCTTTTTCGCCGCCCTCGAATAGCGGAATCGTGTTGTTGTAACTCTTCGACATTTTGCGGCCATCGAGGCCGGGCAACGTCGCTGCGTTTTCCTCAACCATTGCTTCAGGGAGCACGAAATATTGCTTGCCTGGATCATCAAATTCGAAGTTGTCCCATGACATTCGATCCCATTTCGATCCACCGCCGTATAGATAATTGAATCGCTGACCGATGTCTCGCGCCATCTCGATGTGCTGCACCTGATCGCGGCCGACCGGCACCTTGTTCGCGTTGAAGATCAGAATGTCGGCGGCCATCAGCACGGGATACATGTACAAACCCGCCGTCACGCCAGCATCGGGATCTTCGCCGTTCGCGCGATTGGCATCGTTCGCAGCTTTGTAGGCGTGCGCGCGGTTGAGCAGACCCTTTGCCGTGACGCACGTCAGCAGCCATGTCAATTCCGGAATCTCCGGAATATCGGACTGACGGTAAAAATATACTTTTTCCGGATCGAGCCCGCAGGCCAGCCAGCTCGCGGCGATTTCGAGTGTGGATCGTTGAATGCGCGCCGGATCGTCGGTCTTGATCAGCGCGTGATAGTCGGCGAGGAAAAAGAACGATTCGACATCGGGCTTCTGACTGGCGGCGATCGCGGGGCGGATCGCGCCGACGTAATTGCCAAGGTGAGGGGTGCCGGATGTGGTGATGCCGGTGAGAACGCGGGTCTTGTTTGCCATGAACTTCGTCAGATTCCGCTGAACAGGAAGTCCAGCGCACGAACAATTATGGCGCGTTCCGATTCCAGATTGGCCACTAATTTCTTCAACTGATGCGTGGCGATCGCGCCAACCTGTTGCGTGAGCATGGCAACGGTCACTGACTCGATTTCGAATTCCGGATTGAGTTGCGCCGCCGGTTTTCTTTTCAGCGCCGCCATCTTCGTCAACGGTACGACAACGCGCGTCGGCAACTCCTCCAGAAATTCCGATTGGACGACCAACAAATAAGGCACATGCTTTGCGCTGGCTGCGTTGGAATTGCGAAATACATCAAATCGACGCGTCACCATGGACGCAAACCCTCGTTCCAGACGCCATGTTCTTCGACATAAGCGTTGTACGCTTCGATCGCCTCGCGATTGTCCTTGAGCCACTGTTCGGCGCGATTTTTCCGTACGACGCCTTCGAGATGGTTCTCGAACTCGCGCGATAGATTGAGCTTTAACTCCCGCGCGGCGTCGAGGAGATCCGCCCGGATCGATAAGTTGGTTGCCTTTCGCAAATGCGATGCACGAGCCATGTGCCTATCCCATGCGCATGAATGATGCGCATAGTCTAGTGCAGCAAATTTTTTAAGGCAATCTAACCCCGCCGGCGGCGATCCGGCGTTTCACGATCATCCAACAACAAAGGAGTGGTCATGAAAACGTTGCTGTCCGTCGCTGTCGCTTTGGGTTTGTCCGTCTCGGCATTCGCGCGAGCCGGTTCGCTGGTCGATGTGAAGGTCATCGATCGCGATTCCGGCGCGGTGCTCACGCCGCATTACAACGATGGACGCTATTTCGTCGCCGGCGTGCCGGGCCATCGTTACGGTGTGCAGATGCGCAATCGAACGAATACGCGCGTGCTCGCGGTGCTGTCGGTGGACGGCGTCAATGCGATCACGGGCGCGACGGCGAGTCCGGATCAGGATGGCTACGTGCTCGATCCGCATCAGTTCACCGAGATCGACGGGTGGCGCAAGAGCATGAACGAAGTCGCCGGTTTCAACTTCACGGCGCTGAGCAGCAGCTACGCGGCGCGCACGGGACGGCCGGACAACGTCGGCGTGATCGGTGTCGCGGTGTTCCGCGAGAAAGTGTTGCGCGAACGCGAGGACAAGATAGCCGCGCAGCCGCGCTATGCAGAGCCGGCGCGCGAAACCGCGCAGAATTCGGTGCCGATGCCGCCGCCCGCGTCGGCGCCGATGTCGGCCGCGCGCGACGCCGCGGGAACCGGCGCCGCGAAAGCGGAAGTGGATTCGCGTCGCGCCGAAAGCGCGTTCGCCAAGCCGATGCCGACGGAAGCGCTCGGCACTGGACATGGCGCGCGCGAAGATTCGATCGTTTCGTATACGCACTTCGAGCGCGAGAGCGCATCGCCGAACGAAGTCGATTCAGTGTGGTACGACAGCTACGGCAATCTCGTGGCGCGCGGCATCATCGAGTCGCCACGGCGCGAGCCGCAGCCGTTCCCGAATTCGTTCGTGCCGGATCCGGCGGGTTGATGCTGGGCGGCGTCGTGCGTCGAGCACGGCGCCAACCTTTATGGCTGCGCGGGTCGTGTTCTGAGAACTGCTTCAGATGCACACGCCTGATCATGGGCATACACTCATCGCATTGAACGATTGGAGCTGCCCATGGCGCTGAAGCCGATGATCGTCGCGGCGATTTTTTTGCTGATCGCGCTTGCTAACCCGCGCACGACGCTCGCGAACGGCGAGGCCATCGACGGCTTTCCGAACTGGAGCGAGCGCGTGATGCTCGAATGGGTGAATCGGGCGCGCTCCGATCCGCAAGCCGACCTCGCCGCCTGCCCGGCCGGTCAGTGTCTTGAGAAGGCGTGCTACAGCACGGCGTCGCCGCCGCGGTACATGATCGACGATCTCAACCATTCGTCGCGTTTTCATAGCACGCACATGATGCTCAACAACTATTTCAGCCATCCCACGGAATGCACGCTGAAGACCACGATCGACAGTCTGTTTCCAGCGACGTGCGCCGGCGCCGCATCGTGTTCATGCACGCAGGGCATGCTGACGACGGACATGTCGACGTGGACGGACCCGTTCGTTCGCATCGGGTACTTTGGGCAGGGCGGCGCGGCGGGTGAAATCATCGCGGCCGGATACAACGGCCCGGACGCCACGTTCTATGGCTGGGAGTATGAAACCGCATCGACGGCCAGTTGCGGTTTCACGGAGCAAAATGGACACCGCTATCTCATCCTTACCAACGGTTTTGGAGAAAATGCGGGCGGCGGCTATGTGCCCAGAACTAATTCGGCCGCGTATTCCTCGTATGCGACGATGGATTTCGCGGGAACCGCTCCCGCGCATCCAAAAATCCCCTCGGGCGCGCACTACCCGGAGCAGGCCACCAGCGTCGACGCGTGGGTCAACTGGTATGACACGGCCGGACCGAAGACGCACCAGATCAACGTCGACGGCGTGTGCAGCGATCTTTCGCTGACGCGCGGCACGGTGAACAACGGCGCGTGGCACGCGACGATCGGCAACGTCGGCACGGGTTGCCACCGTTACTTTTTCTCGTTTACTGACAGCAACGGGCAGAGTGTGATCTATCCGTCGACGGGCTCGCTGGCTATCGGCAACGGCGGCGCGCAGTGTCCGGACTGGAGCAGCACCGCGCCTATTCCGTGCAGCGATGTGATTTTCGCGAACGGTTTCCAACCGTAACCGTTCGCGGCGCGGTCACTCGCGCATCAGCGTCGATTTGCCGAACAGGCTTTCGACGAGATCGACGGCGAGCTTCGCCGTTGCGTTCTTGTTGTCGAGCGCGGGATTGAGTTCGACGACATCGAGCGAACCGAGACGTCCGGTGTCGGCGATCATTTCCATCACGAGTTGTGCTTCGCGATAGTTCGGGCCGCCGGGAATCGTCGTGCCGACGCCGGGCGCGATGTCCGGATCGAGGAAATCCACGTCGAAACTCACGTGCACGTGCGTGTCGGCATCGACGCCTTCGAGTGCTTCTTCCATCGCGCGACGCATGCCGACTTCATCGATATAGCGCATATCGTAGATATCGATACCGCTGTCGCGCACGAGACGTTTTTCGCCGGCATCCACGGAACGAATGCCGATCTGGCGGATGCACGAGGCTTCGATCGCGGGAACGTGTCCGCCGATTTCGACGAGTTCCGACGGACCCAATCCGCACAGACACGAGACGGGCATGCCGTGGATATTGCCGGACGGCGTGATTTGCGACGTGTTGAAATCGGCGTGCGCGTCGAGCCACAGAATGCGCAATTTTTTTCCGTTCTCGCGGCAATGCGTCGCCACCGCGCTGATCGAACCGATGGCGAGCGAATGATCGCCGCCGAGGACGATCGGCAAGCGCTTGGCGTCGAGCTCGATCTTCACCGCGCGCATCACTTCGCGATTCCATTCGATCACTTGCGTGAGATGACGATAGCCCGCGCTCGGTGGCAGCCACGGATTCAACGGGCCGAACAGGTTGCCGCGATCGGCGACGTCGAGACCGCGCGACTGCAACGCTTCGGCGATGCCCGCGACGCGCAGCGCTTCGGGGCCCATCGAGGCGCCGCGGTCGCCGGCGCCGATGTCTGTCGGTGCGCCGATCAATGAAATGGGTGTGAACTGTGCCATGGCGCGCGGAAAAATCCGGAAAGATCGATCAGGATAACGGCGCGTCCGATGCCGCGCCAGTCCGCCCGCCGTATACTCGTCCCGAATCCCTGGAGAACACGCAATGAGCGGTTTGGTCGATACGGTTCTTTCGCATCTGGACGACACTCAAGTCAGCGCGATCGCCACGCGGCTCGGCGTCGATCCGACGCAGGCACGCACCGCGATCGATAACGCGGTGCCGCTCATCGTCGGCCATCTCGCGCAGAACGCGAGCACGCCGCAAGGCGCCGACGCGCTGAACAACGCGCTCGGCGAGCACGCGGGTTTCCATATTCCCGACGTGCTCAACGGCATTCTGAGCGGATCGAACGGACAAGGTGTCGGCGGTGCGATCCTCGGCCATATTTTCGGCAACAACCAGAGTGCGGCGAATCAGGGTTTGGGACAGGTCACCGGACTGGGTCAGCAGAATTCGTCGCAGCTCATGTCGATCCTCGCGCCGATCGTGATGGCCGCACTCGCCAATCACGTGCAAACGCAAGGCGGCGGATTGACGAGCGTGCTGGCGCAGGAAGCGCAACAGATTCAGCAACGCGGCGGCGTGACCGGCGGCTTGCTGAGCGCGGTGCTCAATCACGGCGGCGGAAATCTCGATTTGTCGCAGATGCTCGGCGGTGTGCTCGGCTCATTCGGGCGGAGCTGATCGATGAAACGGTTCGCGCTTGTGCTGCTGCTGTGCGTGATCGCGCCGTTCGCGAACGCGACGTCCGTGATCGTGAACGTCGGTGGCTCGTCGCTGTCGTTCACGCCGCAGACGGCGACCATTGATCCGGGCGACACCGTCACGTTCATCAACCGCGGCGGCGTGCACAACGCGGTCGCGGACGACGGATCGTTCCGCTGCGCGCAGGGTTGCGACGGCGACGGCCACAACGGAAACGGAAACGCCAGCAACGCGAACTGGACGGCCACCGTCACATTCAACCATTCGGGCACGTTCGGTTATTTCTGCGAAATCCACGGCGCGCCGGGACAGGACATGTTCGGCACGATCGTCGTGCGCGGACAAGCGCAGCAAGCGAGCACGTCACCAGTGCCGAGTGGAACGTATTTTCTCTACGCGCTGCTCGCGCTGGCGCTGATTGCGGCGGCGGCGCTGGTCCGCCGCAAATCGCATTGACTCGGCGTTACGCGCCGAGGAATCCGAGATAGTTCGCCGCGTTGTTGAAATGGCCGAGATTCGGGAACACCAGATTGATGTCGGTGCCGCTCAGCCCGAACCAGTGCGCGAGTGTCGCCGCGTATTGATCGACCGAGGTGGTCGGAATGATGCGTCCGTACCCGTCGCCGGAATCATTTTTGTTCGGCGACGGAACGTTCCACGTCGTGCTCGGATTGCTCAGGCTCGGCATGATCGTTCCGTAGTTCGTCGCCGAACTGAACTTGCAGCCGTTGCCGTAGAACTTGTTGCCCGCAACTGCGCCGCCGACGACAAAGTGATGCGAACCCCAGCCGTGATCGGTGCCGCCATTGTTCGGCGTCAGCGTGCGGCCGAAATCCGAACAGGTGAACGCGGTTGCCTTGCTGGCGAGTCCGACGCTGTTCAATGCGTTATAGAACCCGGCCAGCGAACGCGACAACAATTCGAAAATGCCGGGATTCGACGTAGTGCCGTGCTGCGCGAGTTCGTCGCTGTGCGTGTCGTAGCCGCCGGTGCTGACGAAGAAAACCTGACGCTTGAGTCCGGTATAGCCGGCGACGTTGTTGTTCGCCGCGTAGATCAGCTGCGCGACGGTCTGCAATTGCGTATCCAGATCGTAGCCTGTCGTCTGCCCTTTGGCGTCCTTGAAGAACGACGTGAAATCTTTCGCCGCGACGGCGGTGTTGATGACGCCGGCCGTCGCGATCGAATGCTGCATCGTGCTCGCGTAGGTGCGCTCGAGCGCGTTCGCCTGGGCTTTCGACGCCTGCAAATTGCAGAACGCGGCAACTTCACCTTTGATTGTGTTGTTCCACGCGCCGGTGGGATCGCACAGACCATCGCCGTTTCCGGCATGACTCCACTCGAGGAAATTCACTGTGGTCGCGCTGTTGGAATTCATGACGTAACTGCTGACGTTCTCGCCACGCGTGAACGCATCGCCGCCGTTGACGCCGGTGAGAATGGGCAAGCCGGCCGGATTTGTGCTGGCGACGAGGTCCGCGATGCGACCACCCCAACCCGAAATCGGCGAGTTGCTCGGCGGCGATGATTGCCAATACGCCGTTTGATCGGAATGCGAGAACAACTGCGGCGGAAGCGCGATGCTGCCGTTGCTGAATTGCGATTGCGTGGTCGGCGCGACGAGCGTGCCGACGTTGGCGACGATCGCCGCGTGTCCGCCGTTGAACACGGTGGCGAGACTCGACATGCTCGGATGCAATCCGTAAATGCTCGCATCCCCCGAAATCGAATTCGGACTGCCGAGTGTGCCGACGCCGGTCGGCGCGTTGAGCTTGATCAGCGAATTCGCCGCGAGGCCGATGCCGCTGCCGCTGGTCGGACGCGTCGCGTCGTAGCCGGTGCGCGCCAGGCCCGAGATCGGAACCACGGCATTGAAGCTGTCGTTGCCGCCGTACAGGAACACGCACACCAGCGCTTTGTAGTCGCTGAAGCTGTAGTTCGATGTCGCCGCTTCGAGCAGCTTCATCTGACCCAGCGCGGAGAACACGCTCACACCGCCCATGGCGGCGCAGATCGTGTCCTTGATGAATTGTCGGCGATCGGGACGCATCGGCTTGTCCTCGTTATTTCTGGATCATGTATTCGGGTGACGTCATCACCAGGAACAGCGCGGTGTTGACGCGTTGCATCTTCCAATCGGCACCGTCCGACGTGCTGATGTTGTTGAGCGCCGTGATGAGCTGATCGCGCATGTACGGCGACATCTGCCCGGACATGAAGCGTTTGCTGTACTCGTCGACGAGACGATTGGACGGGTCGGTCGGTCCGCCGTTCGCGCTGCCGGCCAAAGCGAGGTCGAGCGAACGGTTGATCTTCACGTCGCCGAACTGCGCGTCGTTATCTCCGCCGTCGACGTCAGCGCATGAATTGCTGGAATCGAAACTGCCGTACATCGCGAAGCTGGCGAACGTATTGTTCGTGTCCGCGGCGATGCTGTCGGTGGCGATCTGAAATTCCGGACCGACCAGATTCTGCGTCGTCATCTCGCCCGAGGGCAGGAACGACGGCTTGAAGAAATTGAAGACGGTCGGCGCATCGAGCGCGGCCTGATCGACGCCGCGTCCCCATGACACCGAAATGCCCGTCGACCACGCAGTGCCGTCGCCCGCGTAGCGATACGGCTGGTTCGCGTAATTGATCGGCGCCGCGTAGCCCGACGTGCCCGGCGTGCCAACCGCGGCGACATTCGTTCCGCAGATGTGCTGCGCGCTCATCGCACGCCAGTAATGCGTCAACGTCAGCAACGGCTCGCGCAGTTTTCCGAACGTGCTCGGATTTTGCCACTGGCCATTTCTCGCTTCGATGTCGAGCAGGATCGCTTGCACGACGGCCTTCAGATTGCCGCGCACGCCGGTGCCGTCGTTGTTGAACACCGTCGCGACGCGGCGAACGTACGCCGGGCTCGGATTGCTGGTGACGAGCCGCTGGATCAACTGCTTCGCGATGAACGGTCCGATATTCGGATGGTTGAAGATGTTGTCGAGCGCGAACTGCAGATCGCTCGAACCCGTGCCGCCGTTGCTGAGCACACCGCCGTTGGCTGCGCCCGGATAGGACAGCAACTGCTTGTTGGAAGCGTCATTCGACGCATCGGTGCCGTTGTCGTGATAGCTCGGCGACTTGTCCGGGTACAGC
Source organism: Rudaea sp. (assembly GCA_036271355.1). Taxonomy (GTDB): domain Bacteria; phylum Pseudomonadota; class Gammaproteobacteria; order Xanthomonadales; family Rhodanobacteraceae; genus Rudaea. The sequence continues at coordinate 542 of DATBAU010000050.1, read as the reverse complement.
GGAGTCGTCGTATCGAACGGAATCATCGACGTGAGGAAATTCGAACTCGTGTCGTAATCCGCTCCGCAACCCGAGAAGTAGTCGTAGGCGAACTGATTCCCTTTGCCGTCCGAATCGCAGTCGGACCAGTTCCATCCGGTGAACACGTGCGCGAAGTTGGTGATCGTGTTTTGTGTATACGTCGGGATCGGCTGTCCGCCCGTCAGTTGCGGCGTTCCGTCCGTGTTGAGCATCACCAGACCGACGCTGAAAAGCTGATTGATTTCGCGGCCGTAGTTTTCATCCGGATGCAGGTTCTGCGAAAGATCGGCGCGTCGATTGCCCATCATGTTGAGATAGACGCCCATCTCCGGACTGAGCGTGACGTCCTGCAGTAACTGACGATAATTTCCGAATGCGTCGCGGATCAGGATGTCGTAGTAGTAGCCCATGCCGAGCGCGGAATCGTCGAGCGTGACGTTGTAATCCGACACGACGAAAATTTCGCTGAGCGCGAAGGCGACGCGCTGGCGCAACTGATCGCTGTGAATGAGCGAATTGTT
>DATBAU010000049.1:0-2663 GCA_036271355.1 Rudaea sp. | reverse complement strand
TTGCCGACCACGCTCAACGCGCGCGCATCGCCGGTGAACGTGTTGCCGACGGCGACGCCGATGCGGCGTGCGCCGTAGTCGAATCCGAGAACGGTGAGCGTGGGACGAGGTGAGGTGGCGTGCGGCGTCGAAGTCACGTCGTCACGCATGGCCGGCGTAATCCGTCAGGCTGCCGATGTTGACGCCGACGATCGCCGCGGCCGCTTCCCATCGGCTTTCCAGTGGCGTCTTGAACAGGATGCGTTCGTCGGAATCGACGGTGAGCCAAGCGTTGTCTTTCAGTTCGGTTTCGATCTGTCCCTGGCTCCAGCCGGAGTAGCCGAGCGTGACGATCGCGTTTTCCGGTCCGGTGCCCGCGGCCATCGCGACGAGCACGTCGCGCGAGGTCGTCACGCAGATCCGCTCGGAAATCTTGAACGAGGATTCCCAGCTTCCGGTCGGCGAATGCAGCACGAAGCCGCGTTCGGGTTGCACGGGTCCGCCGATGAGCACGGGTGTGTCACCGATCTGACTCGTTTCGGCCGAAATGTTCATCTGTGCGAGCACGTCGCCGAGGCGATATTCGGACAGGCGATTGATGAGCAATCCCATCGCGCCTTCCTCGCTGTGCTGGCACACGAACGCGACGCTGCGACGGAAGGTGGGATCGCGCAAACTCGGCATCGCGATCAGGAGGTGATTGGTCAGGCTGCTGATCGACTCCATGTCGTCATTCTACGTGATTGGGCTTCGTGCCGCGATGCGGGAAAAACCCTCGTTCAGCGATTGCGCAGGATATCGCCGGGCAGGAATTGCCAGGTGCGCGTTACATATAATTCGTCGACGCCGTCTTCGGTGGGAATCGGCGGAAACGGCGCGGCCTGGTTGACGATGCGGATCGCGGCGTCGTCGAGCAGTTTGTGGCCGCTGCTTTCGATCACATCGATGGTCTTGATAGTGCCGTCCTTGCGCAGCGCGACGGTGAGCACGAGTTCGCCGTGCATCTGCTCTCGGCGCGCTTCGTCCGGATAGTTGAGGTTGCCGATGCGTTCCACGCGCGCGACCCACGCGGCCATGTACGAAGCGTATTGATATTCCTTCGTGTTGGCCGAGATATATTTCTTCTTCGGACGCTTCGCGTATTCCTGCGACTCTTTCTGGATCTCGGCGGCGAGTTTTGCCATCTCGAGTTTCTTTTCGAGAAGATCGCGCGTCGTCGGTTCCGGGATCGGTGGCTGCTCCGGCACTTCCTTGTCGGTCTGCAGATTGAACGTGGATTTTTGCTGCGTCAGGATTTCGCGTTGCGTCGGCGGCTGCGGTTTCGGCGCGCTCGCCTGCATCGGTTTCGGCGCGACGCCGGAATCGTTCTTCGCGATCGGGCTGGACATCAGTTCGCTCGGCCGCATCGACTTGTCGTGCTCGCCGCCGCCGCTGTTGTTGGCTTGTGCGAGGAAATCCGCCTTGGTTGGTTTCTCGCCGGATGCCGATTGCACGAGAATTACGTCGAGCGACGGCAAACTCGGTTTCGGTTTCTCGTATTCGAAGGTGAGTCCGAGCGCGAGCACGCCGTGCGCGATCAGCGAAAAAATGATCGTCACGCCGAGCCTGTCGCCGCTGCCGATTTTTCGCGGCATCGGTTTCGGATTCGCAGTCGTCGCTGTCACGAACGCTTTTTCTCGATCACGTCGAACAGCATACCGGCGATGTTGAGGCCGAACTGTGCGTCGAGTTCACGGATGCACGTGGGCGAGGTGACATTGACTTCGGTGAGGTAATCGCCGATCGCATCGAGCCCGACGAACAACATGCCGCGCTTGCGCAACTCGGGCGCGACTTGCGCGGCGAGCCAGCGTTCGCGATCGCTGATCGGCCGACCGACGCCTTTGCCGCCGCGCGCGAGGTTGCCGCGGAAATCGTCGCCTTGCGGCATTCGCGCGAGGACATACGGGACCGGTTCGCCATCGATGAGCAGGATGCGGTTGTCGCCGTCGCGGATCTCGGACAGGTATTTCTGCGCGACCGTGAAGGCGCGGCCGTTTTCGGTCAGCGTTTCCAGAATCACGTTGAGATTCGGATCGCCGCGATGGCTGCGGAAGATCGATCGGCCGCCCATGCCGTCGAGCGGTTTGAGGATGACGTCGTCGTGATCCTGCACGAACGCTTTGATCGTTTTCGCATCGCGCGCGACGATCGTCGGCGGGATGCACTGCGGAAAATGCAGCGAAAAAAGTTTTTCGTTCGCATCGCGCAGCGCGCGCGGATCGTTCACGACGAGCGCGCCGCCCATCTGCGCGAGTTCGAGAACCATCGTGTCGTACACGAATTGCGGATCGACCGGCGGATCCTTGCGCGCGAGGATCACGTCGACCTTGCGCAGGTCCACCCATTTCGCTTCGCCGAATTCGAACCACCCGGCCGGATCGTCGGTGACGTGAAGTGACGTAGCGTGTGCGACAGGTGCCGCATCGCGCACGGCGAGGCTCGATTGCGTCAGGTAAAGCAGGTCATGTCCGCGCCGCTGCGCTTCCAGCAGCATCGCGAATGTCGAGTCTTTTTCGATATGGATCGACTCGATCGGGTCCATCAGGACGGCGACGGTCAGGCTCATCGGTTCTTGGCACGAGACGTGCTGCTATTTTTCAGCATTTGGCTTGGGCTAAGCGGTGAGGATCGGGTCTATACTA
>DATBAU010000048.1:0-3058 GCA_036271355.1 Rudaea sp. | reverse complement strand
TGTCGATGATGCGCTCGAGTTCGAGCGGCGTCGGGTTCGACTTCTTCCATCCGCCGACATCGACGATTTCGTCGAGAATCTTGCGGCTGAAAATGACTTCGCGCGCGATCGCGGCGCGGTCGGCGTTTCCGGTCGCCACCGCGCGACCTTCCATCAGCGGTTTGATGATGTTGCTTTCCTGCACGAGAATCGACGTCGACGACGCGAAATTCTTCGGCCAGAAAATGCCGGCGATCAGTCCCGCCAGCGCGAGCACCGCGAATAGGATCACCAACATCGCACGACGACGGCGCGCTTCGGTGAAAAGTATCGGCGCCAACTCATTGGACGCCAGCAGTTCGTTGCTCATGGATTGATCCTTGGTGCGGCGGGCGTTTCTAAAACGCGCGCTCGGGCACCGTGATGATGTCGCCGGGTTGTACCGCGATGTTGCTGGACAACTCGCCTTTCTTCATGATTTTGTCGAGCTTCACATCGAACGGCTTCACGCCACCGCCCTCATCACGTCGATAAAGCTGCGTGCGGTCGCCAGCGGCGAATTCGGTGGTTCCCCCGGCGGCAAGCACGGCGTCGAGCACTGTCATGCCCTGACGATACGGAATCGAGACCGGTTGATGGACCGCGCCCGTCACGCGCACGCGCGAGAGATATTCGTGGCTGCGCAATTCGGTGAGAATCACCGCAACCTGCGGATCGCGAAGATACGTGGCTAATTTCTGTTTGACGTCGGCCGCCACTTCCTCGGGCGCACGGCCGCCGGCTCGCACGTCGCCGATCAACGGCACGGAGATGTTGCCGTCCGGACGCACGGGCACGGTGACGCTGAGATCCGGGTTATGCCAGACCGACACCTGCACCATGTCGTCCACGCCGATGTGGTACGTAGCGACCGCCGGCGGTGGCAACTGAGACGGCGGCAACGCGGTATCGGCCGCCCACGCGCGCGCGACTGTCAAGAATAACGCTAGAAAAATAGCCCCTGTTCGCATAGCAAAATAGTCACTCTAAGCGTGAGAAATCTATCACATTTTGGGTGGTTCTCGTTACAGCGGCTAGACGCCGAAGTAATCGCGATACCACGTTACGAAGCGCTCGACGCCCGTTTCGACCGTTGTTGAGGGGGAATAACCCACATCCGCGGTCAATTCATCGACGTCGGCGTAGGTATCTGGCACATCGCCGGCCTGCAGCGGTAGCAGGTTCTTTTGCGCCTTTTTCCCGACGCATTGTTCGATGATTTCGATATAACGCGCCAGTTCGATCGGCCGATGACTGCCGATATTGTAGAGACGGTAAGGCGCCGTCGATGTCGCCGGGTTGGGATTCATCGGGTCGAATTTAGGATCGGGCGTGGCGACATGATCCAACGTCCGGATGACGCCTTCCACGATGTCGTCGATATAGGTGAAGTCGCGCGTGTGGTGACCGTAATTGAATACGTCGATCGGTTCGCCAGCGAGGATTTTGCGCGTGAACAAAAACAGCGCCATGTCGGGCCGACCCCACGGACCGTACACGGTGAAGAAACGAAGACCCGTCGTCGGCAACCCGTAAAGATGGCTGTACGTGTGCGCCATCAATTCGTTCGCCTTCTTCGTCGCCGCGTAAAGACTGACGGGATGATCGACCGCATCGCGGACGGCAAACGGCAACTTGCGATTCGCGCCGTAAACCGAACTCGACGACGCATACACCAGATGCTCGACCTTGCCATGACGGCACGCTTCGAGAATGTTGATGAAACCGACGAGGTTGCTTTCGACATATGCATACGGGTTTTCGATCGAGTAACGCACGCCCGCCTGCGCCGCGAGATTCACTACGCGCTGCGGGCGAAAATCCGCAAACGCTTTTTCGACAGCGGCGCGATCTTCCAACGATGCTTTGACGAATCGAAACGAAGGATGCGGTGTCAGGCGCGCGAGACGCGCTTCTTTCAGGCGCACGTCGTAATACGTGTTCAGATTGTCGAATCCGATCACTTCGTCGCCGCGAGCGAGCAGACGCTGACTGAGAGCCGCGCCGATGAATCCCGCGGCGCCGGTGACCATCACCCGCATTGCGCTACCTCGTATTGAACCGTCATCTTCGTGGTGTCTCGTTACAAACGATCGTCGCATTCGTTCTTCGGTAAAACCTGCTTCACATCGAACAGCACGCATTCCGGTTTGCCGAACGCGCGGATACCGGCCGCGCCCAACGTCACGAATTGCTTGTGCGCGACCGCAAGGATGATCGCGTCGTATTTCTTTTCGTCCGGTGTCTGGACCAATTGCAGTCCGTATTCGTGTTGCGCTTCGTCGGCGTCGACCCACGGATCATAGACATCGACATTGGCCGCGTAATTGCGCAGTTCGGCGATCACATCGATGACGCGCGTGTTACGCAGATCCGGGCAATTCTCCTTGAACGCCAGCCCGAGTACGAGAACATTGGCCTGCGCGACGTGCATGCGCCGTTGAACCATCTGATGGATCACGCGTTGCGCGACGTGCGCGCCCATGCCGTCGTTGATTCGTCGTCCCGACAAAATCACTTCGGGGTGATAACCGATCTGCTGCGCTTTATGCGTAAGGTAGTACGGATCCACGCCGATGCAATGACCGCCGACGAGTCCAGGACGGAACGGCAGAAAATTCCATTTCGTTCCGGCGGCGTCGAGCACTTCGCGTGAATCGATGTTCAAGCGATGACAAATCAGCGCCAGTTCGTTGACGAGTGCGATGTTCAAATCGCGCTGCGTGTTCTCGATCACCTTTGCCATCTCCGCAACGCGGATACTCGACGCGCGATGCGTTCCGGCCGCGACGATGCGGCGATAAAGCGCGTCGACGAGATCAGCCGCCTGCTCCGTCGAACCCGCCGTCACTTTGACGATATTCTCCAGACGATGCTGCTTGTCGCCTGGATTGATGCGTTCGGGACTGTAGCCGGTATAAAAATCCACATTGTGTTTCAGTCCGGATTCGCGCTCGATGATCGGAACGCAAATCTCTTCGGTCGCGCCCGGATATACGGTCGATTCGTAAATCGCCACGCCGCCGCGGCGAATCGCTCG
>DATBAU010000047.1:0-4524 GCA_036271355.1 Rudaea sp. | reverse complement strand
TTGAGGTAGAAGAAACGCCCGAGGCCATCCGATGTCGAATAGGTGCCGGTAGCGAGGAAGATGTCGGTTCCATCGTCCTGGTTTGCGCCACCGTCGGACGCGGCGCTAAGCGCGCTCCGCAATTCGGCGGTCGTCGTCACGCAGAAAACGGTTTCGTCGGCGCGTGCCGTCATCGTGCCGACGACGAGCGCCGCGGCCAGCAGTTTCGTGGATGTCATCGGGATGTCCTCGCAAGGCTTATCCCGGATTACGCAAGAAGGCGCCGATTCCTGGCGTCGTTCGTCAACGCGCGGTGTTTTCGACCGTCAATCCGATCTGCAGCCAACCCAGATTGATGCCCATGTTCGACGTCGACGGATCGGCCCACGCATAGTCGATGGTCTGGCCGGTCGCATCTTCGATGACGTTGAGCTGCAACACGCTCAGCTTGCGCTCGGCGTAGGTGCGCCGTACGAGTTCGATCGAATAGCCGCTCGCTGCGCCGTCGCGCCAGCGGACAGGCACGCGTCCGCCTTCGCTCGATGCGCGCAGATCCTGACGCGTGTGCCAGTCCTGATTCGTGGTTTGCATCTTGGGTCCGCCGCCGTTGATGGCCGACCAGCCGGCAAAGAATCGCACGCGGCGCGCGTCGATCGACGCCGTCGCGCCGCGCGCCTGATCGGCGAATGTGACGGTGCTCAGCATGTCGCCGTCGAACGTGAGCTTCAGCGGCAACAACGCCGCCGTCGCGCCGAGTCCCGGAAGAAGCGCGCTGCACGCACCGACGTCGGCGGACGCGACGAGCTTGCCGTCCTTGTGTTCGCCGTTGAGCGTGCACGGCGTCAGCTCGGCCCATTGTTTGTCGTCGAATTTGAAATCTTTGCCGGCGACGAGTGCCGCGCGCGCCGCGTCGTCGAGCGCGCGATACGGCGTGAACGTGGAGCGGTTGCCGTTGTCGGTTGTGGCGACCCGATAGAGCCACGCCGCTTCCGCAGCGGTTGCACCTTCGCCCGATCTCAGACGCCACATCCACAGATGACCGTTGCGATCGTTCTCCGCCAGCCGCAAGGTTTCGTGCACGTGTGGAACCGCGACCGCCGCGCCCGCGGGCTGCAGCTGTTCATGGTTGTCGAATTCGCCGCTCAGGACGAGATCGCCGCTCACCGTTGGCGTGACGTGATGATTCTCGGCGCGACTGCCGCCGAACGAATCGCAGCCGGCGAGCACCAGCAAACTCAACAGGATCAAACCGCGCATGGGTTACCTCCGCGGAGAAGCATAGCGGAAGCGACGTTATTGCACGACGTCGATGCGCAGCGGACGCGAATCGGAGCGTCCGTGGTCGTCGACGGCGCGCAGCGTGAAATTGCCGGCGACGCTCGGTTGCCACAGCAACGGCTCACGCGCATTGGTTTCGCCGACAAAACCGTCGTCGACGAACCAGTATAGATTCTGCACGTTCGCATCGACCGTCGCGTTGAAGGAAATGCGCTCGTCGCCGACACGACTGGCGCGTCGCGTGTAGACCTCGCCGCGCAACGGCGAAACAATCTGCGGTGCCTGACCGTCGTCCGTTGCGACATCCGACGTGCAATCCGGCAACGCGGGCGGTGCGCGACGCGGAATGCCGGCCTGCCGAAAAACTTTCGCGAGATCCGACGGCCAGTATTCGTAGACTTCCGAATGTGTTTTCGTCGGATCGAACGGCGGGCACGTGGGCTTGCCGCTCGCGTTGTCGACCATCACCGCGCGGTGCACGGTGCTCACGCGAATCGGCGATTTTCCCGGAATGAACCACGTGGTTCCTTTCTGCGGACACCACGCGTTCGGCAGATCGCCGCTCGCGAGACAAATCTGCACGCGTTTCAGATTCTTCGGCGGCGCGCGCGGCGGTTCGGACATCGTCGGATCGCGCGCGCGCAAAGCGTCGGCGATGTGGAAGAACAGCGGTGCGGCCGCTTCGACGCCGACGAACGCCGGATTGCCTGAGCTGTCGAAATTGCCGACCCACACCACAATCACATACGGACCGACGATGCCCGCCGTCCATGCGTCGCGAAAGCCCCACGACGTTCCGGTTTTCCAGTACACCGGCAAACTTCCGGGTTGTGCGATCGTTGCGTCTTCGGGGCGCGGATTCTGGCGCAACATGTCGAGCACCATGAAGCTCGCTTCGTCGCTGAGCATGCGCACGCCTTGCGCGCGCGGATCGCTCGCGAGTTTGCGCAATGGCGCGAGCGTGCCGCGGTTGGCGAGCATCGCGTAAAGCGTACCGAGTTCTTCCGGCGTGACTTCGCCGCCGCCGAGCACGAGCGCGAGGCCGTAGTGGTCTTCGGATGCCATGCGGCTGATGCCGGCGTTCTTGAGGAAATCGTAGAACGACGGTTCCTGCAGTTTCGATGCGACGTACACCGCCGGAATATTGCGACTGCGGATCAGCGCTTCGGTCGCGGTGACCGGGCCGAGAAATCGTCCATCGAAATTCTCGGGCGTGAACGGACCGAACGCCGTCGGCACGTCGCGCAAAACGGTCTGCGGATGCAGCACACCTTGATCGAAACCGAGCGCGTAGATGAAAGGTTTCAACGCCGATCCGGGCGAACGCTTTGCGAGCGCGCCGTTGACCTGACCCTGAATTTCCGCGCTCTTGTAGTCGGCCGAACCGACGAGCGCTTTGATGCTCATATCACGCGTGTCGACGGCGAGCGCGACGGCATTGCGAATGCCGCGATCGGAATTGTGCGCAACGTGATCGGCGACTTGCCGTTCGAGCACGCGCTGCAAACCGAGATTCAACGTCGTGCGGATTTCCGGCGACGGCGAGTTCGTCCGCAAACGTCGGTCGGCGAGCACTTCTTCCACGAAATGCGGTGCAGCGAACGGCAGATGTTCGGGCGAGCGCAGACGCAACGGCAATCGCATCAGCGACGCGACATCCGCATCGGCCGGATGCTTGACAATCCAGCGTTTGAACAACCGATTGCGCGCGTCGGTGAGGCGCGAACCGATCACGTCGTCGCTCGCGTCCAATGTTTCACCATCGCGTACGCGGCGGCTCGGGTCTTGCGGAATCACAGCGAGCGTCAATGCCTCGGGAAGCGACAATTGCGCAACCGGTTTATCGAAATAAATCAGGCTCGCCGCACCCGCGCCTTCGATGTTGCGGCCGTACGGCGCGTAGTTCAGATACGCTTCGAGAATGTCGTCCTTCGAGTAACAAAGTTCGAGTTCGATCGCGCGCGCGATCTGCTTCAGTTTTCCGCTCGGCGTTCGTGTGTTGAGGTGATACGCGAGTCGCGCGAGTTGCATCGTGATCGTCGAGCCACCCTGACGATTGCCGCCGCGCACGTACGTCACCCAGCCGCCGCGCGCGAGACTGATAGGATTGAATCCCGGATGCCAGCGGAACCATGAATCCTCGTGCAGCATCACGCCTTGCACGAGCGCTGGCGGCATGTCGGAGAGCGGAACCCAGAGTCGATAGCGATCGTCGCTCGCGAGCGTGAGACGCAACAGATGTCCCGAATCGTCGTAGACCGCCGTTGAAGTTCCTGCGAGTTTCGACAACGGTTCATGCGGCCACAACCGAATGCCGACGAGCACGACGAAAATCAGACCGAGCGCCGCCAGCCAGTTCTGCCAGCGGCGCACGAAACGGACGACGGTTCCGGTCACGGCGTTTTACTTCTTCGCGACCTCGATCGTGCCGCCGAGCGACCGCGCTTGCACGGTGCGGTCGTACATCGATTCGCCGTACGCAGGCGGCACGATGAACTTGCCGGAATTCGTCGCGCGGATGCGATAGATGAACTCGCCGACGCCGCGCGTGGCGGTGCCGTAGATGACCACGCGATCATCGCGCACGTCGGCATATTCCGGCGACCACGTAGAACCCGCAACACCGACGGGCGATTGCCACTTCGGCTGCGCAGGCGCTTGATCGGTGCTGTCGGTCGTAGTCGTGGAATCCTGTGGAACTGTCGGCGGCTGGATCACCGCTTCAAATCCGCCCGGCAGCAGATCGACGATCGCGATGTTGCCGATGCTGTCGCGTTCCGTCGCGCGGATCTTGATGTGCACGTCGAGTTCCTGACCGAGCGTTGCGGACGTCACGGGTTTGCCGGTCGTGTCGGTGTATTCGCGGAGGATTTCCAGACCTTGCTTGAGTTCCGTCGTCGGCGGCACGCGATCGAAACCGGCCTGCGTAACGGCATACCACGCGTGCAGATCGACGCCGTTGTCGACGCGCACTGCGGACGCCGCGGCGTCGAACACGCCGCGCACGAGCAGTCCGGGCTGCGCTTCGATCGCTTTCGTCGAGCCGTCTTTCTGCACCTGCGCGAGCGTAAGTTTGCCGTCGCCGACGCGCGAGGCGTAGGCGTCGAGCGCGAGAATCGTCTGGCCGGACGACAACGTGTTGAACCAGTTGCGCTGGATCGGGCGCAGCAGATTCTGCATCGATGTCGCCGGCAGCGACGACGCGCGTTCGGGGAAATGCTTCGCGATCAGATACAGCACGCTCGCGTCGCGGAACAGCGTGTCGTA
>DATBAU010000046.1:0-10596 GCA_036271355.1 Rudaea sp. | reverse complement strand
CCGAAGGTCGCGCCGATCCGGCTGGAGACGACCGATCTCACCATCACCAGTCCGCCGAAGGTGAAAGGACAACCGAATCCGAAATCGAACCAGAAGCAACTCGAAACCGCGGCGCTGACCACGATCACCGATCCGAGCCATGTCGCGCACGGCATCGGCATGAAGTCGGACCTCGCGATGAAGGAAACCGAACTTCTCGCCGATGTGCACTGGATTACGCTACCGTCGCAGAATGCCAACGCCAATTCCAATGCCAATGCCAAATCCAAGAATTGATTCGTTGCGGTTGTTCGCGGCCATCGCGCTGACGTGCGCGGCGTCGTGCGCGTGCGCGCTCGAAACCGATCGCCAGCAGGAAATGAACATCGACGCGAAGACGCAAAAGTCGACGCAAAGCCAGACCGGCACCGACACCGATCCGGATATCACGCACTTCATCGGCAACGTGGTCATCACGCAAGGCTCGCTGAAATCCACCGGCGATCACGCGACGATCTATAAGAATCCGCCGGGCATCGCCGACGAGAGCGGCAACATCGGCGGCATCCGGCGCATCGTGATCGTCGGCAATCCGGCCCATCTGCAACAGGTGCACGATGGCGACTGCAGCCTCATGACCGCCGACGCGCTGAACATCGACTACAACAACATCACCGGCATCGCGGTGCTGACCAAGAACGTGCACGTCGTGCAGCACGGCAAGAGTGAATTCCACGGCGAACACATGATCTACAACACCGTCACCGGCGAGATGACGGGCGGCGACGAATCGCCGGAAAGTCACGTGCACATGGTGCTGCAGCCGTCGAACAAGACGCCGGCGCCGGCGTCCACCAACAACTGCGGCTTCCCGGGCACACCGAAGCCGAAATCCGACAAATCGGCGATCAAGAAATAATGCTCAAGGCTGTCGGACTGCAAAAAAGTTTCAAGGGACGTACTGTCGTCCGCGATTTCGATTTCGAACTGTCGCAGGGTGAAGTCGTCGGCCTGCTCGGGCCGAATGGCGCGGGCAAGACGACGACGTTCTACATGGTCGTCGGCCTCATCGGCGCGGACGCGGGCCGAATCACGCTCGACAAGCACGACATCACGCAGATGCCGATGCACGTGCGCGCCAAACTCGGCGTCGGCTACCTGCCGCAGGAACCCTCGGTGTTCCGCCGGTTGAGCGTGGCGGAGAACGTGCTCGCGATCCTCGAACTGCGCGACGATCTGGATGCCTCGGGCCGGCGCAAGGAACTCGAATCGCTGCTCGAAGAACTGCAGATTTCGCACATCGCCGACAGCAAAGGCTTGAGTTTGTCCGGCGGCGAACGGCGACGCGTGGAGATCACGCGCGCACTCGCGGCGAAACCGCGCTTCATGCTGCTCGACGAACCGTTCGCCGGCATCGATCCGATTTCGGTGGTCGAGATTCAGCGCATCGTCCGACAACTCAAGGCGCGCGGTATCGGCATTCTCATCACCGATCACAACGTGCGCGAAACACTCGGCATCTGCGACCACGCGTACATCATGAGCGACGGCGCGGTGCTCGCGAAAGGTCCGCCCGCGACCGTGCTCGCGAACGAGCGCGTGCGCGAAGTGTACTTGGGCAAAGAATTCCGGATGTGACGATCCGCGACGTCGCGGAGCAAGAAATTTTCGCGTGCGAATGCGCAAAAATTTCAAAATGAACTCACGCTGAGGCGTGTTCAATCCTCGGCAGTATATATCCGATTTGCCGATTGACGAAGCGCCCCGATCCGGCATTATCCTTGCTACCGGACACGTTGCAGGATCGCCGCTTGAAACCCGCGCTTCACCTTCGCCTCAACCAACAACTCGCGCTGACGCCGCAACTGCAACAGGCCATCCGCCTGCTGCAGCTTTCTAGTGTCGAGTTGGAAATGGAGCTGCAGGAAGCGCTGGAATCCAATCCGCTGCTGGAGCTCGAAGATCCGGAGAACGCCGAAGGCGACGGCGCGGACAACGCCGATGGCAACAACAACACGAACATCAACGAGCAAGCGCCCGCCGAAAAATCGAGTAGCAGCGACACCGAAGTCGTCGCCGCCGACATCGAATACGGCGATATGGAAATGGGCATGGACCGCTTCGACTACGGCGGCGGCCCGGCGCCCGATGACGCGGAAAGCATGGAGTCGCAGGATCAGGAACCGGAAGATCTGCGCGATCACCTGTTGTGGCAATTGAATCTCACGCAACTGTCGCCGCGCGACCGCGCCATTGGTGCTGCGATCATCGAAGCGATCGACGACGACGGCTATCTCCACGAAAGCAACGAAGTGCTGCAGCAGATTCTCGCCGGCGTCGATCATCAGTCCGACATCGACGAGATCGAAGCGATGCGGCATCGCATCCAGCATTTCGATCCGATCGGTATCGCGTCGCGAAACCTCAGCGAATGCCTGCTCGTCCAGCTCGATCAGTTCGTTGCCGCGGAGACGCCGGGCCTTCTCACCGCAAAACTGATTGCACGCGAACATCTCGAATCGCTCGCGCGCAACGACCGCGTGCGATTGTGCAAACAGCTCGCGGTCGAGATGGAGGATCTCAACGCGGCGATCGCGCTGATCCGTTCGCTCGATCCGAAACCGGGCGCGCAGATCAATCCGAGCAAAACCGAATTCGTCGCGCCCGATGCTTACGCGCAACGGACCGGCGGCAAATGGGTCGTGAGCTTGAGTCCGCATTGCCAGCCGAAACTCGCTATCAATCAACACTACAGTTCGCTGATCGCACGCGCGCGCCGCGACGACGCGACATATCTGCGCGGCCAGATGCAGGAAGCGCGTTGGCTCATCAAAAGTCTGCAGACGCGCGCCGAAACGCTGCTGAAAACCGCGACCGCGATCGTTCGCGCGCAAAGCGCGTTCCTTGAATTCGGCGCCGAAGCGATGCGCCCGCTCGTGCTGCGCGACATCGCCGAGGAAATCGGCATGCACGAGTCCACGGTGTCGCGTGTGACCACGCGCAAATACCTGCACACGCCGCGCGGCACGTTCGAATTCAAATATTTTTTCTCATCGGGTGTTTCGACCATCGACGGCGGCGCGGCATCGGCCACCGCGATCCAGGCGATGATCCGCAAACTCATCGACGAAGAAAAACCCGTCAAACCGCTGTCGGATCAGGCGCTCGCCGCCGAATTGAACCGGCGCGGCATCGAAGTCGCGCGGCGCACGGTCGCGAAATATCGCGAGGCGCTGCACATTCCCTCATCGAACGAACGCAGCCGGCTCGGCTAAGGAGGATTTTCGCGGGAACCCGCGCTACGCACGCAGGTCAAAACAGATGTCGCGGCGTTAAAGCGACGCCGGACGACCCGAATCAGTTCAGGAGGTAGTTATGCAGATCATCGTCACGGGCCATCAGGTCCCCATCACCGACGCATTGCGCGATTACGTCACGACCAAACTCGAGCGCGTCGGCCGACACTTCGATCATCTGAATAACGTCACCGTCGTGTTGAGCGTGGAGAAACTTCTGCAAAAAGCCGAAGCCACGGTCAACTGCGTCGGCAACAAAACCATCCACGCCGATGTGCAAGCGGCCGACATGTACGCCGCCATCGATGCGCTCGCTGACAAGGTCGATGCGCAGATCAAGAAGCACAAGGCCAAACTCGTCAAGCACCGCCGCGATCCGGTGCGCGAGGAACGTTACCAGCAATAATTTCTCAGGTGGTCGCGCGCGTTGCGTGCGGCCACGTCGATTAGGTCTTTATGCGATAGCACGGCACATATTCTTTTCCGGGCAGTTTCATGCGCTGCTGCGCGACGAAGCTCGCGAGCAGCTTGTCGAGTGCGCGCATGATGTCGTGATCGCCGTCGATGACGAACGGGCCGTTCGCGGCGATCTCGCGTAATCCGTCTTCCTTCACGTTGCCGGCGACGATGCCGGAGAACGCGCGGCGCAAATCCGCCGCAAGCAGATGACGCGGTTGTTCGCGGTGTAGATTGAGCGCCGCCATGTTCTTGTGGGTCGGGCGGAACGGCTGTTGGAATTCGTGCTCGATGGTGAGCGCCCAGTTGAAGAAGAACGCGTCCTGGTTGTGCAGGCGGTATTGTCGGACCTCGTGGATGCCTTTCGCGACGAGGCGCGCGGTCGTATCCGGATCGCCGACAACGATGCGGTAATGCTGTGACACCGAATCGCCGAGCACGAGTTTGAGGAACGCATCGATCTGCTCGAAATAGGCGGCGGATTCTTTCGGGCCGGAGAAAATCAGCGGGAACGGAATGCCATCGTTTTTCGGATTGAGCAGGATGCCAAGCAGATACAGGATTTCCTCGGCCGTGCCGACGCCACCCGGAAACACGATGATGCCGTGTCCGGTTCGCACGAACGCTTCGAGACGTTTCTCGATATCCGGCATGATGACGAGGTTGTTGACGATCGCGTTCGGCGATTCGGCAGCGATGATGCCGGGCTCGGTGATGCCGATATAACGCTTCGAACGCAAACGCTGTTTCGCGTGCGCGATCGCGGCACCTTTCATCGGACCTTTCATCGCGCCAGGTCCACAGCCGGTGCAGATGTCGAAGCCGCGCAGGCCGAGTTGGTAGCCGACGTCTTTGGTGTAGTCGTATTCGAGACGCGAGATCGAATGTCCGCCCCAGCACACGACCATGTTCGGTTCGACGTTGGGTTTCAGCAGTCGCGCGTTGCGCAGGATTTCGAACACGGCGTGCGTGATGCCGTGAGAATCGTCGAGCGAAAAACGTCCCGCTTCGATCTGCGTCGCGATGTAGGCAATGTCGCGCACGACGGCGAACAGGAGTTCGTTGACGCCGCGGATGATTTTGCCGTCGACGAAGGCGTTCGCTGGCGCGCTCTTGAGTTCGAGCTTGATGCCGCGATCCTGCTGCAGCACCTGGATATCGAAATCGGGATAGCGCTGGAAGATGTCGAGCGCGTCGTCGTTTTCGCTGCCGGAGGTGAGCACCGCGAGCGCGCAGCGTTTGAGCAGGCCGTGCAGGCCGCCGTGACTGGCGTCGCGCAGGCGTTTCACTTCGTTGCGCGAGAGGATGTCCATGCCCGCGACGGGAGAAATGCGGGCGGTTACGGTCGAGAGTTTCGTGTTGGCTGTGTCCATCCGGAAAAGTTTAACGCAAAAACGAAAAACGGCGCCGTTTCGGGCGCCGTGCTCTTATCAAAAGTCGGCCACGGATGGCCGCTTCTTGATCTTTCTTCGCGATCAGGACGATCGCACTAAAACGTGTAACGGACGGTAACCAGCAGCGACCAACGCGACTGCGCGTACTGATCTTCGAGCTTCAGTGCGCCCGGCGCGTAGTTCTTGCCGCCGTTCGATGTCGGCAGCGTGTACACGTATTTGCCCGTCGTCGGATCGACGCCAGCGAAGTTGGCGAGCGTGCGCGCATACGGAAAATCGATGTCGTACACGTTGCCCCACTTTTTGTTGAGCAGGTTGGAGAAGTTCAGGATGTCGAACTTGATTTCTCCACGGCCTTTCCAGATGCCCGGGATTTCCTGACGGAAGCTCAGGTTGATCTGATTGACCCAACCGGCGTTGACGCCGTTGCGGCCGGCGTCTTGTCCGGCGTGATCGCGAAGATACTTGTTGCCGTTGATGTAGTCGTAGAACTGCTGGATCACGGCCGGGCTCGTGCCGTTGGCGAATTCGACGTCACCCTGACGCGGAATGTAGGCGAGGCCGAACGGACAGTTGCTCGGGCTGCTCGAGCCGATCGTCGTGTTGTAACAGATGCCGTTGACGTCGTTGCCGAACACCCAGCTATACGGCGAACCGGTGTGGCCGTCGTAGAACGCGGACACGCTCGACAGATAGTCGCTGAAGAAATGGTGCTGATACGTCAGCGACGAAATCACGCGACGCTTGAAGCTGTAGTTGCTCGGGCTCGCTTCGTCTTCGTTCGGATTCAGCACGACATTTTTGTTGAGGTTCGACGCGGCCTGCGATGAGGTGCCCGGATTCACTTCGGTCGCGTGTCCGGTGACGAAGCCGAGGCTGCCGAACCAGTCGTCGCCGAACGGCTTGCTCAACTGCAGGGCAAGGTAGTTCGCCATGCCCTTGCTGGTGTTCGTGAGGTACACGACGTCGTAGTACTTCGGATTTCGATTCGGCGCCGGGCCGCTCGCGCTGGTGCACTTGCCGGTCGAATCGCAGGTGTAGAACGGATTGTTCCAGTAGCTCAGGCGTCCGTCCGGCAGCGTGCCGGTCGGCGCGCCGTAGTTGAGATTCTCGTAGCGCACGCCGTTGATCGTGTTGAGGTACTGATCTTCGACGGTGAAGACCAGACCCCACCACGGCAGTTCGCGGTCGAAGCCAACGCTGGCTTTCATCACGGTCGGCAGTTTGAAGTTCGGATCGGTCACGTCCACTTCCGGCGCGGGCGGCGTGCCCGCTGGCGGAACCTGCGTGAACGGATCCGGGTTGAACGTGCCGCTGCTCGCGCCGGTGGTGAACAGCGTCAGACCGTTGTTCGTGTACGGATTCGACAACCACACGCCCGGCGTCACGCTTTCCGACACCCCGGCGCCGCCGCGAAGCTGCGTTTTGTATTCGGTGTCGAAGTTGTAGTTAAACGAGAAGCGCGGTTCGAGCACGCCCGTGCCCGGCGTGCCGTTGTTCGGCAAACCGAAGGCGTTCGAAAAGGCGGCGTTGTACAGCGGTTTGCCTTGCGCTTGCGGCATGTCGTAGCGCAGGCCGTATTGCAGCGACAGGTTCGGCGTGATCTGCCAGTTGTCCTGCAGGAACAAGCCGTACTGATTGAGTTTCCATTCGGCGGCGATGTCGTTCAAGTCGTAACCCGGCGCCGGGTAGTACAACGTGAACGCCGAGAATTTTCCGGCGGCGAAGTCGGCGATGCTGTTGAACGTGTAGCTGCCGAATTCGGTGCGTCCGAACAGGTTGTAGAAGCTGTCGCGCTGCCAGTCGGCGCCGGCTTTGGTCTGATGATCGCCCCACGTCCACGTGCCGGCGAAGAACGCGGTCGTCGTGTCGACGTTGAGAACGTTGTAATCGCGGAACTGGTCTTCGCCGAGATATACGCTCGCGTTCTGCGTCGACGTATCGGACTTGTCGACATACACGTTCACCATCGGCTGCTGCGCGAGCACGCTCGGTGTGGAACGGTATTTCGAATACGAGATCGAGCCTTCCGTCGAGAAGTTGCTGGACCAGTCGTCGTAGAAGTTCAGCACGCCCTGCTGCAGCTTGCGCGCCTGCGTGTACCAGTAGCTCGACAGGCCGAGCGCAGGACTCGAACCGGTGAAGTTACCCTGGATGATCGGCTGCTCGCCCTTGGTTTCGTTGTAGCGGGCGCTCAGGCGATGGCCGTCGGCGATGTTCCAGTCGATCTTGATCAGGCCGCGTTTCTCGTCCTGATTCGCGCCACCGGCGCCGGACAAATCGCCCGGCGTGAGGTTGTAGCCTTTGGCGATGTTGACGATCTGCGTGAGCTGATCGGTCGTGAGCGGAACGGTGTTGTCGGCGCCCGCGCCGATCGGTCCGTAGCCGGCGCCGCATGGGCAAACCTGCTTGGATTCTTCGTAGTTGACGAAGAAGAACAGCGTGTCCTTGATGATCGGGCCGCTGAACGTGCCGCCGGCGGTCCAGCGGCGCTGGTAGCCGTTGAAGTCGGTGTCGTTGATGCCGTTGCCGGTGAGGTCGTCGCCGTTCGTGTAGGCGTAATAGGCCGAGCCGTGGAAATCGTTGCTGCCACTCTTGGTGACGATGTTGATCGCGGCGCCGACGGCGCGCTTGTTCGTCACGTCGTAGTTCGCGGTGGAGATGTTGTATTCCTCGATCGCGTCGTACGACAGCGGCTGGTTTTGCGACGGCAGACCGTTCGCTTCCAGACCGAATGAATCGTTCGTGGGCACCGCGTCGATCGTGATGTTGTTGTAGCGGTTGTTCTGGCCGAGCGCGCTGATTTCGGCGTAACCGCCGGCGCTGTTGTTGTTCTGCAGGATGATGAAGGGATCGAGGCGCGCGATCTGCTGGATCGAGCGATCCGGATTCGGAATCACCTTGAGTTCGCGCTGCGAAACGTTCGTGCTCACACCCTTGTTGTCGGGCTGGAAGATCTGCGACGTCGCCGTCGCGGTGACCGACACGCCTTCGAGCGTCGTCGTCGTCGATTGCAGGACGATCGTAATGTCGGCCTGCTGGGCGAGCTGCAGATAGACGTCGGATTTTTGTGCGGTCGCGCCGTTCTTCTCGGCGGTCACGCCGAACGGTCCGCCGACGCGCAACCCCTGCGCGACGAAACGGCCGTCCGCGTTCGTCGTCACCGTGATCGCGGTGTTCGACGGCATGTGGACGATCTCGACCGTGGCATCGGCAACGGCGTTGCCGGCCGAATCGGTCACGCGGCCGCTTAGGGCCGCGGAGGTGTTCTGCGCCATTGCGCTGGACATCGCCACCAGCGTTGCGAGCATCCAGAAAAGGAGTTGCAAGCTCAATCGTTTGGTCATTACTTTTCGCCCCATAAACATCGAAAATCACCGGGCGCTCGAACCTCGAGCGACGTGTCGGTGGGTGTTGTCCGCGCGGAACGAAAGATTCCGGATGCGGAAGTCGACCCGACGCTTAACTGCAGTTTAACAGGCAAATGTTTCTGCGTCTTTACGAGTCTTAACCGAAACTTGCAATTGCCCGGCTAAATCTGCGCCGTCCTTTACATTTTGCAGGCACAAAAAAACCGGTGGCCTCGCGGCCACCGGTTCGGAATTGCGCGAATTTGCGCCGAGAGAGCTTAGAAGAACGAAGCGCCGAACGTGATCATGAACGTGCGCGGTTCGAGCAACGAATAGTACGGCGCACTCGTGAACAACGAGCCACCGTCCACACCGGTGATGTGGTTAGGATTCGATGCGAGGAACGCCGATGCATTGTTCGCGTTGATGAAGGCGCGATGGTCGAGCGCGTTGAACACGTTGACTTTTATGAACGGCTTCTTGAACCACGTGCTGAAGTCGTCGAAGCGATAACCGGCGTTGAGGCCGACGGTCGAATAACCGCCCACGCGTTCGGTGTTCATGTAGTCGCCGTAGAACGAACTGTGGATCGTCGTATTGACGCCCGCCCAGACCGGGCCGTGATCGTAGTTCAGCGCGAGATAACCCTGATTGCGCGGCGTGTTGTAGAGCTGCTTGCCGATGGTCGGGAAGATGCCGTCACCGTAGCTGTTGATGTTGCTTTCGATGGTCGCCTGCGTGTACGTGTAGGACGCGTAAAACTTGAAGTCGTCGGTCAGATTGACGCTGCCTTCCGCATTCAGACCGCGCATCCGCATCGACGGAATCTGCACGTAGATGCTTTGCCCGGACAACTGGTCGAAGCCGGAAATCTGGCGATTGTGGAACACGCTGTTATACAGCGATACGTTGCTGGAAAAACGCTCGCCGTAATAACGCCAGCCCAGATCGCTGTTCCACGCCGTTTCCGGAACGTTGATGTACGACCTGCCGTTCGTCTGCACGTCGTTCGCCGCGCCGTTTACCGCCAACGCGCCGTTGGGCGGCGCGCGGAACGTGGAACCGAGTCCGTAGTAGAACTGATTTTTATCGTCCGGCGAATACTTGATGCCGAACGCCGGCGTCACCTTGTCGAACGTCGCGCCGAAATCGCCGCCGAATTGCACGCGGCACGAACTCGGCGACGAACACGTCGCCGACGACGGAATTTCCGAACCTGGATATTCGAGATCGGAACCGAAGCGCTTCACATGCAGATACGCGGCGCCGATCGAGAAGAACCATTGATCGGTTGGCGTCCACGTGTTGGTGACGAAGAATTTCTCGGTCTCCGTCGTCGTGTACTCGTTGTAGAGTTCCTGGATCTGGCCGTTCGGATACAGGATGTAATTCGAGTTGCCCCAATGGTCGAACGGCGTGCCCGTCGCGTAGTCCGCGAGGTTCCACGTCTCGTTCTGTTCCTGACGCGGACGCTCGTACCACAGGCCATATTCCAGACTATCGTTCGCGCCGAATTCCTGGTTGATCTTGGCGATCACACCCGGGCGATACGTGATGCTGTGCGACACGTCATACGCGAGCGACTTCGTTCCGTTCGGTCCGGTCACGATCTGGCCGTCCTGGTTCAGATCCTGATTGGCGAATTCGTACTGATTGCCGGACACGTTCTGCGTTTCCGCCCAGAAGGTCGATGCACCGCTGCCGCCGCCCGCGCCGTACTGGAAATACGGAATGACCGACAGGTGCGTCGAGTTGCCGAGACGGAATTCGCCGTCGAAGCTGGCGACGTAATTCTCGAACGGATTGATGTGGAGCTTGTAGTAATTGGTGTCGCCGGTTTTGTACGTCGGATCGTAATCGTAGTAGTAGCCGAACTGCGCAACCTGCGCCTTCGTCGGACCGAAATACGAATTGCGCACTTCGTGGTTGTATTGCAGCGAACCTGTGATGGAGTTGTCCGAATCGATCGTCCAGACTGACTTTCCATCGATCTTGTAGACGTCCAGATCGCCCGCGCCGCGCCATTTGTCGACGGAGTTCCACGAGTACGACAACCACGACCGCACCGGACCGATGTCGCCGGTATTCAGACGTAAAAACGTCCGTTCGTAATCGTGCGAT
>DATBAU010000045.1:0-7355 GCA_036271355.1 Rudaea sp. | reverse complement strand
ATCTGGTTCACGTTCGAACCCAGCGGCGGACAGCCGATCTGGATTTACGCACAAGGTGCGTTCGATCGCAGCAGCAATACGATGACGCTGCCCGCATCGATTCTCACTGGCGCGAAATTTCCGCCGTCGTATTCGGTCGACGACGCCACGCTGTCGCAATGGGGATCGCTCACGTTCACGTTCACCGATTGCGACGACGCAACGGTGAACTGGAATTCCATCCTGCCCGGCTACGCCAGCGGCACGCTCGCTATCACGCGCCTCACGCAGATCGACGGAACCGTTTGCCCGTCGCCGTGATATCGCGGAAGTCAAACGCCTCTAGAATGCGTTTTCCATACGACTTCCACGGATCGCGCTTCCATGCCGGCTGCAACTTTACTTGGCACGACGCTGCTGCTCACACTCTCGAATCTTTTCATGACCGCGGCCTGGTACGGCCATCTGAAATTCCTGCACGACAAACCCTGGTGGATTGCGGTGCTCGTCAGTTGGGCGATCGCATTTTTCGAATATCTCATCCAGGTCCCGGCCAACCGGCTCGGCGCGACGGCGATGAATCTGGCGCAACTGAAGATTCTGCAGGAGATTGTCACCCTGACCGTTTTCGCGCCGTTCGCGGTGCTCGTACTCGATGCGAAACTCGGATGGAATTTCGCCTACGCCGGACTGTGCATGCTCGGCGCGGTCTATTTCATATTTCGCGGTTGATTGCCATCAGGTCTTTTTACCTTTGGGCGTTTTCGCGCGAGCCGGCGATTTCTTTTTCGGTTTGCTTCGGTTGAATTCGATCGCCGCGCGCACGAGTTTTTTCAGCGCGGTTCGATTTACTTTGTCGCCTTCAAGAAAATCGATCGCGCGCCATTGACCACCGCCGAGACCGGCATTGAAAAGTTCGTCGGGGTCCGCCAGCCGCGCGCCGTGCAGGAACGTCAGCTTCACCTTGTCCTTGTGCGCATTGCCGACGGCAATCATCCCGTCGCACTCCCACACCGGACTTCCCATCCACTTCCATTCTTCGATAACGTCTTTGTTGGCTGACAAAAAACACTGCCGCGCGGCGGCGAGCGTTTTGCCGCGCCAGTCGTCGAGTCCCGCGATGAGTTCGTCGATGCGCTCGGATGGCTTCATGGCTGCGGATCACCGCTGAAAGTGTCGCAGTTACTTTACTCCACCGACCCTGACTTTCGGCCTACTTGCACTCGGCGCGATAATCTACTACAAATGTAGTACTACACCTGTCGTTGAGTGTCATGACCACCGAAGCCGATGTTGCGCTGAGTGAATTGCAGATCTCCCTTATGCGCGTGCTATGGCAGCGCGGAGAGACGAGCGTGAGCGACGTGGCCGCCGCACTCGCCGACGAGCGCGGCCTCAAATACACGACCGTCGCGACGTTGCTCTCTCGCCTGGAAAAGCGTGGCGTGGTGAAAACGCGCCGCGAGGGTCGCCAGCTCGTCTATCGCGCGGCCGTAAGCGAACCGCAGGTTCGCCGTTCGATGGTCGCCGATCTGATCGGCAGTTTGTTCGGTGGTGACGCACGCGAACTTGTCGCCCATCTCGTCAGCGAATCGGACATCGCACCGGGCGATCTCGAACGTGTGCGCAAACGTCTCGCAAAATCCGACCGCCGGGGAAACTGATATGCATCTCGTCGTCGCATGGTTGTTGAATGTCGCGTTGCAAAGCGTTCTGTTGCTGATCGCTGCGTTGTTGATCGAGCGCGTCGTCACGCGACGCACGGCGTGGCGCGAACTTCTCTGGCGCGCCGCGTTGTTCGGTGGCGTTTTCACCGCGACGCTGCAACTCGCGTTCACGCACGCGCCGCTCGCCGGTCGCTGGCTGTGGACCGACGATGTTGCAACGACCGCCATCAATTCACTGCCTTCGCCGAAGATTTCTACGGACGCGCGTGTGACGTCCACGCCGGCGCTCGTGACAACGACTCAGCCGGTCGTCACGACGACGCCCATTGCACGCATGCGACCGTCGTGGCCGTCGCCGCGATGGGCGATCGCGCTGTGGATCGTCGGCGCGTTATTGATGTCGATCAGAACGGCGCTGCGCTGGCTTCGCCTTCGTCACGCATTCGCCGACGCGGAACGTCTGTATGACGATGATTTGGAAGCCGACACCGCAGCCTTCGCGGCTCGCGCGAACATCACGGCGCCCGCGCTATTCGTGATGGACGGGTTGGCCAGTCCGGTCGCGCTGACGGGGCGTCGCATCGTGCTGCCGTCGTGGGCCGTCGCATCGCTGGACCGCGATCAACTGCGCGCAATGATCGCGCACGAAACCGCGCACATCGCGCGGCGCGATCCGGCGTGGAAATTCTCCATCGCGTGCTGGCGTTCCATTTTCTGGTTCGTTCCCTCCGCGTTTGCGCAGCGGCGTCTCGACGATGTCGCCGAACTCGCCTGCGACGCGTTCGCCGCCGAATGCCTCGGCAACGCGCGCGGGCTGGCCGAGTGCCTGGCGGTGTGTGCCGAGCATCACGTCGCGGCGCGCACGTTCGAATTCGCGCCGGCGATGGCAGCGCGGAAATCCTCACTGATGTTTCGCATCGATCGATTGCTCGAAGGAGTTGCCATGGAAACCACATCGTCCGGAACCGCCGCACGCGCTGTCGCTCTGCTCACGCTCGCCGTATGCGCGTTCGCCCTGCCCGCCATCGGCATCGACGCCGGCGTCGCGCACGCCGCGTCGTCGCCGAAAGTCACGCTGGCCGACAACGGGAAAAGCAAAGCATCGCTCAGCGTTCACAGCGACACGGACGACAGTTCCACCGTGGTCAGCATGTCCGACGAAAACCACAACTTCAACGCGAACATCCACGGCCAGATCACGTTGAACGATGACGAAACCGACATCCAGACGTTGAGCGAAGGCGGCACCGCGCGCCTCGAAGACACCTTTGGCGGTTCGAAACAGCGCATCGATTTCGCGCAACGCGGCGGCAAACTGGAGCGGCACTACTTCATCGACAACGTCGAACATCCGTACGACGACAAAGCGCGCGCCTTCATGGCCATGGCGACGACTCAACTCGCGCGCAGCGGCATGGACGCGGAAGGCCGCGCGAAACGGCTGTACGCGAAAGGCGGCGCCAAACTCGTGCTCAGCGAAGTCGAGAAAATCAATTCGGATTATGTCGACAGCATTTATCTGCGCTCGCTCGCCGACACCGGCAAACTCGCGCCGGCCGATCTCGACCGCGCCATCGCGTTGGCAGGCAATTTCAATTCAGATTACGAACGCCGGCAGGCACTGACGCATCTGTACGAAACGCAAGCGCTCGATGCCGCGCGTCAGGTGGTTTTCCTGAATCAGGTCGGCAAATTCCACAGCGATTACGATCGCGCCGAACTTCTCGTCGACGTGGTGCCCTCGCTGGCCGATTCGTCCGACGTGCGCAAGGCGTGGCTCGAAGGCGCGCGCGGTTTGAACTCCGACTACGACCGCCGCCGCACCTACGAGGCGATGCTCAATCACAACAGCATGAACGACGCGCAGATCGCCACCGTCATCGAAGCCAGCACGTCGATGCATTCCGACTACGATCGCGGCGAACTGCTGAAGATGGCCGCGAAGCGCACCCACGACAGCGAAACGATCGCAGACGACTACGCCAAATCCGCCGAAGGCATCAATTCCGACTACGCGCGCCGCGAAGCGTTGATGGCGTTGCTCGAAACGGATCATTTCGGCCCGCGCTCGGCGAGCGCGGTGCTCGATGCCGTCACGCAAATCAACTCCTCGCACGAACGCGCGCGGCTTCTCGTATCGCTCGCGCGCGTGATGCCGCTGGATGCCGCGCTCGTCGAGCGCTATCGCAGCGTGGCGTCGCAGCTGCCCCCGAGCGAACGCGGCGAAGCGGAAGGCGCGCTCGTCAAATAACGCGCGCGATGTCGCCTTGCGACGCAACCGGCTTGCTCCTGCGGCAAGCCGGTTGATGGCTTTTCGACGTCCGTTCGCAGCAACGCGTCTTACCTTTTTTTTCAAGTTTTTTCGCCATAAAAGGCAAAGCTCACGACCACGACGCGAACCATTCGCTAAAATTTTGTACCGTTCTCAAGGGCAAGATCATGAAACTGGACTCGCGCATCATCGCGTTGTGTTTCGTCGTCGCCGGTCCGTCGCTCGCACTCGCTCAGAACGCAGGCCCGACGCCGCAGGTACAGGCGAGCATGGTGACGAGCGGTTCGAGTCTTGCCCTCGGGCAAAAAATCCCGATGAACACGTTCAAGGTGGAAGACGACATCGTGTCCATCGTACTTATGACATGGTCGCCGGCCACGGCTTCTGCGGGGCGCCATTTTGTTGAACATCGCTGGCTGCAAGACGCAAACATCGTGTCCGACAACAAGCACGCCGTTTCATTCAACTCGACGCCTGTAACGCTGGCATCGCGTCGCCCTGGGGCGGCATTCGGTGCAGGACAGTTCGAGGTGCAAACCCTGCTCGACGGTGTCGTCGTCGGCGACGAACAATTCAGCATTACGAAGTAGCGCGAATATCCGACCCATCGCGCAATTGCTGCGCGATCGTTCTACGATGGTGTGGCGGATCGATGCAATCATCGGCGCTTGGGAGAAACGGATGCGTTGGTATCACTACATTGCGTACTTTTTCGGCGGTGCGTTTCTGGTGAACGCCATTCCGCATTTCATGAGCGGCGTGACGGGGCATCCGTTTCAAAGTCCGTTCGCGACGCCGCCCGGCGAAGGATTGTCGTCCGCGTTGGTCAACGTGTTGTGGGGATCGGCGAATCTCGTTATCGCCTATCTGTTGCTCGTGCGGACTGGAAACTTCGATGGCCGCCGCTGGCTGCACGTGTTGCTCGCGGGTGCGGGCGGCTTCGCGATGGCAATTATGCTGTCGCTCACTTTCGGGCGCTTCTACGGCGGCCTGTAATACAGCATCGCATGTTCATGCGATAGCCGCGTTCCGACCGAATTGGTATTGAAGACCGATCCACCGGCTTCGCAGGCTCGGCCATGAATCGGAAATATTATTTCGTCGCTGCATTGTTGGCGCTAGGTATTGCTCCGATCGTCGGTCGGGCGCAAGCGGTGCGTGAGTTCAGCTGCGGCATCACCCCGTCCAGCTATCCGCACGGCATTGCGCTCGGCGCGGACGGAAACATGTGGTTTACGCAGCCGGCGAATGGCAACAGCGTTGGACGGATCACGCCGGCGGGCGTCGTCGCCGAATTCGCCAGCGGCATTTCTGCGGCCGCGCAGCCGTTCGGAATCACCGCCGGGCCGGACAACAACCTGTGGTTCACAGAACAGAACGGAAATCGTGTCGCACGAATGACGACAGCCGGCGACGTCACCGAATTCGGCAGCGGCATTTCGCCGAACGCGTTCCTTACCGAAATCACAACGGGGCCGGACGGCAATCTTTGGTTCGCCGAACAAGGCGGCAGCCGGATCGGACGAATCACGACCGCCGGGGTGGTCACGGAATTTTCGACCGGCATCACGCCGAACTCGGGTGTGACCGGCGTGTCCGCCGGACCCGATGGCAACGTGTGGTTCACCGAGTACGACCACAACGCAATCGGGCGCATAACGCCGGCCGGCGTGGTCACCGAATTCACGGACGGCATTACGTCGGAATCGAGTCCGAACGGCATCACCGCGGGGCCTGACGGAAATCTCTGGTTCACGGAGGCAACGCAAAATCACATTGGACGAATCACGACGGCGGGCGTCGTCACGGAATTTTCGACCGGCCTGACGATCAACGCGAAGACGCTGTCGATCGCGGTCGGCCCCGATGGCAACTTGTGGTTCACCGAAACGTTCTACGGCCTCGGACGTATCACCACCGCTGGCGAAGTCACGAACTTCGATAGCGGATTTAGCGCGAGCGCATTCCTGACGTCCATCGCGGCGGGACCTGACAACGCGCTATGGTTTACGGAACCCCAGATCGATCGAATCGGCAAATTCACGACGTATCTCAGCGATATCATTTTTGTGGATAGTTTCGATTGCTCTTAGCGACGGAATTGCCGCGGCGACGTGAACGATCGATCGTCGTCGCGACATTGTCAGTTGCCCGCGCCAAACGGCGTAGCCGTCCTCGTTACCAACATTCATCGAGGACAAACCGGCATGCGCGCACGATCAACGTACGGAATTTTGGCGGCGATGGTGCTTCAGCTCGCGGCGCACGTCGCGCATGCGCAATCCACATACGTCTGGACCGGCGCGACCTCGGGCGACTGGAACACGCCAACCAACTGGACTCCGAACGGCGTTCCCGGCGGCACCCTCGCGCAAGGCGGCAATACGGAAGACATCGCGGAATTCGATAGCTCGTCGAGAACGACGATTACGTTTTCCGCGAGCGTCGAACTCGGCGCCGTGTCGTTCGCCTATGGCCCGGCGTACACATTCCAGGTGGACGCGTTTCTGCAATTGCACCACGGAATACTGAATCTTTCGACGACGACGAAGAACACCTTCATCGTCGGAACCGGAACGTTGTGGCTGGATCAGGACGGCGACGCGGCGAACAGTCTCATCACCAACAATCACGATCTCGATTTCGCCGGCACCAGTTCCGCCGGCACGGCAACGATCACGAACGATGCAAGCGGCACGATTTACTTCGCCAATTCCGCAACCGCCGCGCAGGCCGTGATCTACAACTCGGGCATGATCGACAATTCGTATCTGACCGCGCCGTCGTCCATCGGCGCCATAGCGGATGGCCCCGCGTCGACACTCTATCTCGGCAGCCAGACACTCTCCATCGGCGCATTGAATTACACGCAGACTCTGGAAGGCACGTTACTCGATGGCGGTTTCGAAGGCGGCACCGGCGGCGCGCTGACCAAAGTGGGTTCCGGTTTTCTTCAACTGACCGGCAATAACACATACACCGGCAAGATAACGGTGCAAGAAGGTTTGCTGGAGGTGGACGGCGCGCTCGCCAGTCCCGAAGTGGTCGTGATGCCGAACGCGACACTCGCCGGCGTGGCGGATCTCGGCACCATCGTCGCGCAAGCCGGTTCGTTCGTCGCTCCCGGCGATTTCTACAATCCGAGCACGTCACCGCCGAACACTGCATTGACCGCCGACGCGCTGTTCTGCGCACCGAGTCCAACCCTGGAAACACGCATCGGCAATGTCGGCAGCGCAACCAAAGGCGATTATCTGGCGCTCAATTCCGCCCTGAAAAGCGCGTTCTGTCCGCATGTGCATTTCCTCATGCTCAGCGCAGGACTGCCGCTGACGGTCGGCGATTATTATTTGCTGATCCTCGTGCAGGGAACCACCGACTGGACCGCCGGCAGCGCGGATTTCGACTTCAACTCGTTTCCCGGCTATACGCAGGCG
>DATBAU010000044.1:0-12472 GCA_036271355.1 Rudaea sp. | reverse complement strand
GATGCGCCACACCGACAGCGGAATGCCTTCCCGATCGAGCGACCATTTCCACGCGAGCACGTGCTGATAGACGCTGTCGACCAGCGTGCCGTCGAGATCGAACAGGAAAGCGGTGCGGTTGCGCGACATGACGGACCTCCGTGCGAGCACACGAGTTTACGCCGCGCGCGAGGCTATGGCTTGGCGGTGCGCTCGTCGGACAACAGCAGCAGTTGCGGATCGGCCGGCACCCAGTCGGGCGGCGGCATGCGCGCGACTTTCGCGTCGTCCGCGGCGCGCAGCATCGCTTCCCATTCGCCGTAGCGAACGATGTCGTCTTGCAGACGATCGGTGCGAAACGTCGCGACGGGCACGCGTTCGCTCAGCCAGACATATTGTCGGCGGAAATCTTTCGCCGCGATTTCGTCCGGTGTTCCTTTCGCGAGGCGGCGGATGATCACGCTGCAGATCATCCGGCTCAATACCGACGCGTGTTCCGCAGTGAATCCGTTACGCGCGAAAGCCAAACAATGTTCGCTCAACGCCGCGTCGTTTCGCATCGCGGAGCTATCCACGCGGCATGCGCGCACGAATGCCTGATACACGGGCAACGCCGTGTTGTCGATCGCATTCCGACGCAACGATGGCGCGGCCTCGTTGCTGCCGATGACGGCTTGCATCGGCAGCGAAAGCGACGCCGGCACCGGCTGATCGCGTAACGCATCGCGCAGAATGACGATGACGGTTTGCAGCCGGTCGTCGAACGCGGTCGCTTTCGCGGCGCCGGCCACGTCTGCAGCGAGATCACCGTCGCTCGGAGTCTCGCCATGCGGGACGAGTACCCAATTCACGGCGTTATCGGGAAACCGTTGCGTCAGCCATTGGTAGTAGTTGTGTTTAGCGCACGGCAACGGCTGCGTGTTGCACGACAGCGCCGCCGCGAAAAGCGCGAGTTCATCGTCCGGATA
The DNA here is from genome assembly GCA_036271355.1 of Rudaea sp. Lineage (GTDB taxonomy): Bacteria > Pseudomonadota > Gammaproteobacteria > Xanthomonadales > Rhodanobacteraceae > Rudaea. The sequence continues at coordinate 11,525 of DATBAU010000044.1, read as the reverse complement.
GCGATCGACCAAACGCTTCACCACTTCGTCGTGTGAAGACGATGACGCGTCGCCGCGCGGAATGCTCATGAGCGCCGCAGCGATCAAGCTGTCGCGATCGCTGGCGGACGACAGACGTGCGACTTGCCGTTCGTGTTCCTCCGCGCCGAGTTGATCGATGATCTCGCCGAGCAATGGTGCGACGACATCTTTCTTGCCGGCGCCGATCAGCGATTCGCGGAATGCGATCAAGAGTTCGCGTTGCGCGTCGGGATCGTGCGCGACGTTTTGCCGCAACCACGTCACCGCGTTGCGCGCGCTGTCGGCGGGTTTGGTTCCGTCGACCGGAAACGCGGCGGCCATCAGCGCGGCGAGCTGTCGCGTTCGTTCGGTCTGGCGTTCGGCGCGTTGCCATTGCCACGTCGTCGCCGTCAGGCCGATCAACAAGACCGCGAACGCCGCCAGTGCGGACAACGTCAACGACGGATGCCGACGCATCGCGCGCCACGCGCGTTCGACCGTCGGCACGCGACGCGCACGCACGTCGTCGCCGCGACGATAGCGTTCGAGATCGCGCATCAATTCGGTTGCGCTCGCGTAGCGTTGATTCGGATCGCTCGCGGTGCATTGACGGCATATCGCGTCGAGATCGCGATCGATGCGATGCGCGCCGAGCATCTCGCGCAGGATCGCGCCGAGCGAATAGACGTCCGTTTGCGGCGTAAGACGATGCATACCTTCGCCGCGTTGCTCGGGCGCCATGTATGCGGGCGTGCCGGATGTGCCGCGTACGTCGACGTGGCCGTCGTTCATCCGCCGCGCCAGGCCGAAGTCGGCGATCATCGGCCGATCGTGCGCATCGAACAGCACGTTCGCAGGTTTGAGATCGAGATGCAGCAAGCCGAAACCGTTCGCGTACGCGACGGCCGACGTCAATGCGATTGCGTGATCGACGATGCGCTGGGTGTCGAACGCGTCATCGCCGATGCGCTGCGCCAGCGTGCGCGGCGATAGCAACGGCATCGAGAAGAAGTTCATTCCTTCGATCACGCCGACTTCGTACACCGGCACGATGTGCGGATGATGCAAGCGCGCCGCCGCGCGCGCTTCGTCGAGAAATTTGTCGACCGCATCCTGCCGCGTCGCGAGCGTGCCGACGATGAACTTCACCGCGACCTCGCGATCGAGACTGATCTGCCGCGCGCGGAACACCATGCCCATGCCGCCGCGGCCCATGCGTTCGAGCAGTTCGTAATCGCCGAACGTGCGATCGTCGACGTCGTCGAGATCGATGGCGTCCCACAGCGTAGGCGCGTCGCCGTCGAGGCCGGTGCGGGCGAGTGTCGATAGCGTCGTCATGGCGCGATGTCCTGCAACGCATGTTGCAGCGTGTGTGCTTCGCAGTCGGCGTCGTCTCGATCGGTGCTCAATTGTTCGAGCGTTTCGTTCATCGTTTTGCGGAAGCGCAGGCGCAAACGCTTGAGTTGAACCGCGAGCGTGTTCGGTGCGACATGGAGCGATTCGCCGAGCTTCACGAGATCGCCGCGCGGCGGCGTTTCAGTCAGCCATTCCTGCAGCGCGTCGAAAATCTCGACGCGTCCGTCGCGCGCGTATTCGGTGCGCAATCGATCGAGTGCGTTGCGCGCGAGACACGCAGCGAAATCGACGTCGAATTGTTTGTCCGGCGTGTCGTCGTGTTCGATGTCGATCGTGTCGGACTGGATTTCGAGACGCCGAAACGCGAGACCGCGCTGCTGACGGAAAAAGCGGTTCAACAGCACGAACAGAAAACGCCGGAAACTGCCGACGCCCGCGTCGGCGCGTGACCACCAGTTCTCGCGCATCGAACGCAACAGGAATTCCTGCGCGAGATCTTCGGCGTCCGCCGTTGCTGTCGCGCGGCGAAAAAACGCGACGATCGCCGGACGATAATCCCGCACAAGCTCGCTCCAGGCCGCAGCGATCTCGCCCGGCGGGCGGTCGCTGGCCTGGATCAGGCTCCATCGCGTGGACGGAAAAGCGGTCACGGTCGTGCGAGTCTACTTCGCCGGCGTGCGTTCTTCGGAGATCAGCAACGATTGCGGGTCTTTCGGCGCCCAGCCGGCGGGCGGCGTGCGCGCGATGCCGGCACTGTCGGCGGCGCGCAGCATGGCGTCCCATTCGCCGTAGCGGATGATCGCTTCCTGCCAACGGCCCTGATCTTCGGGAAGCAGCGTCTTGTCTTGGTCGCCGAGCCAGACATAGTCGCGGCGCATTTGCTTTGCGGCGACGTCGTCGGGCGTGCCTTTCATCATGCGCTGGAGCGTCGCGCTGGCGATCATGCGCGTGAGCAACGTGCCGCTGCGATCGTCGACGAACTGTTTCGCGATCGCCGTGCATGGCGCGACCGGCGCGTCGGCGGCGGATTTGCAAATCTTCACGAATCCGCGGAATTCCGGCAGCGGCACCGCGGCGGCGATTTCGCCGACGGTCTTCGGATCGCTGCCACTGAGTGCGGTGCGAACGACACGCAACGTCGTGCGCAAATTGGAATCGGCGTAGTGCGCGGTCGACGCGGCGTGCAGTTGTTCGGCGTTCGGCGCGCCGTGATCGGGCAGCAAAAGCCAATTGACCGCATTCTGCGGTTCGACGCGCACGAGCGCATCGTGGTAACGCGAGTCCGAACAATGTTTTTCCACTTGCTGACAAACCGTCGCGAGCGCGAACAGGACTTGCGGATCGGACGCGTAGCGCTGCGCGGCGCGTTGTTCGAATGCATCGAAGCCGTCCGGCAACGCGCCACCGGAAATTGGCGGAAGTGCGAGCCAAACGGCGGCGGTGACGTTGTCGCGATCGGTCGATTGCGACAGACGCTGCCACTGCTGTTGACGCATGTCGTTCGTGGAAGGCGCGGCGACGGCGAGCGGCGCGACGGTGCAGGCGGCGAGGAGAAGAACACCCGGCAGTACGGACATGATGAACCCCTATTGATCAGGCGACGGCGGATGCCGACATCCTATCCATGCGCCGAGGGCGCGAACGATGACAGCCCGCAAAAATTATTTTTTATCGGGCCGCCGCCGTGATCGCCGTATTGATGGTCGCCGCGTCGCACGGTTTCTGCAGAATGCCCGCAGCGCTGATCATGGCGGCCGCGCTGCGCAGCTCGTTCATCGGCTGGGCGGAGAAAATCAGCAGCGGCGGCAACGTGGCGCCTTCGCGGAGCAGGTCTTCGATCAACGCTTCGCCGCGTTCATGGCCGAGTTGCAGATCGAGCAGGACGATCGCGATGTCCTCGGGATTGCGCAAGGCATCCAATCCGCGTTCGTACGTGTCGACCCACGTCGCGCGATGACCCATCGCGTGCAGCAACTCCACCGTCACGGGTCCGAGGACGGGATCGTCGTCGATGATGAGTACAGCCGCGGTCATGCGTTTCCTAAGCGTTTCGCCTTCTTCGATATCCGTATCGGTGCGCTCAACGAGTGCGGGATCGCTCCGTTTTCGCGATGCGCGGAAGGCGAACCCAGAATGCGGTCTCGTCGGTTGACGCAGCGTGAACGTCGACGTTTCCGCCGTGCGCGAGCACGATTTCGCGAACGATGTACAAGCCCAGTCCTAAACCGTTACGCGATTCAGCCATCCTACTGACATCGTGGAACGGATCGAACAGCGCCGCGCGGCGGTCTTCGGGGATGCCGCCGCCGTTGCGGAAGCAAAGGCTCACCTCGTTTTGCGCGCGGCCGTCGACGTCGATCGAAACCGGCGCGTCCTGTGCGCCGTGCTGCAACGCGTTCGTCGCCAGATTCGAGACGACTTGCGCAAGGCGCTCGCTATCCCACGTGCCGTGCAAGTCGCCGTGCGAATTCACTTCGATGACGCGCGTTGGATGGATCGCGCGCAGTTCGTTCAACACGCGATCGAGCACCGGCTGCAGGTCCATCGGTTCCGGTCGGATCGGAATGCCGCCGGCGACGCGCGCGCGCGTCACGTCGAGCAAGTCTTCGATCATGCGCGTCATGCGTTGCGCGCTGGACAGGATGCGCGTGGAGAATTGCTTGACCTGATCGTCCTTCGATGCCATGCCGACCACTTCGGCGCTCGCCATGATCGCGCCGAGCGGATTGCGCAAATCGTGGCCGAGTACGGCCATGAACATTTCGGTGAGACGCAACGTTTCGGTGCGTTCTTTCAGTTCGCGCGCGATCTGCTGCTTCTGCCGGTGCAACTGGAAAAAAACGCTCGCCTTGTTCTTGAGGATGTCCGCTTCGATCGGCTTGTAGATGAAATCCACTGCGCCTGCTTCGTAACCTCTGAACAAGCGTTCCTGATCGCGCATGCCGGCAGTGACGAAAAAAATCGGAATGTCGCGCGTGCGTTCGGTGCCGCGCATGAATTCGGCCAATTCGAAACCGTTCATCTCCGGCATCTGCACGTCGAGGATCGCGAGCGCGACGTCGGTCTCCAATAAAATCTCCAGCGCCTGCGCGCCGGACTGCGCGCTCAACACTTCGACATCGCCGTCTTGCAGCAGCGCGCGCAGCGCGATGATGTTTTCGGGAATGTCGTCCACGACAAGGCATGCGACCTTGCGGGTGGGCGTCAGGCGTTCGGTCATCTTCGTCATCGGACAGTTTTCGTTGCTAAATCCATGAGCAGGTCGCGGATGCCGTCCAGGTGCAGCACGTGCGTGGGCTTCATCACTTTCAGCGCGCCTTCGGGCATGGCGGCGGCGACCGCTTCGGCGGGATCCTGCAATACCGTCGTACCGCCGCAACGCGCAATATAAGCCAAGCCGGCCGCGCCGTCTTCGTTGCCGCCGGTGAGCAGCACGCCGAGCAGGCGCGCGCCGTAAACGTCGGCCGCCGATTCGAACAGCACGTCGATCGACGGGCGCGAGTACTGCACGAGATCGTCGACGGACAGCGCGATCTGCGGACCGCTGTCCACCAGCAAATGATAGTCCGGTGGCGCGAAATAGATGTGGCCCGATTCGATATCGGCTTTGTCGATCGCTTCCTCGACCATCATCTGGCACTTCGCGCGAAACAGTTCGCTGAGCAGGCTCGGCCGTTCGCGCGGCACATGGATCACGACGAGAATGGCGGCCTTCATCGACGCCGGAATCGACGGCAATATGCGTGACAACGCTTCCACGCCGCCGGCCGAGGTGCCGATGACGACGGCGTCGATGCGTGGCATCGCGTCTGCCGGTCGTTTCATGATTCGGCCACTTTTCGGTAAATGCGGTTTTCGGGATCGACCGGCTCGAAGTCGCCGTAGTGCGCCGAAAAGCGCAGCGATTCCTTCGCGCCGATGCCGAGAAAACCGCGCATGCACAGCGCGCCGCTGAACAGGCCGACGGCGCGATCCTGCAACGTGCGGTTGAAATAGATCAGCACGTTGCGGCACGACACAAACTGCATCTCCGCGAACACGCTGTCGGTGGCCAGGCTGTGATCGGAAAACACCATGTGCTTTTTCAGCGTCTGGTCGAACACCGCGTTGCCGTACGCGGCGGTGTAGTACGCCGACAGCGAACTGTGCGCGCCCGAGCGCTGGAAATTCTGCGAGAACAGGGCGACGCGGTCGACGTCATAGACGCCAGCCTCGGCTTTGCGCAAGGCGTGCGCGTTGATGTCGGTGCCGTAGATGAGACTGCGCTTGAGCAGACCTTCTTCGCGCAGCAGGATCGCCAGCGAATACACCTCTTCGCCGGTGCTGCAGCCGGCCACCCAGATCTTCAGCGACGGATACGTGCGCAATACGGGCACGACGTGCGTGCGCAGCGCGAGGAAATATTCCGGATCGCGAAACATCTCGCTCGTCTGCACGGTGAGATAGTCGAGCAGCTGGTTGAACAGGTTCGGTTCGTACAGCAGCCGATGCTGAAGTTGCGACAGGCTCTCGCACCCGAAACGCGGCAGCGCGGTGCGCAGCCGGCGTTTGAGCGAGGCGGAAGCGTAGTCGCGGAAATCGTAGTGGTATTTGCGATAGACCGCTTCGACGAACAACGGCAGTTCGATGTCGAATTCCAAACTCATCGTTTATGCCGTCAGGTTTTGGATATCCAAACGCGCGAAAGCGAAAGCAGTTTTTCGATGTCGATGGGTTTGGCGATGTAGTCGTTCGCGCCCGCTTCGATGGCGCGTTCCTGATCGTCGCGCATCGCCTTCGCGGTGATGGCGATGATCGGCAGTTTTTTCCAGGGTGGACGCTTGCGGATTTCGCGCATCGCGGTGAGGCCGTCCATCTCCGGCATCATGATGTCCATCAGCACGAGGTCGAACCGCGTGTCGGGCGAGGCCATGTGTTTGTCGAGCGCATCGAGCGCCTCGCGGCCGTTGCGCGCGATCTCGAGCTTGATGCCGGCCTGCTCGAGCACCTTGCTCAGCGCGAAGATGTTGCGCACGTCGTCTTCGACCAGCAGCACGCGCCGGCCTTCGAGCGTCGCGTCGCGGCTGCGCGTGGCCGACAGGATGCGTTGCGTTTCCAGCGGCAGGCGCGATTCGACCTGATGCAGGAACAAGGTGACTTCGTCGAGCAACCGCTCCGGCGAACGCGCATCCTTGACGATGATCGAGCGCGAGAAGCGGCGCAGTTTCTGTTCTTCCTCGGCGGTGAGCGAACGGCCGGTGTAGATGATCACCGGCGGGAACGCGATGTCGTCCTGTTCGGACATGCGCTGCAGCAGGTCGAAGCCGCTCATGTCGGGCAGGTTCAAGTCCATCACCATGCAATCGAACGTGAGTGACACGAGCTGGCTCAGCGCTTCCTTGGCGTTGCTGACGTCGCGGATTTCCACTTCGAGCGCCGCGAGCAGTTCCTTGACGCTGGCGCGCTGACGGTCGTCGTCCTCGACCAGCAGCACGCGGCGGTTGCCCGGCGTGAACTTGCTCTCGAGCTTGCGCAGCGCGCCAACGAGTTCGTCGCGCTCGACCGGTTTGAACGCGAAACCGACGGCGCCCAGTCGCAGCGCCTCTTCGGACATGTCGGCGACCGAAACGATGTGCACCGGAATGTGCCGCGTGCGCGGATTGCGTTTGAGTTCCTGCAGGATGTCGAGGCCCGACAGCGTCGGCAACTGCATGTCGAGAAGAATTCCGTGCGGCTCGTAGCGATTGGCGGCGGCCAGACCGGCGGCGCCGTCGTGAACGATCACGCACTGGAATCCCTGTTCGTGCACGAGATCGCGCAGGATCGCGGCGAACTTGATGTCGTCCTCGACGATCAGGATGCGTCGCGATTGCGCCGAGAGACTGCCGCGATCGTCGGCGATTTGCGCGGCGGGAATTTCGCCGAGCGTGTCGGTCATCAGGCGACGCGTGTCGCTCAACACTTCGCGCCGCGCGGCGAGCGTTGCCATCGCCGCCGTGTTCTTCGCTGGCGCCGGACGTTCGGCGCTCGCCACGAATTCGACAGGCAGCGTCAGCGTGAACGTGCTGCCGCGACCGATCGCGCTGGTGAGCGCGATTTCGCCACCGAGCAGATGCGCGAGATCGCGCGAGATCGACAATCCCAAACCCGTGCCGCCGTATTTGCGATGCGTGCTGCCATCGGCCTGACGGAACGCTTCGAACACGATCGCATGCTGTTCGCGCCCGATGCCGATGCCGGTATCGCGCACCGCGAACGAAATCGTGCCCGGATCGCGCGAGAACGCGCGAACTTCGATTTTGCCGCGCTCGGTGAACTTGAGTGCGTTCGACAACAAATTCTTGAGCACCTGACTGACGCGTTGCGGATCGGTCTCGATGCGCTCGGGCGCATTCGGTTCGACGTTGACGATGAGCTTGAGATTTTTCTGCTCGGCCAGCGGTTCGAATCCCGAACACAAATCCTGCGTGAATTTCCGCACCGGCACCGACTGCGGCTGCAATTCGACTTTGCCGGCTTCGATCTTCGACAGATCGAGAATGTCGTTGATGAGTCCGAGCAGTTCGTTGCCCGCCGACGAGATCGTCTGCGCGTATTTCACTTGTTCGTCGCTGAGATTGCCGGCTTTGTTGTCGGACAGAAGACGCGAAAGAATCAACGTCGAATTCAGCGGCGTGCGCAATTCGTGGCTCATGTTCGCGAGGAATTCACTCTTGTACTTGTTCGCGAGTTCGAGTTCCTGCGCTTTCTCGACCAGCACTTCGGCGGCCTGCGACAATTCGTCCTTCTGATGTTCGAGCAGTTGCGTCTGTTCTTCGAGCTGCGAATTCGTCTGTTCGAGTTCGGCCTGCTGCGATTCGAGTTGCGTGCGAGACTCGCGCAGCGCGCGGCTCTGTTCTTCCAGTTCCTCGTTGCTGACGCGCAGTTCTTCCTGCTGCGTCTGCAATTCTTCGGATTGACGCTGCGTTTCCTCGAGCAGGTCTTCGAGCCGGCTGCGATCCTTCGCCGAGCGCACGCTCATGCCGATGATTTCGCACGCGCGCACGAGGAATCCGTGCGCCTCGCTGTCCATCGCGCGCACAAAACCCAGTTCGATCGCGGCCTGCAGGCTTTCGTGCGCGGCGATCGGCACGATCACGATTTCGCTCGGGCGAATTTGTCCGAGTCCCGAATTCACATCGATGTACGCGGCGGGCACATCCGTCACGCGCAACGGACGACGGTTCGCGACCGCCTGTCCGAGCAGGCTTTCGCGCGGCCGGAATTCCGGCAACCCGCTCGACATCGCGAACGCCGCGATGCGTCGGTAGACGCCATCGGAATCGATGATGTAGATCGCGCCGACCTGCGCATCGAGATACGCGGCGATGAAATCCAGCGCGTTACGACCGAGCACGTCGAGCCGCATGTCGCCTTGCAGGCGCGTTCCGAGCGTGGCGAGTCCCGCTTCCGACCATGCCTCGGCGGTCTGGCGACGGAATTCGCGCGACAGCAGTCCGCCGCCGATGACGAGCAGCACGAGGATCGTGCCGAGCCCGACCATCATCACCTGCGCGGTGTTCGCGGCGGAATTCTTCCAGTCGTCCTCGCGCTTGGCGAGCGCTTCGCGCTCGCCCGTTTCCATCGCGGCGATTTGCGCGCGAATCGAATCCATCACGTTTTTTCCGCGATCGGTCAGCACGATCGCGAGCGCTTCGTCGGCCTTGCCCGCTTCGTGGAGTTCTACCGTTTCCTGAAGTTCGTTGAGCTTCTGCTTGATCAGCCCATCGACGCGATCGATGCGTTCGAGCTGGTCGGGCGAATCGATCACGAGTTTGCGCACGTTCGCGATGACGTTCGGCAAATCCGCGCGCGCCGCGTTCAACGGCGCGAGGTACGTGTCCTTGCCGCTGAGCAGAAAACCGCGCTGGCTGGTTTCCGCATCCTTCACGCGCGACATCAATGTCTCGACGCCTTCCAGCACCGCCATCGCGTGCGTCACGCGATCGCCGGTGTCCGCATCGTTGCGCACGCTGCGGATCGACAGGATCGCCACGAGAATGATCGCGATGATCGCGAGCGCGAGGCCGAGCGCGGAGCCCAGCGGAAGATAGCCGCGTCGGCGCGGCGGCAGCTCAGTGAGTTTGTCGGTATCGGAAGGCATTGTGCGAGTGAAAAAGGTCAACCTCAGGATGGTACTGAATGCGACACGTTTTCCTTCGACTTCCTGAACGGTTGTTCAGCTTAGGTTCGGATAAGCCACGCCGTGTCCTCTGATCGTCCTGTTTGCGTCCGACTCTCTCGTTCGCCTGTCGGCAACGATGACGACTTATTTTGTCAAAGAGAAACATCATGTCCCGCTTTCTCGCAGGTACGGGATTACTGCTTTCCATCATCTCGGCACCGAGCTTCGCGTGGCACGGCCCGATGATCGTCGACGCGGGCTTCGGAAGTTTCGTTCCGCAACTCGACGCGTCTCACGCGGAAATGGCGCCGGTGGGATTCGTGCATCTGCCGCTCACCGGTGGCTATCTGATGTTTACCGAGCAGCCTATCGGTTCGGCGAACAAATTGGTGGTTACCAAGTTCACGGACACTGGTGTCATCGATGCGAATTGGCCTTCGGCGGGCAAGGGTGGAACTGCGGCGTTGCCTCTTCCGTCACCGGACGTCGATTACACGAAAAACGAAGCACAGGCTCGCGTCGTCCTCAATATCGATTCCGGCGTTGAAGAAATCTACATCTTCGAACGTTACTACGCGTGCAGCACCGACGGATGCATTCAATATCTGTTTGCGAGCGTGATGAACGTTTCTGGCGGCGTCATCGCGAACGCCGCAATGCCGATGGATTCCTTTCCTAAATATCCGTGGACGTTCACGGCCGCTGCGGGCGGAGTATCCCTCGGTGGTGGAGTGATTGGCAGCGTGATGGCGGGCAAGGCGACGGGCACGAATGTCACCGAGTTGGTGGCGGCACATCACAATCCACCGGCCGTGTCTCCACCGCTGGTGCTCTACCACTTCGCGGAGATTTCCGGCACTGCGATGCGAGTGAACGGCCTCACGACGCCGGGTACCGGCGACGTTACGACGTTTGGCACAGAGGCGAATCTCGCCGTTTACGGAAGTGTGTTGTTTCCATTGGAGTGTCCGTCATCTGCGCCGATTCGATCCGTCATCGACAGCGCGGTCGATGCGCAAAGCGGAAGCGATGTCATCGTGGAAGGCAGAGTCGATTGCGGGAGCGATGGGTTGTTTTCGGAAATCGCACGCGTATCGAATATCGGCAGCGCAGGAACGGTATCGGTGATATCCGCGTCGCTGATGGAACCGCTCACGGCGTGCGATGGAGATTTCAGCGCCGACGATTGTCCGTTCGCGTATTTGATCGCGCCGCGCGCCGGGCTATATGCCTCCGCGACCACACCGTCGGGCGCGTTCGCGCACATCAACTCCGACGCGCCGGACGTTTTCTTCACCGGCGCGGACGTTCCGCCGAGCGCGTTACCCATCGTCGCGACATCGCACTACGGCGCCTATTACCAATTTCCCTATCTCACCGGCATGACGTTCGGTTTGACGCCATTGGGAAACGTCGGATTTGGCATCGGACGCTTCATCGTCGATCGCATCGCAGCGGACAATTTTGGAAACTAGTTAATCACGGATTACCAACGCAGCGTTTCGCCGAGATGCGAAAAACTTCCGCTGGGTCCATCGCTTCCGATCAACGCGAGTTCGACGCTGGACTTCGCGCCCGTCTCGACATCGAGTTCGCCTTGCGCATTCATGTCGGTCTTGACGCTGCCGGGATGGATCGCGTTGACCTTGATCGGCGTTTCACGGAGTTCGTAAGCAAGCTGCACCGTCCATGCGTTCACGGCCGATTTCGAAACGTTGTACGCGGGCACCTTGAAGTTGTAGACGCCCGAATTCGAATCGGCGTGTTCGGCGATCGAGCCGAGGACGCTCGATACGTTGACGATGCGTCCCGCATCCGATTTCTTGAGCAGCGGCAGAAAAGCGTCCGTTGTTTCGACAAGGCCGAACACGTTGGTGTCGAACGTTTTGCGCCACACGTCCATCGATTGTTCGGACGGTTTCTTCTGCCCGTCGTCGATGAAAACGCCGGCGTTGTTGATCAGAATGTCGAGGCGCCCGTGCTTGCGCGTGATCTCGCCGACGGCGGCGGCGATGCTCTTCGAATC
>DATBAU010000043.1:0-3858 GCA_036271355.1 Rudaea sp. | reverse complement strand
ACGACGCTCTTGTTCTGGCTCGTCCTGCGCCGCAACGCGTTCGTGCGCTGGCCGGATGCAGCCGCCGCCGAACGGAGACGTTACCTCACGTTGTGTTTGGCGGCCGGCATTCTCGCGCTGGCCTGGTTCGCGGGTTTGTTCGTCGAGGGCAATCCTTCACCGTTGCCGTATTTTCCGTTGTTCAATCCGCTGGAATTGCCGCAGTTTGGTTTCCTCTTGCTCCTTCTGCTCTGGTATCGGCAAGCGCAAGCGGACGGCCGCGCGATCACCAGTTCCGAAACGCGCGCACGTGCGTTGTCGGTCGCCGGTTTCTTTTTGCTGACGGCGATCACGTTACGCTGCACGCATTTCTACGGCGGCGTGCCGTGGAGCGAAGCGCTGCGTAGTTCCCCGCTGGCGCAGGCGGCCCTGTCGATCGTTTGGACCGTTGCCGGAATCGCCGCGATGCTTCTAGGCAAACAACGCGGTTCGCGCGCGGTGTGGATCGGCGGCGGCGTGTTGATGGGCGTCGTGATCCTCAAACTCATCGTCATCGATCGCCAGCATTTGCAGGATTTGACCGCGATCGTCGGCGTGCTCGTCGTCGGCGTGCTGCTGGTCGGCGTCGGATATTTTGCGCCGGTGCCGCCGCGCTTGGCGAAGGACGCGGCGTCGTGAAAAACATTCTTCTTCCAATGTTGCTGCTCACGTCCGCGCTCGTTCACGGCGCCGACGGGCCCGACTACGCCTACAGTTGGCCGATCGCGGCCGAGGGCAACAGCGCGGCGTATCAGATCGAACTCACGCCGGAAATTTACGCCGTGCTCACGACGCCGGATTTGCGCGATCTCGACGTCATCAACGCCGACGGCGACAGCGTTCCGACGTCGCCGTATCGCCGTTACGAAAAAGTCGCGCGCACGCAGCCGCAATCGCCGCCGATGTTTCCGATTCCGGCGACGACGACACCCGCCCTCACGACCGACGATTCCATCCATCTGCACATCGAGCGCGATCCGGACGGGAAACTGCGCAGCCTCGACGCACACATCCGTCCAGGTTCGCCCGCCGCGGCGACGGTGATGCACGGCGTCTGGATCGCCGCGGTTCCCACGACGATGCTGTCGGCGGGTTACGAAAGCGCCGCGAAGATCGTCATCGACACGAGCGGCATCGACGAACCACTGCTGCAACTCATGGTCGCGTGGATGCACAACGACAGCGCGTCGGTGCGCTTCAGCGTCAGCGTCAGCGAAGATTTCCAGACGTGGCGAACGATCGTGCCCGACGCGACGTTCGTGCAACTGCGCCGTGACGGACGCGAGCTCAATCGCAATTACGTTTCGCTCGACGGCGCACGGCACAAATACCTCATGCTCACACGGCTCGACGGCGCGAACGTGTCGAGCCTGAACATTTCCGTCATCACGCCGATGTCGCCGCTGCAACCGATCGAACATTGGGTCACGGCGATATCCGATGGCGTCGACACGGCGCCGCCACAAAAAAATTCGAACGGCGCTTCGTTTCGTTATCACCTCGATGCGCCGCTGTCGATCAGCGCGGCGAATCTGCAACTCGCCGACGACAACTCCGTCGCGCACGCACGGCTTTGGGGTCACGGCATGCCATCGGCGGGCGGCGGCTGGGGCGACAGCCTCGGCACTATCGACGCATTCCGTTTGCATGACGGCGACACGCTGCTCACCAACGACGTCAAGCGCGGATTCGCATCAGGCCGAAGCCGCGAGTGGAGCGTCGAACTCGACACACCGACGCGACACGCGCCGACGCTAGAGTTGGGCTACGTGCCCGATCGCGTCGTGTTCCTCGCGCAAGGTGCGCGGCCGTATCGACTGGTCGCCGGAAGTTCGACCTCGCGCCACGGCGGCGCGCCGGTCGAGTACGCGCTCAGTCAGTTGCGCGCATCCGCCGGCGGCGACTGGCAACCGCCACTCGCCGCGTTGGGAACGCGCGGGGATTTCCACGGCGAAAGCGCACTCGCGCCACCGCCGTCGACGACGCCGCGCTCATGGCGAACGTGGATGCTTTGGGCCGTGCTCGTGCTCGGCGCGACGATCATCGCCGGGCTCGCGCTGAGTCTCTTGCGCAAGCAATGACCGCTGCCGCGCTTCGCGCACTTTCGCGTATTTGAGAAATACGTAAAACGCGCCGGTCATCGCGCTGATGAATCCGGCCCAGCCGTTGAGAAAATAGCGTTTGATCACGTATTGTCGAACGAAGAACAACGGCGGATACAGAACCATCCGAACACCGACGAAACGCTGACCGCGCGTCAGTTTGTCGACGACGATGCCGCTAGAATAGGCATTGATCTTTTCCACTTTCGTGTGGATATCCGGTTCGCCGAAATGCACGAACATCGCGTCGTGTAGTACGCGCACGGATCCGTTCACTTCCGGCGCGGCGTGAATCGGCACCGTGTTCATAGCGCCCCGGCGGCGGTCGAACAAACGCAAGTGTTCGTTCGTGCGCGACCATTCGTGCTGGAACGTCCAAAACATCTGCTCGCGGCGCGGCAGACGAAAACCGGCTTCGTGCGGCGCGACCAGCGCGTTTTCTATCGACGCGCGCGCAGCGTCGGTGAGCGCCTCGTCGGAATCGAGTAGCAGCACCCAGTCGTGTTTCGCTTTGTCGATCGCGGACTGTTTCTGCGACGAATAATCGCGGAATGGTTCGATCGCGATGCGCGCGTTGAAGGTGCGCGCGATGTCGAGCGTCGCATCCGTGCTGCCCGAATCGAGCACGAGCACATCGTCGGCGAAACTCACGCTCGCAAGACAGCGTTCGAGCGTGTCCGCGTTGTTGAACGTGGTGACGACGACGGAAAACGCTTCACGCGGCATCGTCCGGCTCCGCGTACAACGCTGCGATATACAGACTCAGCAGCCACCAGAACAGCAGTCCCCACCAGCGCGAATAGAACGCCAGATGCGTGTTCAACGGAAAACACATCACCGCCAGCGCAAGTGCGGGTGCGAATGCGCGTTCGCGCGAGGACGCTGTCGCGCGCAACCAGGCGCGAATGGCGAACGCTGCGCCGATGGCCCAGAACACGAGTCCGATCGCACCGGTTTCGCTCAGCACTTCGAGCACGATCTGGTGCGCGAAATACGCGCCTTCGTCGCCCGCCGCATCGACGAACGCGTCGCCCGGATCGGCATACGCCGGATAGGCGTAACGAAAACCGCGCACGCCCACGCCGAACACCGGATGCGCGCAGATCATGCGCTCGGTGGCCGTCCAGATGCGTACGCGTCCGGCGCTGGCTTCGTCGATGGCGTGTTCGGAACCCTTCAGCGCGAGGAGACTGCGATGCACGCGTGCATCGAACGCGGGTGAGGCGTGCCACGCGACGGCCGCGGCAATGGCGACGATGCATAACGTGCCGGCGGCGAACGCGACGAACCGCGCTGGCGAACGCGCGGCGCGCCAGGCGAACACGATGGCGACGAGCGCGTACATCAACCACGCCGCGCGCGATCCTGCGAGCAGGATCGGCATCAACTGAAACACGAACGCGACGGCGAGTCCGCGCCAGCCCCAGCGTTTTTGCGCGGCGACGAACACGAACGGCGACAGCACGGCCAGCACCGGTCCCAGTTTCAAATTGTCCGCACCGAAAATGCCGGACAACCGCTCGGCCGACATCGCGCCGGCGATGCTGTAGCCGGTGAAAATCTGCACCCACGCGTCGAGCAGCCACAGAACGACGAGTGCCGCCGAGCCGGCAACAATGCGCGGCCAGATCGCGGCATCGCGCAAGGCGATGGCGGAAAATAGCGCAAAAGGTAAAAAGCGCAAAAGTGTAAAAACGGTCATCCACGTCTTTGCGGGCGCGATCGCGGCGGGCGCGGA
>DATBAU010000042.1:0-13074 GCA_036271355.1 Rudaea sp. | reverse complement strand
TCTTCGGGAACGTCGATGTCGGCGGTGAGCGCGGAGCCGCCGATGCTGCGCAGATCGACGTCGACGATCTTGTGTTCCTTCGCGCCAAACTCGCGAGTGATGCGGCGCGCGGCGTCGAGCTCGGCGACATGACGCTGTCCGTATGCGACGCTCAGCGCGTAGCAATCGAATCCTTGCGCGCGCGCGAGGGCGAGCGTGACGGCCGAATCCATGCCGCCGGAGACGAGGACGACGGCGCGTTTAGTTGTTGTCGTCGGTTGCATCGCAGTCAAATCATGTTCCGGGTGTTTCGCCCCACAGCAGTTTATGAAGTTGGATTTGCATGCGCACCGGCAAGCGGTCCGCGAGAATCCACTCAGCCAGATCGCGCGGTGCGAGCTTGCCGTGCACGGGTGAAAAGAGGATATCGCAGCGACGGGAAAGATCGCGTTGCGCGAGTTGTTCACGCGCCCATTCGTAGTCGGCGCGATCGATGAGCACGAACTTCACCTGATCGCGCGCGGTCAGCACGTCGAGATTGCTCCACAGATTGCGTTCGACTTCGCCCGAACCCGGCGCCTTTACGTCCACGACGCGAGTCACGCGCGGGTCGACATCGCCGACATCGATCGCGCCGGAGGTTTCGAGGGAGACGTCGTAACCCGCGTCGCACAGTTGGCGCAGCAGATCGATACAGCGTTTCTGCGCGAGCGGTTCACCGCCCGTCACGCATACGTGTTTCGCGCCGTATGATTTCACTTGATCGAGAATCGCGTCGATGCCGCGCCATTCGCCACCGTGAAACGAATATGTCGTATCGCACCACACACAGCGCAGCGGACAGCCGGTGAGTCGAACGAACACCGTCGGGCGTCCGACGTCGCGCGCTTCGCCTTGCAGCGAATGGAAAATCTCGGTGATGCGCAAACGCGGCGCGGTGGAGGCTTCGACATCGGTCATCGGAGCAAGCGCCCGCCGTCGCGGGCGCGGCGTTGGACGAAACTCAGCGGCGGCCTTCGAGCTTCAGCGCGCGCAGTCGACCTTGCGCGAGGCTCGATTGGGTCGTGTTGGGATATTTCTGCACGACCTGATTGAGCGTCGCTTCGGCTTGATCCCATTGCTTCATTTCGTACTGGCAGTAACCGATCTTGAGCAACGCGTCCGGCGCTTTCTGGCTGTCCGGGAACTGTTGCAGCAGATGATTGAACGTATCCAGCGAAATCGGATAGTTCTGCGTGACGTAATACGACTCGCCCAGCCAGTAATACGCGTTCGGCGTGAGATCGGCGTTCGGATATTGCTGGATGAAAACCTGGAAGCGGCGCGCGGATTCGGCGTAACGGCCGTCTTTGAGCGCGGCGAATGCCTGATCGTACGCGGCTTTCATGTCGTCGGGACTCGACCCGACCGGCGGCGGCGCACCGCGGTCCGGCGGCAGAGTCGATGCCATCGCGTGATCGTCCACTGCCTGCGGTTGCTGCGGCGGAGCGGACTGCGCACCGCTGAGATTCATGTCGGGAAGGTTGCCGTTGTTCGGATTCACTGGCGGAGGCGGCGTGGCGCCCGTCGGGTTTCGGCCTTCCAGACGTCCAATTCGGGAATCCAGGTCGATGTACTGTTCCTTCGACCGGTTGCGCATTTCGTCGACTTGATGGCGCAGTTCTTCGACCTGGCCCTGCAACGTCTGCACTTGCGATTGCAGCGCGTTGATCTGGTTGACCAGTTCGATGTTGCCCTGCGCGCCGTTGTGGTTCTGCGCCTGCTGCTCGAGCGCGGTGACGCGCTCGGCGAGACTCATGCGCTGCGCATAAGCGGGGCCCGCGAACGCAACGGCGGCCACAACGGCCGCCGCTACGAATTTGCTCAACTTATGCCAATCGCGCATCGATTACTGCTTCGAGGTGTAGACGATTTCGACGCGACGGTTCTTCTGCCAGCAACCTTCGTTGTGGTCTTTGCAGGTTGGACGCTCTTCGCCGTAGCTCACGACATTGAGCTGGCTCGACGAGGCACCCGAGGAACCCAGCGCGCTCGACACCGCATTGCCACGGCGCTCGCCGAGGCCGAGGTTGTACTCGCGCGTGCCGCGCTCGTCGGCGTTGCCTTCCAGCGTCACGCGGGCGCCCGGGAACTGGCGCAGGTATGAGGCGTGGCAGGCGATCTGAGCCTGGAATTCCGGCTTGATTTCGGAATGATCGAAATCGAAGTACACCACGCGCTGGCGCAGGCACGAATCGGTATCGAGCGACTCAACGGTGTATTTGCCGCCGTTGTTCGTGTTGCGATCAGTCATTGTGTCCGTGCCGGTCTGGGTGACAGGCGGCTGCGGTTTGGGTTTGTTGCTGCTGCAAGCAACGAGCGTGGCGCTCGCAACGGCAGCGGTGAGAAGAACGCGTACGGGGAGTTTCATGTTATTAGGCCTCATGCATCGGTTGTCAGGAAAAAATCGTCACACAACTGCTGGAGCTTTTATTGTCCGCGTTGACGATAGGGCGACCACGTTGGCTCTCGAACGTCACCGTCGGCAAGGAGCAAACGTTGACGCACGTTCGCATTTGTCGACACGGCCCAGAGCACGTCGCGAGAGCCTTCCGTCGCGGCATACAGAATCATGCTGGCATTCGGCGCGAAACTCGGATGGTCGTCCAAACTGCCGGGCGAAATCGCTTTGGTCTCACCGCTAGCACGATCTAAAACCGCAATACGATACACGTTTCCGCTGCCCTGCACCATAGCGATGCGCTTGCCGTCGTAGGAAATCGACGGATTGGCGTTGTATTCGCCCTGGAAAGTAATGCGGGTGGCGTCGCCACCGCCGTTGGCACTCGTCTGATACAGCTGCGGTTTTCCGGACCGGTCGGAAAGGAAGATGAGGCTTTGGCCGTCGGGCATCCACGCCGCTTCGGTGTCGATGGCGAAATGTTTCGTCAGCTGCGTGGTGTGGCGCGTCGCGAGATCCATCACGTAGATGTCGGGATTGCCGCCGTACGACAGCGTCATCGCGAGTTTGCTGCCGTCCGGCGAGAACGCAGGAGCTCCGTTGATTCCTTTCGCGCTCGATATGACTTCGCGCGCGCCGGTCGATATCTCCTGGATGTAGATCGATGAGTTGCCGCGCTCGAACGAAACGTAGGCGAGCTTGCGTCCATCCGGCGACCACGCAGGCGACAACAGCGGTTCGTGCGAGCGCACGACGGTCTGAGGGTTGTAGCCATCGGAATCGGCGACCATCAACGCATAGCTGATGTTGTTGCCCAGACCGGTCGAGACGATGTAGGCGATGCGTGTCCAGAACGCGCCGCGCACGCCGGTGATTTTTTCGTAGACGAGATCGGCGATCTGATGCGCGACATCGCGCATGCCGGTGCGCTGGCCGGAAATCGCAAGACCGAGCATCTGTTTCTGTTGCGCGACATCCCACAGTTCGAACTCGACGCGCACTTCGCCGCCGTTGCCGGTTTCGATCTGGCGGCCGACGACGATGTAAGCCTGCTTGAGCATGTTCCATGTCGGGAACTTGATTTCATTGCCGTGCGCCGGACGTTCGACGACGCTTTCCTTCGGCAGCACGCGGAACTGGCCGCAGCGGTTGAGATCGGTGCCTATCACTTCGTCGACGTTCGTCTCTGGCGGCAACGCGGCGCCTTCGTAGGAAAATGGAACGACCGTGATCGGCGTTGCCGATGCGGTGCCGTTTTTGATGTCGATGGTCGGAACGTCGCTCTTGAGCGCCTGCGCGCCGGCGATGCTGGCGAACAGTGCGAGGGTGAAAGCGGCGAGCGACTGTGCGAGGAAACGTTTGAGCATGAGGAAATCCGTTTTCATCCGTCGTAAGAAAAGTTCAGATTGAAATCGCGCGAGAACACTTTCTCGAAACCTTTGTAGGGCAATGGCGACGCGCGTTTCACGGCCTGTTCGATCGATGTCCGTGTCTGCGGGTCGGCGTTGCATGGACTGCCGAGTTGCACACCGATCACGTCGCCTCCTGGAATTTGGACAATGCGAATCGTGCATCTCAATCCGGCTTGCGCCGAATCGGGCCGGAGCCAATTATTTGTTATTGCATTCTGAATAGCGGCCCAATACTGCGCTTGCATGCTGTCGTCCTGACCGTTGTTGCCGCTGACGGGCTTCTCCGCCGCGGGCACGGGCTGATTGATCGCCTTGACCGGTTTCTCGTTCTGCAGGTCGCGCATTTGTTCGAGGCGCTGCTTTTCGAGCGCCAACGTTTTCTGTGCGGCCTCGCGTTGTTTCTTGATCTGCTCGAGTTGCCGTTCGCGATCGCGCTCTTCTTTCACTTCCTTTTCGAGCTGCACCTGTTCCTGCCGGTGCTTTTCTTGCTCGGCGCGCTCTGCTTCGGCTTTTTCATTGGCGATCTGGACGACCTTTTCGCGGTCGATGCGATCCTGCTGTTGCACCTGTGTCGGCGACTGCGGCACGGGCTCCGGCGGTTTGACCGCCTCGGGCTGCGGCTTCGGTGGAACCGGTTTCGGAATGGATTTCGGACGCTGCGCCTTCGGCACCGGCGCGGCGCTGACACCGGTGAGTTCCACATCGATCACCGGACCTTTCAAATCGATCGGATGCACTTCCTGTTCGGTCCACAGCAGCCCGGCGAACAACGCGCCGATGCACAGCACGTGCACGAGGAGCGCGAAGAGATATGCGCGCGCCTTGTCGCCGAAGGTTTCCATGCTTTATCGCTTGGGTTGCTGCGGTTGCGGCGGCTGACTCATCAGGCCCACCTTGGCCACGCCCGCCTGCTGCAGCAACACCATCGCCGACAGCACCTTGCCGTAGTCGGCGCGCTCGTCGCCACCGATCAGCACGGGCACATCCGGACTTTGCTTCACGAACGCCGTCACTTTAGCGACCAGCGTCGGCCCGTCGATCGGCTCTTTCGGACTGGTGCCGAGCGTGAGATAGAAGTTGCCGTCCTTGTCGACGCTGACCAGCACCGGCTCCTTGTCGACCTGCAAGGCTTTCGCGTTCGTTTCGGGTAAATGGATGTCCACGCCGAGATTGAGCAGCGGCGCGGTGACCATGAAGATGATCAACAGCACGAGCATCACGTCGATATACGGAACGACGTTGATCTCCGCTTTCAGCTTGCGACGTTTGCGCCGGCCGGTTTGCATGCTCATTGAAACGTCGTCCGCTTCGCTGCGGGGTTAATGCGCATCGTCCAAGTGCGCCTGGCGCTGCAGGATGGACGAGAATTCCTCGACGAACGTTTCGTAACGCGTGCTGACGCGCTCCACCTTCGTCGAGAAACGGTTGTACGCCCACACCGCGGGAATCGCCGCGATCAAACCCATCGCCGTCGCGATCAGCGCTTCGGAAATACCCGGCGCGACCATCGCGATCGTCGCTTCCTTCACGTTCGCGAGTCCGACGAACGCCACCATGATGCCAGCGACGGTGCCGAGCAGTCCGACGTACGGACTGATCGAACCGACGTTGGCGAGGAATTCCAGATTGTGTTCGAGGCGATCGAGTTCACGCGTGAGCGCTACGCGCATGCCGCGCTGCGCGCCTTCGAGGATCGTGCGCTGATCCATCTGGCGACGCTGGCGCAATCGCGCGAACTCGCGAAAGCCCGCTTCGAAGATGCTCTCGATACCGGTAACCTGATCGCCGTTGGCGGTGACTTCGCGGAAGAGTCCGGCCAGATCGGCGCCCGACCAGAAGCGCTCTTCGAACGCGTCTGCGCCCTTCATCGCGCGATTGAGCACGTTCCATTTGCGGAAAATGATCACCCACGAAAGGAACGAGAACAGCAGGAGGATCACCAGCACGATCTTGACGAACAGGCTCGCGTTGAGCGTCAGCTCAAGGACGTTTATACCGCCATTCATGCGTTGAGCTGCTCCCTTGAATCAGATCGACAGAAGAAAATCGGGAATACGCGTCGGCTTGAGTGTCGCAGCATCGACGCAGGCCGCGCGCACCCGCGCTTCAACGAGCCGCGCACCGTCCGCCGGTCGCAGTATACATTGCGAAAACGTCAGCGAAGCCGAACGGCGAGTGAACGCCTCGATGGTCGCGACGAGTTCGTCGTCGAGTCGCGCGGGCGAGCGGAATTTCAAATCGATCTCGCTCACGACGAAAAGAATTTCGTGCGTGCTGCGCAACTTCTGTTGTTCGACGCCACGACTGCGCAGCCATTCGGATCGCGCGCGTTCTATGAAACGCAGATAGCTCGCGTGATAAACGACGCCGCCCGCGTCGGTGTCTTCCCAATACACGCGCACCGGCCAGTTGAAGACGGGCGCGGACGCCTCGCTCACGGAGCGGTTCCAGTCGCGTCGAACAGATCGTCGGCGACCGCACGCTTCGGCGCTTTCAGCCCGAGATGCCGATACGCCTTGCTCGTCGCCACGCGTCCGCGCGCGGTGCGCATGAGGAAACCTTGCTGGATCAGGAACGGTTCGAGCACATCCTCGATCGTGCCGCGTTCTTCCGACAACGCGGCGGCCAGCGATTCCACACCAACCGGTCCGCCGTCGAAATGTTCGATGATGATCGTTAGCAAGCGGCGATCGAGCGCGTCGAAACCTTCGGGATCGACATTGAGCATGCGCATCGCACCGAAGGCGGTATCGCGTGTGATCGTGCCGTCGCCTTTGATTTGCGCGAAGTCGCGCACACGGCGCAGCAACCGATTCGCGATGCGCGGCGTGCCGCGCGAACGATTGGCGATTTCGTCAGCGCCTTCGTCACCGCAAGAAATTCCCAGAATTCTGGCCGAGCGTTTCACGATGCCCGACAGTTCGTCCGGCGTGTAGAACTCCAGACGCTGCACGATGCCGAATCGATCGCGCAGCGGACCGGTCAGCAAACCCGCGCGCGTCGTCGCGCCGATCAGCGTGAACGGCGGCAGATCGAGCCGGATCGAACGCGCCGCCGGACCTTCGCCGATCATGATGTCGATCTGGCAATCTTCCATCGCCGGATACAGGATTTCTTCGACGACCGGCGACAAACGATGGATTTCGTCGACGAACAACACATCGCGCGGCTGCAGGTTCGTGAGCAAGGCGGCGAGATCGCCGGCGCGCTCGATGACAGGTCCGGATGTCGTGCGCAGATTCACGCCGAGCTCGTTGGCGATGACGTGCGAAAGGGTCGTCTTGCCCAGTCCGGGCGGCCCGAAAATCAGCACGTGGTCGAGCGCTTCGCCGCGACGGCGCGCCGCCTCGATGTAAATGGCCATCTGTTCGCGCACTGCGCGCTGGCCGACGTATTCGTCGAGTTTTTGCGGACGGATTTTCGCTTCGACGGTTTCGTCTTCGCGCGTGGCGCCGGCGTCGATAACGCGGTTTTCGCTCATGCGAGGATTATCGCACGGCAACAGCGTGGTCAAATCTCGATTTGCGTGCCGAGTTCGATGAGGCGATTGCCCGGAATGCGGAAGAACGCCGTCGCGGGATTCGAATTGCGTGCGAGGAATGCGAACAGTTTGTCGCGCCACAGCGGCATGCCGGGCCGGTCGGTCGCGACCACGGTTTCACGGCTGATGAAGAATGTCGTGTCCATCATGTCGAAGTCGAGACCTTTCGTTTCGCATCGCGCGAGCGAGACGGGAATATCCTGATCTTCGGCGAATCCGAAACGCAGCGTTAATCGATAGAACTCACCGCCGAGCGCGGTGATTTCGGTGCGTTCGTTGTACTCGGCGATGGGCGTTTCCAGCGTCTCCACCGTCAACAGCACGTTGCGTTCGTGCAGCACTTTGTTGTGTTTGAGATTGTGCAGCAGCGCGTTCGGCACGGCGTTGACATTCGCGGTGAGGAACACGGCCGTGCCCGGCACGCGCAACGGCGGATGCGCCGATAGACTCGTAATGAACGGTTCGAGCGCGAGACCGCTTTGTTTCAGTTCGCGGATGACGAGTTCGCGTCCCCGCCGCCACGTGCTCATCAGCACGAACACGCTGAACGCCAACGCGAGCGGCAACCAGCCGCCGTGTTCGACTTTGTCCGCGTTGCCGCCCAAGAACGACAGATCGACGAACAGGAACAATCCGCCGATCGCGAGCACTTTCCACCACGGCCAATGCCACAGGTTGCGGAAGACGAACATGACGAGAATCGAATCGATCGTCATCGTGCCGACGACCGCGATGCCATACGCCGCCGCGAGATTCGCCGACGAACGGAACCCGATCACGACACCGAGCGTCAGCACGAGCAGCATGCGATTGATCCACGGCAGATAGATCTGTCCGATCCTGTGCGTGGAGGTGTGCCGGATTTCCATGCGCGGCAGAAAGCCGAGCTGGATCGCTTCGCGCGCGACGGAAAACGCACCGGAAATCACCGCCTGTGATGCGATGATCGCGGCCACCGTCGACAATGCGATCATCGGATACAACAACGGCTGCGGCACGAGCAGATAAAAAGGATTCGCCGCCGCCGCGGGACTGGCGATGAGCAGCGCACCTTGTCCGAAATAGTTGATGATGAGTGCAGGCAGCACGAAGCCGAACCACGACATGCGGATAGGGCCTGCGCCAAAGTGTCCCATGTCCGCGTACAACGCTTCTGCGCCGGTGATGCACAACACAACCGAGCCGAGCGCGAAGAATGCCGACGCGCCGTTCTGCACGAAGAAGTTTACGCCGTAGGTCGGCGACAGCGCGCGCAACACTTCCGGATATTGCGCGATTTGAACGACGCCGAGCACCGCGAGCGTGATGAACCACACCGTCATGATCGGACCGAACACCGCGCCGACTTTGCCGGTGCCGTGATTCTGAAACGCGAACAAAAGGAAAATGATCGCCGCCGTCAGCGGCACCACCCAGTGCACGAGTCGCGGCGCGGCGACTTCCAGACCTTCAACCGCCGACAACACCGACATCGCCGGCGTGATCACGCCGTCGCCGAAAAACAGTGACGCGCCGAACAGCCCGAGCATAACGATCCACCAGCGTCCACGCATACCGCCGCGCACGCTGCGTTGCGCGAGCGCGGTCAGCGCCATGATGCCGCCCTCGCCCTTGTTGTCGGCGCGCATGATGAAGCCGGCGTATTTCACCGACACCACGAGGATCAGCGACCAGAAAACGAGCGACAAAATACCAAGCACGTTTTCCGGCGTCGGCAGCACACCTTGTTCGCCGAACGTTTCCTTGATCGTGTACAGCGGACTCGTACCGATGTCGCCGTACACGATGCCGAGCGCGCCGAGCGCCAGACGCGCGATGGCTTTGCGGGAACGATGGATGTCGCGGTTGCTGGCGTCCATCGTTATTTCAATGCCGCCTTCAAGGCCTTGCGAAT
This sequence comes from Rudaea sp., assembly GCA_036271355.1. Classification (GTDB taxonomy): domain Bacteria; phylum Pseudomonadota; class Gammaproteobacteria; order Xanthomonadales; family Rhodanobacteraceae; genus Rudaea. The sequence continues at coordinate 3,808 of DATBAU010000042.1, read as the reverse complement.
GATGGCTTCGGCGTCGTCGCCGGGTTGCGCGGCATCCTTCACTAAACGCACCGATTCGACCGGTTTGTAGCCGAGTTGCTGCAACGCGACCGTCGCTTCGCCGACCGCATCGCGCGGAATCGGGTTTTCACTGAAACCGGGCGCCGTCATCGCGATGCCGTCGACGCGATCGCGCAGTTCCACGACGATGCGTTCGGCCGTTTTTTTTCCGATGCCCGGCACGCGCGTCAGCGAGCCGACATCACCGCTCTGCACGAGGCGGGCGAAGTCGCCGACCGAAACACCGGACAACACGGCCAGCGCCGTCTTCGCGCCGATGCCGCTCACCTTTTGCAAGGCGCGGAACAGCACGCGTTCGCTCTCGCGCAGAAATCCGAAAATCGCCGCGGTGTCTTCCTTCACGGCGTAGTGCGTCAGCAAGACCACTTCTTTGCCGGTTTCGGGCAGATCGAACACCGTCGACATCGGCGCCTGCACTTCATATCCGACACCGCCGACCTCGATCAGCAGCCACGGTGGTTGTTTCGCGACCAGCGTTCCGCGCAAACGACCGATCATCGCCGTCTCCGCCACGCGGTTCGCGGAATACCGATGCGTTGCACGGTCGCGCGCGTGTGCGCATGCGTGAGCGCGACGGCGAGCGCGTCGGCCGCATCGGCCTGCAATTTGTTCGAGATGTTGAGCAGGAGGCCGACCATGTGCTGGATCTGCACCTTGTCCGCGCCGCCGCCGCCGACGACCGCCTGCTTGATTTCCTTCGGCGCGTATTCGGTGATGGCCAATCCTTTGTGGACCGCCGCACAGATCGCCGCGCCGCGCGCCTGACCGAGCTTCAGCGCCGAATCGGGATTGCGCGCCATGAACACGCGCTCGATGGCGACTTCGTCCGGCCGGTGTTCGTCGATCAGGGCGCACATGTCATCGAAAATCTGTTTCAACCGCAACGGGAATGTGTCGTTCTTCAGCAATTCCAGCGCGGCATGGTACACGTAGCGCGTCTTGCCGGCGTGATCGGCATCGATGATGCCCACGCCCGTGCGCTGAGAGCCGGGATCGATGCCGAGGATGCGCGTCGCGCGAGGACCTTCCAAGACTGCGGCTCAGCGACGATCCGCGCGTTCGAGGTTCCGGAATGGATGCTTGCGATTCCCCATTCCCCGTTCCCCAATTCGGTTACGCATACGCTTCCGCCGGAAGATCGGCGTTCGAATAGACGTTCTGCACGTCATCGAGATCTTCCAGCCAGTCGAGCAGTTTCGCGACGGATTGCGCGGTTTCGCCGGTCAGCGAAATCTCGTTTTCCGCGCGCATCGTGATTTCCGACGCATCCGGTTTCACGCTCGCCTTTTCCATCGCATCGCGCACACTTTGATACGAATCCGGCGCGGTGAGCACTTCGATGGAACCGTCGTTGGCGTTCACGACGACATCGTCGGCGCCCGCGTCGATCGCCACATCGGTAATTTTGTCTTCCGACGCGCCCGGCGCGAACGACAGCACACCGAGCTTGCGGAACAGGTAACTCACCGAACCGTCGGTGCCGAGATTGCCGCCGAATTTCGAGAACGCATGCCGCACATCGGCGACGGTGCGATGACGATTATCCGTCATGCATTCCACGATCACTGCCACACCGCCCGGCGCGTAACCTTCGTAGCGGATTTCTTCGTACGTCACGCCTTCGAGTTCACCGGTCGCCTTTTTGATGGCGCGCTCGATCGAATCCTTGTTCATGTTGGCGGCGAGACCTTTGTCGATCGCGAGCCGCAACCGCGGATTGGTTGCCGCATCACCGCCGCTTTCGCGCGCGGCGATCGTGATTTCGCGAATCACCTTGGTGAAGATCTTGCCGCGTTTCGCATCCTGCGCACCTTTGCGGTGCTGGATGTTCGCCCATTTGGAATGGCCGGCCATAACTCGAAACTGTCCCAAATCAATCGCGTAAATTCTAACATGCGGGTATCTCGGCCGATCAGGATGGACGGTTGAATCGCCCGTCGCGCAGAAATGCGATCGTCTGCTGCGTCGCCTCTTCGGAAAACACCAGACCCGCGTGGCTTGCCGCGATCACGCAGTGATCGGCGAGTCCCGGCAGCTGCGTTTCCTCCACGCTCACCGTGCCGTCGTGCGGAACGCTCAAAGAGCCAACCGCGAGCCCCATCCCCAATGGCAACCGCCCCGCAAGCGCGCCGACTTCCTGCGTCCCCTCCCATCGCTGCAATCCGTCGCGCAACAAATCCAAGCTGCGCCCGAGTAGGAATGATCCGCCGGGAAAACTCGCGAGCGCACGCGCCACGGAACTTCCGCGCAACGGCGAACCGAGACAGACGACGCGTCCTTCGATCAAGTCGGGCTTGTGCTCGAGCGTCTTCAGCGCGAGAAGACCACCGAGACTGTGTCCGACGAAATGGACTTTATTTGCGCTGGACGCGGCGGTGAGCATCAGCAGTTTTTCGATGCTCGCGGAAGAATCCTGCGTCACGCTGGCGTAATCAAACAGGTCGACCGAAAAGCCCGCGCTTTCCAGCCGACGCCGCAGCGAGATCAACGTGAAGCCCCGCATCCACAGCCCGTGGAGCAGGACGACATGGTCACCGCGCGCTGTCACGCCTTGACCGGCTTCACCACACGCACGTGCAACTCCTGAAGTTGCACTTCGGGAACAGTCGATGGCGCGGCAGTCATCAAATCCTGCGCGCTCGCGGTTTTCGGGAAAGCGATCACATCGCGGATCGATTCGGTGCCGGCCATCAGCGCCGCGATGCGGTCGATGCCGAACGCAATACCGCCGTGCGGCGGCGCGCCGTACTTGAGTGCTTCGAGCAGGAATCCGAATTTCGCTTGCGCTTCGTCGGCGCCGATGCCGAGCAGGTCGAACACGGCGCTTTGCATTTCGGGTCGGTGAATACGAATGGATCCGCCGCCGATTTCGTTGCCGTTGAGCACCATGTCGTAGCCGCGCGAAACCGCGTTGTGCGCGTTGGCGCGCAAGTCGTCGATGTCGTCGACCTTCGGAGCAGTGAACGGATGGTGCAACGCGACGTGGCGTTTCGCGTCGTGGTCGTATTCGAACATCGGAAAGTCGGTGACCCACAGCGGCGTCCACGTGTTGTCGACATGGCCGTTGTCGCGCGCGATCTTGATGCGCAATGCACCCATGAAATCGCTGACGGTTTTGTATGGACCAGCGCCGAAGAAAATCACGTCGCCATTCTGCGCGCCGACGGCTTTGAGCACGCCGTTCAACGCTGCGTCGTCGAGGAACTTGATGATCGGCGACGTCATGCCGTCGCGGCCTTTCGCGATGTCGTCGATGCGGATCCATGCGAGACCCTTCGCGCCGTATTTCGCGACGTACTGCCCCAGATCGTCGAGATATTTGCGCGGCTGTTTCGCGCCATCGGGCAGACGCAATGCGACGACGCGACCGCCCGGATCGTTCGCCGGTCCGCTGAACACTTTGAATTCGACGTGTTTCACGTGTTCGGCGACGTCGATCAATTCGAACTTGATGCGCAGATCGGGCTTGTCCGATCCGTAACGGCGCATCGCTTCTTCGTACGTCACGCGCGGAAACGGTTCCTCGAGCTGAACGTCGACGACTTCCTTGAAGACGTGACGGATCATGCCTTCGACGGTGTCCTGCACGTCACGCTCGGTGACGAATGCGAATTCCATGTCGAGCTGCGTGAATTCCGGTTGGCGGTCGGCGCGCAAATCTTCGTCGCGGAAACAGCGCGCGATCTGATAGTAGCGATCCATCCCCGCCATCATCAGCAACTGCTTGAACAACTGCGGCGACTGCGGC
>DATBAU010000041.1:0-3487 GCA_036271355.1 Rudaea sp. | reverse complement strand
GCTGATTTGTTCGCAGCTCACCGGGTTGCGCTTGTGGGGCATCGCGGAACTCCCGCGCTGCTCGCCGCCGAACGGCTCTTCGACTTCGCGCACTTCGGTGCGCTGGAGATGGCGAATCTCCGTGGCGATTTTTTCGAGAGTCGCGGCGATGAGCGCGAGCGTGCTGACGAATTGCGCGTGGCGGTCGCGCTGGATCACCTGGGATGCAACCGGGGCGACGTTGAGTCCGAGACGCTTGCAGATGCGCGCCTCGATGTCGGGACCGAGATGCGACGCGTTGCCGACGGCGCCGGAAATTTTGCCGATGGCCATTTGTGCCGCGGCATCGCGCAGGCGGCCGATGTTGCGCTGATTTTCGGCGAACCAGTTGGCGATTTTGAGGCCGAAAGTGATCGGCTCGGCGTGGATTCCGTGCGTGCGGCCGATCTGCGGCGTGCGTCGGAATTCGTGAGCGCGCAGGTCGAGCACTTCGCCAAAGATCACGAGATCGCGTTCGATGATTTGCGCGGCGTCGCGAATCTGCAGTGCTTGTGCGGTATCGACGACGTCGTTGGACGTCATGCCGTAATGCAGCCAGCGCGCGACAAGTGGATCGCCGACCGATTCGCCGACGGCCATGGTGAACGCGATGACGTCATGCTTCACGCGTGATTCGATGTCATTGATGCGGCCTGCGTCGGCTTTCGCGCGGGCGCGCAGCGTGACGGCGACATCTTTCGGCACGACTCCAGCTTCGGCGAGCGTCTCGGTGGCGGCAAGTTCGACGTCGAGCCATTTGGCGTACTTGTTCGCGTCGCTCCAGACGCGGCCCATTTCCGCCCGTGTGTAACGTGGAATCAAAAGTGACTCTCCTGCGCGACTTCGTCTTCCATACAAGGCGCGCGTTTCGCTTTCGAAGTAGCAATCATACCGTAGGGCGAGAGTGCGCGCGAAACCGCGCGAGTGGGCGAACGCATCCCTGAAATTGAAGTTCCCAACGTCGCGAAGCAGGGCCTGCGATTGATTACGTATTCCGGCGATACACGTCTGGAGTAAAGTGGGCGTCTGACGGCGGCGTCATCAAGACTTGAATTGGGCTTCGAGGTGGGAAATGGGCAAGGCAACCTGGCTCAGCGATCTTGCGGACGATGTGCGATTCGGCTTTCGCACGCTGCGCAAGACGCCCGGATTCACCGCGATCGCCATCATCACGCTCGCGCTCGGCATCGGCGCAAACACGGCGATCTTCAGCGTCATTGAAACAGTGCTGCTTCGGCCGCTGCCCTACGCAAATCCTTCATCGCTTGTCGAAATCTGGAACACGTACCCCGGCTTCGCCGCCGTCGGTGTTGCCGCGGGGGATTTTTCTGATTTTCATCGCGAAGCGAAAAGTTTTTCCGCGATGGGCGCGTACGCCCAAATTTCCCAAGGCTTCAATCTGACCGGCGTCGGCGAACCTGAGCGCATCCAAGCAAGCGTCGCGACGTCGGATTTGTTTTCGATGCTGGGCATCCGCGCGCTTGTCGGCCGGACGTTTCTCAGCGAAGAGGACAAACTCGGAGGGGGTTCAGTCGCGCTCGTGACCTATCACTACTGGCACGAACGCTTTGGCGCCGACCCTGCGATCGTCGGGCGCGAAATCACATTGGATAATCACAAGTTCCGAATCGTCGGCGTGCTGCCCGAAACGTTTCAAATCATGAAGACGATGGATTTCTGGCTGCCGTACCCGTTTTATCAGGGCATCCTCGACGACCATGTACATCACGGTATTGTGCCGATCGCGCGGCTCCGCCCCGGCGTGACGATCGCGCGGGCAAGCGCGGAAATCGATACGCTGCACCGCCAGGAAGCGACCGCCTATCCCGACTCGCACAAAAATTGGGGAACGCTGGTGCGCGCGATGGAAGATCCGGCGGCGGGAAAATTTCGCGCGACGCTGCTCGTGTTGTTCGCGGCGGTTGGACTCGTGCTCTTGATCGCATGCGCGAACATCGCCAACTTATTGCTCACGCGGAACGCTTCGCGAGAGCGCGAGATGGCGCTTCGTACAGCCCTTGGCGCGGCACCGGGACGTCTTACACGACAACTTTTAACCGAGAGCGTCCTGCTGGCGTTGTGCGGCGGCGCCGCAGGCTTGCTGCTGGCGCTGGTCGGAATTCGCGCGCTCGCCTCGGTGGCGCCGGCTGGACTGTCGATCGTCGGCGAGACGCGCATCAATTTGCCTGTGCTGGCGTTCACGCTCGGTGTTTGCGTGGCAGCCGGAATCCTGTGCGGCTTATTGCCGGCGCTGCGCGCGCGCATTCGCGACCTCAACAACGTGCTCAAGCAAGGAAGTAAAGGCGCAGGAGCTCCCGCGAGTCATCGCGCGCACAATTTGCTGGTCGTCGCCGAAATCGCGCTCGCGATCGTGCCGTTGATCGGCGCAGGACTTCTGTTGCAAAGCTTCCGCCGCTTGCTCGATGTCGCGCCCGGATTTGAGACCGATCATGTCCTGAGCATGCAGATTTCTCAGGCGGCGATTCCGCTGGCGGACCTGCTCCGCCTGACGCAGGACCAAACCGTCGCGCTCAACAAGAAGCAGTCGCTGCAGTTCGATCAAATCATGCAGCGAGTCAACGCGTTGCCGGGCGTGAAATCATCCGCGGGGATCAGCACGCTGCCGCTGGCGAGCGACATGCGCGAAGCGTCACGCTTTCTCATCGAAGGCCAGCCGCAACTGAGCGCGGGCGTTCGTCCCATCGCGCAAATTCGCACCGCGACGCCAGAATATTTCTACACCGTCGGCATACCGCTGCAGCATGGCCGGCTGCTGACGCGCGACGACTGGGCAACCGGAGACAAAATCGTGATCAACGACACGATGGCGCACCGATTTTTCGACGGCCAGGATTCCATCGGCCATCGCGTAAATTTCTGCTCGCTCGATCCGGAGCCGTGCTGGTATTCGATCGTCGGCGTCGTCGGCAACGTGCATCAGTTCGGACTCGAGCACGACCCGACGTACGACGCGTATTTCACCGGCGGCTGGACGCCACGGCTTGTGGTTCGCACAGCCGCGATTGATCCGTCAATCGTCGGCGCCGCTGTCACGGAGGCGGTGCACGCGGTCGATCCGACGCTGCCCGTCACGGAAATTGCGACGCTCGATGGTTTGCTTTCGCGTTCCGTGTCGCCACGGCGATTCTCCGCATTGCTCATCGGGATTCTCGCCGGGCTTGCGCTGGTGCTTTCAGCAGTTGGCATCTACGGCGTGATGAGTTACACCGTTGGCCAGCGCACGCAGGAAATCGGCGTGCGCATGGCGATGGGCGCGCAACCACGAGATATGCTGGCGCTGATTCTTGGTCGCGGCGCGCGGCTGGCGCTGGCCGGCATCACGATTGGTGTGCTCGGCGCGCTGGCGCTCACGCGATTTTTGTCGAGCTTGTTGTTCGGAGTCGCGCCGAAAGATCCGCTCACGTTTGCGGCAGTCGCGCTGCTGCTTTTCGCGGTGGCGCTTGCCGCG
>DATBAU010000040.1:0-7444 GCA_036271355.1 Rudaea sp. | reverse complement strand
ACATGTGCTGTTCGACATTTCCTCGTATCCGAAATACGGGCATCTGTCGGGGCGTTCGGCGGACGAAATGCTCGCGGGCGCACGCGTCGAAGTCGCGCCGTACAAGAAAAATCCCGGCGATTTCGTGTTGTGGAAACCGTCCACCGGCGATCAGCCCGGTTGGGACAGTCCGTGGGGTCGCGGGCGTCCAGGCTGGCACATCGAATGTTCGGCGATGTGCGAAGCGCATCTTGGCGAAACCATCGACATCCACGCGGGCGGAAATGATTTGATGTTCCCGCATCACGAAAACGAAGTGGCGCAATCGGAATGCGCGCACGGCGCGAAAGTGTTCGCGCGCTACTGGCTGCACAACGGCATGCTGACGTTCGGCGGTCAGAAAATGTCGAAGTCGCTCGGCAACACGCTGGTGCTGCACGAGTTGCTGGAAAAACATCCGCCCGAACTGCTGCGCTTCATGTTGATGCGCGCGCATTACCGGCAGCCTCTCGACTGGTCCGACGATACGCTCGCGCAAGCGCGCGCGACGCTCGACGGATGGTACGGGGTGTTGCGCGATCTGGCCGATGTCGCGATTCCGGAAACCATCGGCGGCGCGCCGGATAACGATATCGTCGCGGCGTTGAGCGATGACTTGAATACGCCGGAAGCGATTGCGGTGATTTCACGTCACGCGACGGCGGCGCGCAAAGCATCGACCGATGCAGAACGCGAGGAAGCGAAAAAAAGTTTGCTCAACGTCGGCGCGTTTCTCGGATTGCTGCAACAGAATCCGGAAGCATGGTTCAAGCAAACCGGCAACGAAAGTGCGGTCGATACGGATTGGGTCGAACAGAAGCTCGCCGAGCGCACCGAAGCGCGCAAGGTGCGGGATTTCGCCAAATCCGATCTCATCCGAAACGAGCTGGCGAAGTTCGGCATCGTGATCGAAGACGGTGCGCAAGGTGCGCGCTGGAAGTTCGTCTCGACTCATCTGGACGACGATGAACGCACAACCTGATCGTCCGCTCGAAGAAACCGCCGATGCGGCGCAGACGGCGATCATCGACGAGTTTTCGTTCTTCGGCGACTGGACCGAACGCTATCAATACCTGATCGATCTCGGACGCAAGCTGCCGCCGTTTCCGGATTCGCAACGCAGCGACGACAACAAGGTGCATGGATGTCAGTCGCAGGTGTGGCTCGTCGCGAGCGGCGATCGTCAGCGCCTGCACTTCGCGGCGACGAGCGATTCGGCCATCGTCACCGGATTGATCGCACTGTTATTGCGCGTGTATTCGGATCGTCCCGCACAGGAGATCCTCGATACACAACCGCGCTTCATCGAAGCGCTCGGATTGGCGCGGCATCTTTCACCAACGCGCAATAACGGCTTGGCCGCGATGTTCAAGACGATCCAAGAAAAAGCGCGGCAGACTTTGTAAGTCCCCGCGCTTTTTGCGAGCAGCTTGCGGACGCTGAGAACTCAGTCGCCCATCTGCTTCTGGCGATGCTCCCAACGCTCCTGCGCGTCGAGGCAAAGCGTGGCGATCGGCCGCGCTTCGAGACGTTCGATGCCGATTTCCTCGTCGGTTTCTTCGCAGAAACCATAACGCCCTTCTTCGATGCGCTTGAGCGCTTTGTCGATCTTGGAAATCAGTTTGCGGTAGCGATCGCGCGTGCGCAGTTCGAGCGAATTTTCCGTCTCACGAGTGGCGCGTTCCGCCTCGTCGCCGACGTCGCGCACTTCTTCGCGCAGGTTGTCGATGGTCTGCTTGGATTCTTCGACCAGATCCTCGCGCCACTTCTGCAGCTTTGCTCGGAAATACGCGAGCTGCTTCGGGTTCATGTATTCCTCTTTTGCCGCCGGATGGTAATTCGACGGCAGATTCACCACCACCGTGCTCGGCAACGCGTAGCGTCCGTCTTCGCGGGTGATGGTGTCTTTATCTTTCGATTTCGCTGTAGCTGTTGCCATGCCAACCTTTTTCGATGATGCGTTACTCGTTGCGGATGCCGCTTTCGACTTTTCTACCGGCTTCGACGCCGTAGCGGCACCCTTCGTCGCGGCGGGTTTCGCGCTGGTCTTCGCAGACGTCGCTGGCGCCTTCTTCGCAGGCTGCACGCGCTGTGCCGCGACCGGCGCCTTCTTTACCGGCTTAGCCGGCGCGCTTTTCTTGACAACCTTCGCGGGCGCTTTTTTCTTCGCCGGAGCGGCTTTCTTCGGCGCCGGCTTCTTGGCCTTGACGGCACTCGATTTGGTCTTAGACGTGGCCATGCTCGTTACCCTAGTCCTTCAGCGGTCGCGTGTTATAGCTTATGTGCCCTTCACCGGCAACCATTTCCGCGGTCGGGTGCCGTATGACGCGGCGACCGGTAAAATCGCCGCGTGACCCGCTTTATTCTGGCGCTGCTGACGTTTTACAAGAGGTTGTTGAGTCCGTTCCTCGGCTCACGCTGCCGATTTCATCCGTCGTGTTCGGATTATGCGCGCACGTCGGTCGCGCGATTCGGCGCCGCGCGCGGCGGCATTCTGGCGCTGTGGCGCATCGCGCGGTGCCAGCCGTTGTGCTCCGGCGGCCTCGATCCGGTACCGGAAACCTTTACCATGCGACGTTGCGGCGAGACTTCCGAGGAATCCACGAAATGAACGACTGGCTGATCGTCAACGCCGACATCGTCAACGAAGGACACCGCTTCCAGGGCGACGTGCGCATCCGCGACGGACGCATCGACGCGGTCGCGCCATCGCTACCGGGTCGCCCGAACGAACGAACGTTCGATGCCGCCGGCCGCCTGCTGATTCCGGGCATGATCGACGATCAGGTTCATCTTCGTGAACCCGGCCTCGAACACAAAGGCGATTTCCATACCGAATCGCGTGCGGCTGTCGCGGGCGGCGTCACCAGTTTCATGGAGATGCCGAATTCCAAACCGACGACGACCGACTACACCGCGCTCGCCGACAAATACGATCGCGCGTCGAAAAAATCTGCCGCGAACTACGCGTTCTATTTCGGCGCGACCAACGACAATCTGGAATTGATCCGCAACCTCGATCCGCGCGGCGTGAGCGGCGTGAAAGTGTTCATGGGCGCGTCGACCGGCAACATGCTCGTCGACAAACCCGAAATTCTCGATGGAATTTTCCGCGACTGTCGTGTTCCTGTGATCACGCATTGCGAGGACACGCCGACCATCGAAGCGAACCTCGCGATCGAGCGCGCGAAATACGGGGACAACATTCCGGTCGAACGGCATCCGTACATCCGTTCGCGCGAGGCGTGCATAAAATCCACGAAACTCGCGATCGAACTGGCGAAACGCCACGGCACGAAACTGCATGTGCTGCACATCTCGACGGCGGACGAACTCGAATTGTTCGCGCCCGGCCCGACCGAAAACAAACGAATCACCGCCGAAACGTGCGTGCACTTCCTACATTTCAGCGAGGAGGATTACGCGACCAAGGGCAATCTCATCAAGTGCAATCCGGCAGTGAAATCGGCATCCGACCGCGCCGCGATCACCGAAGCGCTGAAAACCGGACGTATCGACGTGCTCGCCACCGATCACGCGCCGCACACGATGGAAGAAAAATCGCAGCCGTACGAAAAAGCGCCGTCCGGATTGCCGCTCGTGCAATACGTGATCCAGTGCGCGCTCGAACGCTGGTACGACGGATTGCTGCCGCTCGAATTGATCGTACACAAGATTACGCACGCGCCAGCGAAACTGTTCAACGTGATCGATCGCGGTTTCATCCGCGAAGGTTATTGGGCCGATCTGACGTTGATCGACACGAAGAAATCGCAACGCGTGGTCGCGTCGGATGTTTTGTCGAAAGTCGGCTGGTCGCCGTTTGAGGGTTACACGTTCCGAAGCAGTGTTGCGGCGACGTGGGTGAACGGTCATCTCGCGTGGAACGACGGCAAGCTCGACGATTCGCAGCTCGGTCAGCGTTTGGCGTTTCAGCGGTGATCTTCGCTTCGCTCGCGGCGGTTGCATTGAGCGCGACCGATCGTATTGAGGTACCCGAGCATCTTCAGCAAGGCGAACTCGTCATCGGACATGCGACACCGGCTTGTCGTATTGCATTCAACGGCCGCGATCTGCACGTCGGCACGGACGGCACATTCGTTTTCGGTCTGGATCGCGAAGCGCCGCCTTCCGTTTCGTTGACTCTCAATTGTGCGAACGAAAAATCCGAGACGATCACGCGATCCGTCACCAAACGCGACTATCAGATCGAACGCGTCGAAGGATTGCCGCCGAAAACCGTCACACCCGATCCGGAAACGGCGAAGCGCATCGAGGAAGAACAGGCACGCGTAACCCAAGCACGTAAACGCGACGACGATCGCGAGGATTTCCTGCACGGTTTCGCCCTGCCCGTTCAAGGCGCGCGCATCAGCGGCGTGTACGGCAGTCAGCGCGTCGACAACGGCGTGCCGAAAGCACCGCACATGGGACTCGACATGGCCGTGCCGGAAGGCACGCCGATTCACGCGCCCGCGGCCGGCATCGTGACGTTCGCCGCGCCCGATCTCGTGCTGACCGGCGGGACGGTTTTGCTCGATCACGGATTCGGCTTGAGCAGTTCGTTTCTGCACATGAGCCGGCTCGATGTGAAAGTCGGCGATCGCATCAAGCCCGGACAGATCATCGGCGCTGCCGGCAAAACCGGACGCGCGACTGGTCCGCACGTGCATTGGGGATTCAACTGGTTTGACGTTCGCCTCGATCCGGCGTTGCTGCCGAAACCCTAAACGTCGGCGCGGAATCCGTCGTCGATTCCTTTCACCGTCACCGCGACGGCGTCGTGCGGATGCAGACTTTCCAAATGCGACGCACGCGCCCAGAAATCAGCGACGCGTTCGTCATCGTCCAGCGCCGCGTGAATACGGCGCGCGGCGTCTTCGCAGAACATCAGGTTCGATCCGTTGAGTAATGCGAATTCCTGCTCGTCTTCGCGTTTGACGGCGGTTTGCACCGGCGTTCGCAATGCACCTTCGACGACATCGATCAATTCGACGATCGGAAAACCGAAACTCGTTGAAAGTTTGACGCGAATCTCCGCCACGCTGCGCTGACTATGCGGCGTGGCGCAAATGCCCTGCTCGCTGCCGAGCCACGCGATGACCGCGTCACGATCGAGCGGTTTTTCGCGTGCGAAATCTTGCTGGAATTTTTCCTGGATCAGTTGACGCGCAAGCGCCGCCGACGCCGGACATGTGCTCGAATATTCGACCGAGAAATGCAATTCGATATCGCACTGTCCGTTTCGCGATACGCCGACAATTGTGAGCGGATACGATTTCCATCCACTGTGATCGCTCTTCAGCGCCGGTCGGCGAAGCAGGTGATCGAACGTGATGCGCACCATCGCGCGATCGGAAAGTTCGGCGTGCGATTCGAGGAAATCACGCAGCATGTGGCGGATCGAACTTGGCGTCAGCGGTTCGGCCAACGCTTTGTCGACATGTAGATACAAGCGCGACATGTGAATGCCGCGCGCTTCGGGTTTGCGCAGATTGACGAACGCGGCGACGCGCGCAGGTGTGCGCGACGATTCTCCCTGTTCGTTCAGCAAAACGACCGGCGCCTGGATTTCGTCCATGCCGACCCAGTCCAGCGTGACCGACGTTTCGGCCAGCGCGGACTTCGCGATATCCGGCATGGCGCGAGCTATATTGTGATCGGACTGCATGAAAACTCCTGCGTTCGACACCTTAATTGTGGCCGTAGGCGACATCGTCAAGTGCGCCGCCGGGCGGCGCGTGCTTCTTGCCAAGCCCACCATACATGACGCAGGCGCGGTTTTTGACTGCAATTCGTCAGTGATAGCGCGGGATCACGCGAACGTATTGCGTCGGTCGCGAGTTTCAAATCCGATCGCGCGCGAACGCGGCAGCCTACGCGCGCATGTGGTGCTTGAGCGAGGGAGTATTGCAATGTTTCGCGAACCTCGCCGATAAAATCGCGCAAGACATCATTACGTTTCTCGGAAGCTTCACGCGCGACGCCGTGTCGTGCGAACAGATCGAGCGGCAACGAAAAGTGTTCGGCAAACGATGACCCAGATGCCGATGCCTTCAGGAAGTGCGAACACATCCAGAGATTCGCGACGTGATCGGTCGGCGTCGCGCCAACGTTGGTGAGTTCGCTTTCGATCGCGGCAACAGGGCTATAAAAAACACCGAATTGATTCCGCATTTGTGCGAAGTCGCTCGCGCTCGACGAATCAAGCTGCGACAGTGCGGCGTCGATCAGCGCGACCCATTTTGCCGGTTCGATCGCACGCGCACGCGCATCGGCGAATAATTCGCGCGTAACCGGATGACGCGCCGTGCCGCTCAATTCCTGTCGCCACCAACTCAGCTTCGCGGCAGCGACTTGCGTTTCGCGCACGCCGAATGTCGTCTGCGTAAGTTCGTGGACGAGCGTGCCGAATCCGGAAGCGCGACGACGTTCATCCGCGTCCAGGAAAATGAGAACGGCGGCCTGTTCGGGATTTGCGTCAAGCCATTTACGCTCGAAGCTGGCGAAAGCGTCGTCGGCCACGATTACAGACCGAGCGCGGGCAGCAGTTCGCTGGGCGACGAGATGGCAAGATCGGCCGACCATTCGCGATGATCTTCGTCTGCGAGATAACCCCAACCGACAGCGACCGTCATCGTGCCGGCACGACGGCCCGCTTCGACGTCGCGTTCGTCGTCACCCACGTAAACAGTTCGCTGCGGCGATACGTTTGCGAGCTTGCATGCATACAGAATCGGCTCGGGCTCGGGTTTTTTCTGCGGCAAACAATCACCGGACACGAGCGCCGCATGACGATGATCGAGCTTCAATTCCGCCGCAAGACTGCGCGCGAGCCAGCCGGGTTTGTTGGTGACGATGCCCCACTTGATGCGCCGGGTTTCGAGCGCATCGAGCATTGCGTCGATGCCGGGATAGGTTTTCGTGTGCGTCGCGATCGCCTGCGAATACAAATCGAGGAAACGCGGCAGAAGACTGTCGATGCGCGCTTCGTCGGCATCGGGAAATGCGCGGCGCAGCATCGCGCGTCCGCCTTTCGACACCATGACGCCGACGTACGTCGCGTCGATCGGCGGCAGCGACATTTCGGCGCGCAGTCGTTGCATCGCGGCCATCAGGTCGGGCGCGGAATCCACCAATGTACCGTCGAGATCGAAGAAGATCGCCTCGATGTCGCCGCCGCGCAGAATCATCCGGGCTTGTGCGCGCAGACGAGATAGTTGACCTGCGTGTTCTTCGCGATCCACGCGCGCCGGCTAAGCGGGTTGTAGGCGAGTCCGCTGATGTCGTCGAGTTGCAGGCCGTTCGCGCGCAGGCTCGTCGCTAGTTCGGAAGGCTTGATGAATTGTGCATAGCGATGTGTTCCACGCGGCAACAAATTGAGTGCGTATTCCGCGCCTACGATCGCCGCACCGAACGCGGTGGG
>DATBAU010000039.1:0-14192 GCA_036271355.1 Rudaea sp. | reverse complement strand
TATCTTCCTGCTGCTTCATCAATTCACTCTGCGCGATAGCGCCGCGCGAACCGCACGCTTCCGCCTCTCGCTGACGGACGCGCTAACCCCCTCCGTTGTCCACCCAGTAAACGTTTACGCGCCGATTTGTACGCTCCCGGACACGAGTCTCGCTCCGACGGGCCGCCAAACGCAAGCGCGCGGAGCATATGTCTAAAGATATCGGCCCCTGCGCCGAAAATTCATTGTGACGCATCTTCCCCGCGATGCGATCGGGAGTTCAGTGCCATGTTCGATCCGCAGCCAGCCCACGACGCATCGGCTGGATTCGCATCACCCGTCGATTTCGGACGCGATACCTCGATCCTGCGCCGCCGCGTGGCGACACTCACGCGCACAGTCGAGGAACGCGAAACCACCATCGCCAGTCTGGTGCAACAGCTCGATCGCGCGCGCAGTGATCCGTCGCGACCGATGGCGATCGCGCGACGTAACGCCGGCGCCGCGCACGAGGTGCAGGCGCCGATTCGCCGCGTCGTCGAGAGAATGCGTGTGCTGCGGCGGGGTTTCGATTGGCTGGAATCAGCGCCGGAAGGATTCGATCCGGCGGAATTGCGCCGCACGCGACTCGCGATGTCGATCGCCATCGACGATGCGCTCGACGAACTCGATCGCATCGAAGCGGTCATACGTGCCGTGGAACATTTTTCGCCACCCGCCGACGCTGCGTGATGCCGCCATGCGACTGATGCTCGTCGACGATGAAGAACGCGTTCTGCAGGGCGTGATGCGTTCGTTGTCCGCGATGGGCGTGACGTGGGATATCGTGGCCGCCTTGAGCGGCGAGAAAGCGCTCGAAGCACTCGAGCGCGCACCGGTCGACGCGGTCATCGCGGATCTGCACATGCCGGAAATGGACGGCAGTGCGCTGCTGCGCGAAGTGCGCGCGCGCTGGCCGGATACGTTCCGCATTCTCTTATGCGGTGACGACCGTTTCGTGTCGTCGTCGCTCGTCGGCGTGCATCAGTTTTTGACAAAGCCATGCGACGGACTCGCTATCATTAACACCATCGAGCGCTTGTACGGGCTGCAGTCGTTGTTGGAATCGCCCGCGTTGCGAATGATCGTGCGCGGCGCGGACGTGCTGCCGTCGCCCCCGCGCGTTTACGGCAAACTCGTGCGCTGCATCGCCGATCCGCAGGCCGGATACGATCCGGTCGACACCATTCTCAATCGTCATCCGTCGCTGCTGCGGGACGTCGTGTGCCTGGCGAACGTACCCGCCGTGCGGCGCGAGGGTCCGATCGTGAATATGCGCGGCGCCGCAGCGGCCATCGGTCTCGACCGGTTGCTGCTCCTGGCTCTCGCGCTCGAAACATTCGCCGCCGACCGCATTCCGACGGTCGGCTTGCCGCGGCTTCAGCAAGCGATGTTCGCCGCGCTGATGGGCGAACGCATCGGCGCGGGACGACCGTTCCAAACCGATGGATCGACGGCCGCGCTGCTGTACGACGTCGGATTGTTGCTTCCCGCCGTCGACGCGCATTGCCGCCGCGCCGAATTACGAGGGGAGGGCGCGTTCACGCACATCGACGCTGGCGCCTATTTGCTGCACGCGTGGGGATTGCCGTATCCGGTGGTCGAAGCAGTGGCCTATCACCGCGAACCATGGCGTGTGCATCCGCGCGAATTCAACGCGGCGGGCGTTGCGTACGTAGCGTCGTGTCTGGCTCGAGAGACGGAGCCCAGCGACACGTATCTACGCCGTTGCGGCGTCTTCGCCGATCTCGCCGAATGGACGCAGTGCGCGAGCGAACTCAAGATGCAACTCGCCGATCTGCATCGTCATTTCGACGCCAAAGGAACGCCGAGCGCGTCGCGGACCCGCAAGATCGCGCACGGCTGACGGCGAGCGACGTATACCGCAACGCCGCGATGCGCGAAAATGGACGACGGCCGCGACGGCGGCCATCGATTCATTCTGCCTAGGCGGTCCGATGCACAAGCGCGATTTTTCCGGCAGCGACCGGCTTTTATTGCTTTCGGTTTTCGCGCTGGCGATCGGCGCCGTCAGTACGCTGGGTGCGTGGGTTCTGCTCGTCGCGATTCGTTTCTTCACGAACCTGTTTTTCTTCCAGACACTTTCGACCGCCGCGCATTCGCCCGCGGACAATCATCTCGGCGCGTGGGTAATCGCGGTGCCGGCCGTCGGCGGTTTGATCGTGGGCTTGATGGCGCGTTACGGCAGCGAGAAGATTCGCGGACACGGCATCCCCGAAGCGCTCGAAGCGATCCTGTTCGGCAAAAGCAGGATGTCGGCGAAAGTCGCGGTGCTCAAGCCGTTGTCGTCGGGCATCGTGATCGGCAGCGGCGGACCGTTCGGTGCGGAAGGTCCGATCATCATGACTGG
The DNA here is from genome assembly GCA_036271355.1 of Rudaea sp. Taxonomy (GTDB): domain Bacteria; phylum Pseudomonadota; class Gammaproteobacteria; order Xanthomonadales; family Rhodanobacteraceae; genus Rudaea. The sequence goes on along the minus strand of DATBAU010000039.1, from coordinate 11,803 downwards.
CGGTGCGGCCGCGTCGTTGTTAGCGCAGGCGTTTCACCTGACGTCGGTCGAGCGAAAGTCGCTGCTCGTCGCCGGCGCGTGCGCGGGCATGACCGCCGTGTTCGGCACGCCGGTGGCGGCGGTGCTGCTCGCCGTCGAATTGCTGTTGTTCGAATTACGACCGCGCAGTTTGTTGCCGGTCGCGCTGGCGTGCGCGGTCGCGGGATTTTTGCGTCCGCTGTGGGCCGATGCCGGTGCGCTGTTTCCGTTGTCGGCCGCGCCAGGATCGGAGTGGGCGATGGGCTCGTGCGTCGTCGCGGGTCTCGCATCGGGTTTGCTGTCGGTGTCGATGACGTACGCGCTGTACGCTGTCGAAGACGCGTTCGCGAAATTGCCAATTCACTGGATGTGGTGGCCCGCCATCGGCGGTCTCGTCGTCGGCATCGGCGGATATTTCGAACCGCGCGCGCTTGGCGTGGGATACGACGTGATCGGCGACTTGCTCAATCAACATCTGGTACTGACGGCGGTCGTCGCGTTGCTCGCGGTGAAAGCGGTTATCTGGGTTGTGGCATTAGGGTCGGGCACATCGGGCGGTGTCCTCGCGCCGCTGCTCATGATCGGCGCCGGTCTCGGCTGTACGCTCGGCCATTGGCTGCCCGGCGGCAATCCGGGTTTGTGGGCGTTGGTGTGCATGGCGGCAACGTTGGGCGGAACGATGCGCGCACCGCTGACCGCCGTCGTGTTCGCATTCGGACTAACGCACGATGCCGATGCGATGTTACCCGTGCTGCTCGGCAGCGCGGTGGCGTACGGGCTAACCGTGATCGTGATGCCGCGTTCGATCCTCACGGAAAAAATCGCGCGTCGTGGTCATCATGTCTATCGCGAATACGGTGTCGATCCGCTCGAACGTCATTTCATCGCCGAGGTGATGACGCACGAAGCGATTTCCATCGATGCGGATCTGCCGATTCGCGAAGCGCAACGCCGTTATTTCGGCGTGGACCAGACGCAACGCGCCTACCCGGTGACCGCCGAGGGAAAACTGCTCGGTGTGATCGATCGCGGACGCTTGTCGAGCATCAATCCGGAATTGCTCGATCAGCGCGTCGGCGAATTGTTCGTGGCCGAAACCGCGAGCTACGCATTGCCGACGGAAACATGCCGCGCGGTGGCCTCGCGGCTCGCCGCGTTTGGCCTCGAACGTCTGGCGGTGGTCGACACGCCCGGGTCGCTGCGGATCGTCGGCATCGTCAGCCGCAGCGATCTGTTGCGGCCGACGCGGCAGCTTTACGAGGACGAAATCCGCCGCGAAAAGTTTTTCTGAAACGCGGTCATCGCGTCATTCGGGCGGATAGGTGATGTGCGTTCCTTCGACGTGAGCGAACGGCGTGAGCGTGTGTGGTCGGCTGCTGGTTTCGGAAAAAATGTCGTCGACCGGTATGTCGCGAACGCAGAGCGCGTCGGCTACCAACGAACGGTGGCAGCGCCATGGCACGGCTTCGGCGCACATGATCACCGTGCGTTTGCGGCGGCTGATCTCGACGAGTTCGTCGATAGCGCTTTCGAACGCCCCGGCTTGCATGTAATCGGCGTAGCCGCGAAAACTTTTGTTGCGCCAGCCTGAGTTGGGTGAATCCGGACGCGCGTGATGCCGTCCGCCGAGCGCTTTCATCCAGACATAATGAATGGAGGCGGTTGCCAGTTCGTGCTCGAGTGCTTCGCTGCCGAACTGCGGGTTGTGACGCGAGCGGGGAATCTTGCGCACGTCGACTAGTTCTTCGACGCCGTACGCATTCAACACCCCGATGAACCGATCAATCGGTAACGTGGAATGTCCAATCGTGAAGACTGTGCCGGCCGGCACAGACGATGTGGCTGTGCGAGGGGATTTCGGCTTCGGGGTCATCGGGAGCGAAACAGGGAGACTCTGGTGAACCACAACCAAGCAACTACCGCCTTTGTATATTATGTAAAATTACGCTGATCATTCGAACATGCACATATGACGGTCAAGCTCACCTACTTCTTCGCTTGCGGACCCGGCAATGGTTGCAGCGGCTCGACGATCACGTTGCCGTACATCGTGGAAACGTAATCGGCGAATTCGCGATCGATCGTGATGAGATACGCATCGGCCGCAGTCGCCAAGCCGTCGTGGCACACCCAATCCGCGAACACCGTGCGGCCACGTTCGAGCTGATAGGTTTTCATGACGCGCGACCGCGTTGTACTCACACCATACGTCGTGACGAGATTTTCGAAATCGCGCGCCGACGCAGCACGCTGCTGAGGTGTCAGCGCGGGTTCGAGTTTTCTCAACGCCTCGTCGGACAAGGACTGACCGTACTGCGCGGCGATCCGAAGCCACGCCACGCCGAGCGGCACGTCGACTGGAACCTTTCGGGCGCCTTTGAGATACATCATCGCGACGTCGTATTGCGCATCCTTGTCGCCGTAGTAAGCGGCGCGTTTGAATGCTTCGAGCGCGCCGCTCGTGTCTTGTCTTTCCTGTCGAAAGCCGGCTTCTTCCTCCCAGAATTTGCCCGGCAGGAAATTTCCGCTCGAGCCCCCGGTCGATCGGCAGACTCCGCTCGGACCGGCACCGACGATTCCCTGACCGGCCTCACACGCCGAGAACGCGCCCAATGTCGCGAGCATTCCGAAACAAAGCTTGATCAGCGAAACGTCGTTCATCGGAACATCTCGATTGCGATGTTTATTCAACCAATCGCTTGCGCATGGCGTAGCGCACGAGTTCGGCGCTGTTGCGCACGCCGAGTTTGTCGAGCACGCGGCAGCGATGGTTTTCCGCCGTCTTGACGGTGATCTGCAGGCGCGAGGCGATCTCTTTCGTCGTCAGCCCTTCGACGACCAGATGCAACACCTCGCGTTCGCGTGGCGACAGACCGCCATACGGATCCTCGATCGTCATGTGCGGATTTTGTACTTGCGCCGCCAGAACCTTCGCGGCGTACGGTCCGAAATGTACGCCGCCGGCCGCAAGCGTGCGAACGGCGCTGAGCAGCACATTCGTCGCGGCATCCTTGAGCAGATAACCGGCGGCGCCCGCGCGGATCATCTGCAATACGTATTCTTCTTCCTCGTGCATGGTCAACACGAGTGCGTGCGTGCGCGGCAGTTCGTTGCTGATACGCCGGACGACTTCGATGCCGCTCAGTCGCGGCATGGAGATATCGATGACGGCGACGTCCGGCCGCAGCGCGAGCGCTTGTTCGATCGCCGTGATGCCATCGGCCGCTTCGCCCACGACGATGCAATCGCCGCTTCCACGCAACACCAGCGCCAGACTTTCGCGCAGCACGGTGTGATCATCGGCCAACAGAACACGAATCATGCGGTAACGCCTACGACGCTCGACGGCAGCGGAATCTCGACAGCCAGATGAAACCCCTTTCCCGGCTGGGATTGTATGTGCATGTCCCCATCGTACAACCGAACGCGGTCGCGCATGCCGCCCAACCCGCTGCTTTGTTGCGTTCGGTTTGCGTTCAAGGCTGCTTCGACGACGCAGCCTTGCCCGTCGTCGCGCACATCGAGATGCAGGCGATTGCGATCGGTGCGCAACACGACTCTCGCCGACCGCGCGTGCGCATGTTTGGCGGCGTTGTTCAGTGCTTCCTGCGTGATCCGGAACACCAGCGTGGCGATGTCCGTGTGGAATTCCGGCAGCGGACGTGCGATGTCGAGCGAAACCGCCAGGCCGTGCGCTTCGCCGATCGTGCGCACGAGCCATTGCAACGCGGCTTCGAGGCCCAGATCGTCGAGCACTTGTGGACGCAGTAGCCGCGACAGCGCGCGTGTTTCGTCCAGCGTCTGCTTGGCGATCGTGCGCATGCGGGACAGCACATCGTCGCTATCGACATGGCCGAGTCGGGCCTGATCGATCATGTTGATGATCGCGTTGAGGTTCTGCCCGATGCCGTCGTGCAGTTCGCGCGCGATTTTTCGCTGTTCCTGTTCCTGCACCTGCCAAACGGATTTCGCCAGTAGTTTGAAGTGCGTCTGACCGTCGCGAACGCTCGCGAGGAGTTCGCGTTGCTGCCGCAGCACGTCGTCGATCCGTGCCTGCAATTGCGCGCGATCGGGGGATTCAGAGGACATCGGCGTGCCCGGTTTCTTCGCGGGCGCGACGATCGATCTCGGCCTTGAGCGATTCACGCGATGCATCGGGCGCGGCGGCCAGCACGCGTTTCGTTTCGGCCGCGGCCGCCGCTTTCGCTGCCGCGCGTTGGGCCGGATCGTCGGCGAGCGCGCGTTCTCCCATCGCATAAATCACTGCGGCGCTTGCGTATTTTTCCACCGCTTTCAGCAACGGCAGCGTGTCGCGATACCGCGCCGCCGCGTTCTTGTTGTCTTCGTTCTGCAGAGCGAGCGCGATTTCCAGTTCGAGCCAGACCAGACGCAGCGGCACGTCGTTGAGACGCAACGTCTGATCACGAATATGCGCCAGCAAATCCGCCGCCGTTTTTTTGTCGCCGCCGGACAGTGCGAGCCGGACGCGTTCGAAATCCACGCGCAAACCGAGTGCTCCGCTGTGCGCGGTACCGGCGGCTTTCGCGGCCTCGTCGAGTTCCGCGGATTGTTCCTGGCGTGCGCCGGCGAGTTCGAATTGTTGCGCTTCGGCGATCGCGAATTCGGCTTTCTGTTCGGCGTTGAGTTGCTTGGCGTCGATCGCGTCGAGCCGTTTTTTCGAGCCGTCGCGATCGCCGAGCGCGAGTGCGATGCGTGCGTTGAGCAAGGCAGTCTCCGCGTTGCCGCGTTCGTCGGCGCGGCGCGCGAAAATTTTCGCCGCGTTGTCGACGGAGGTTTGCGCATCGGCGTAACGGCCTTCGAGCAGATCGAGTTCCGTCAGTGAAACCTGCGCGACGGCGGATTCTTCCGGCAACTGATGACTTTCGGCGTAGTTGAGCGAATCGGTCAAATCCTTGCGCGCCGTGACGAATTGTCCGCGTGCGATGTCGAGCAGGCCGATGCTTTGCTGGATGTGCAGAATCCCGTTGTGATCACCCAGCTTCTGGTACTGATCCATCGCCTGCTTCCAGTAGACCGACGCGTTGTCGAAATCGCCCATGCGATACGACGCGAATCCGATGTTGTTGAGGCTCTCGGCGATCGTAACCGGATTGTCGAGCTGCTGACGCAATCCGTACGACTGCCGGTAATATTTCAGCGCTTCGCCGAAATCGCCGGCTTCCTCGGCGACGACGCCGCGGTCGTTGTACAGATCCGCGATGCTCGATCGATCGCCGAGCGACTCGAGCAGGCTGCTCGCACGCGTGAGCGTCTGTTCGGCGTCGTCGCGCTTGCCCTGCTCCGCTTGGACGATGGCGAGGTTGCGCAACGATTTCGCCAGCCCCGGTTTGTCGTCGAGTTTTTCGCGCGTCGCGATCGCGCGTTGATATTGTTCGGCGGCGGCGTCGAGTTGTCCGAGGCGTTCGTAGCCGATGCCGGCGGCATTGCGCGTTTCGGCTTCAGCGGCGCGGTCGTGCGCGAGAACGTTCAGCGTTTGTGCGTGCAACAGATAATCCTCGACTGCGTCGCTCGCCTGCCCTTGCCCGATCGCAGTTCGGCCGAGCAGGAACCAGCCGTGCGCGTCGTCGTTGGCGATTTCGACGTAATCCTTCAGCACGCTCATCGCTTTTTCGCCGTTGCCGACCTGACGCAGTTCGTCGGCGTAGTCGAGCGTGAGCGCCGCGTCGTGCGGATACGCTTGCGTCGCTTGCGCGAGCGAGGACTCCGCTTTGTCGTCCTCGCCGGCGCCGACGAGTGCGGACGCGAACAGTTCGCGCGATGCGGCATCGGTTTTCGTAGCAAAACGCTTGATGATGTTCTCGCGCAGGTTCTGCGCCGGTAAATCCTGATGCGCTTGCTCCTGCGCACGCAGATCGGCGGCGGCGATCAACGCGCTATCCGGCTGTCGTTCGATCAGTGGCGCGAGTTTTTGCGCGGCGGTGTCGGGATGACTCTGATCGAGCGCGAAGATCGCTTCGCCGAAATCTTCGATCGATGCGGCGCTGAGCGACGGCGCAACGCCGGCGTGCAATCCGACGGCATTCGTGAATCCGGGAACGGCGGCGACATACGCGTCGAACAGCGACGCCGCATCGCGACCGCGCACGAGCAACGGGAGTTGCGGCGGCGTGGTGTCGTCGGTGCTTTCGTGATCGACTTTCAACACGAATTCGTCACCGTCCTTTCGTAGCTCGCCGCGCAGCCAGTGCGTCGCGTTGGCCGCATTGGCGATGGAGCGGCTCAGGCGCGCACGCGCTGTTGCGTCCGCATCGGGCGCGGTGCGTGCAATGGCCTGCTCGATGCGACGTCGCGGAATGAGGGCGACCGAAGCGTCGTCGCGCAACCAGTTGCTCAGATGCTCGTCGAAACCCCGCGCGGTGTCGGCGAGCGATGGTTCGGCGGCTGCAATTGGAAACACGGCCCATTGCGGCGTCGTGACGACAGGCGTTGGGGTGCTGCGGATCGGATGCTTGCTCAACCACGCCGCGCCGATCGCGACGGCGGCGGCGGCGCATGCAACGCCGGCAAGGAGCCTCCGGTTGATCGGCGGTTGCGGCACCTTGCGCGTTTCGAGTGCGCGCAGTGCATCGCGCGCAGACGGGAATCGATGGGCGGGATTGAGCTTGAGCAAACGGTCGGCGAACGTTTGCAGCCATCTCGGCAAATCCGGACGCGCCTTCGCCAGCGACGGCGGTTGCCGCACGATGCGTTGCATGACCGTTTCGGCGGGCGTGCCGGCGGTGAACGGCAAAACGCCGGTCAGCATTTCGTAGAGGATCAAACCGACCGCATACAAATCGCTGCGCGCATCCACGACATCGCCGCGCGCCTGTTCGGGCGAAAGATATTCCGGCGTGCCGATGATGACGCCGCTGTGGGTGAGTCCGGTCGCGCCGAGGCTGCGCGCGACGCCGAAGTCGGTGATGTAGGCGCGCTCTTGCGAATCGATGAGAACGTTCGCGGGTTTCAGATCGCGATGAACCACGCCGCGCTGATGTGCCGCGGAAAGTCCATCAAGCAGATCGTGTGCGAATCCGATCGCCTTGTCGGTGGGAAGCTTCTTGTTGCCGTCGAGTCGTTGCTCCAGCGAATCGCCGTCGATGAAATCCATCGTGATGAACCAGCGGCCTTCGTGCTCGGCGATGTCGTGGATTCGCACGACGTGCGGGCTGGACACTTGCCGCGCGAGCAGCAGTTCCTGCCGGAACCGCTCGAACGCTTCCGGACGCCGCGCGAGTTCCGGACGAAGCAGCTTCACGGCGACATCGATGTCGAGCGACTGATCGCGCCCGCGATAGACCATGCCCATGCCGCCGATGCCGAGCATGGAAAGAATGCGGAATCGATTGGCGAGGACGTCGCCCACGCGCAACTCGTACAAACCGAGTTGCCCCGTCATCGTCGCGGAACCGCTGCGCGACTCGGCCGCTCCTAAGGCAGCATCGTTGGACATGCGCGCACGATAGCGCGTCTTCGCGAATTGCAACAGATTGACGCGCTACAGAGAGCGCAATGCATCCCAGCGCGGTGCGACTTCGTCGAGCTGGTCGGTGAGCTCGCTCACCTCGCCTTGCAGATGACCGGCCGCGACGATATGCGCGGCGTGTTGCGCTACGCTTTCGATCAGTTCCAGATCGAGTTCGGTCACCGGCGGACCCGGCCGGCGGCTGTCGACGTAGATGACGCCGGTCGCGCCGTCGTCGAGACGCAGCGGCACACACACCAGCGCGCGAATGCCGCCGAGGCGAACGCTCGGCCGCAATCCGAGCCACGGAGAGTCGTTGGTGTCGCAGCACACGACGGGCGCGCGCCGCGCAATGGCTTGATCGACCGCGGCGGCGCTCCCGCTGAAGCTCGCCTTGCTGATGTCCGTACTGTGCATGCCGCGGCTTGCGCGCACGCGCAACGGCTCGCCCGCCGGCGCGAACAGCACGAAACCGCGTTCGAGGCCCGACATTTCGAGCACCACGTCGAGCGTTTGCGGCATCAGCGTGCCGATGTCGATGCTGTTGGAAAATCGCATCGACAGTTCGCGCGAAGTCGCGCGGCGCGAATCGAGTTGCGTCGCCAATTGCGAAGCGGTTTCGCTATCGATGAATTCGAGCCAGCAATACACGTCGCCGACGGCGAACCACGACGATTCCTGAATATCCGCGCGCGTGCGGACGTATCCGCCGATGCGCAATCCGTTCTTGCTGCCGGTATCGCGCAATACCCACCAGTTGTTGTCGCTCGCGCTGAGTTCGGCGTGATAACGCGACACGGACGGATGATCGATGCGAATTTCGCTGTCGTCGGCGCGACCTAGTCGATAGATCGCGCCTTCATCGATCACGCGTACCAGCGCCGCTCGATCCGGCGGATAAGCTGTGAAACGGGCAGGCATGGCTACAGTGGGCCTGCAATTCCGCAGACCGGCGAGGATGTCGTGAATACGGTTTGCAGCGAGAAGATCAGCGTCTGCGTGAGACTGACCAGACCGCCGGCGACGTTGTTCAACGTTCCGCCCGCGGTCCATTCGTCGGCCACATCGCCGCTGTCGGCGCCACCGAGTACGTCGGTGATGAATTCGTTGAGATCATCGATCGCCGCGGACAGATTGCCGGCGAGCAGTCCTAACGCCAGATCGGCCGGAAACTGGGTCAGCAAGTTCGTCAACGCGGTCAGCAGCGAACCGGTGATTCCGCCTGCGCCGAGATCCAGCGTGAGGTTGGTGAGCTTCGTCGGTACGATGTCGAGCAACAGCGAACGCGCATCTTTCGCGATCACGAACTGCGAGAACGCGCCGCCGCGACCACGTGCACGAACGCTACCGCTGAACAAACCGTCGGTGACGTCGGCGAATGTGTTGCTTCCATGCGGCGCCTTGAACATACGGTACAAGCTCTTGGTACCGCTGCACGCGATGCTGTCGGTGTGGATTTCGACGTCGTAGGTTTTGAGGAAATCGAGATTGCCGTCGCCGGTTTGATTGGATTCCAAACCGTTCCGGAACAGTGCGACGGGAGGTTCGATCGAGATCAACACCGGAAACGCAGCATCGATCGTGACGCTGGCCGGCAGACCGGTGAACGTCGAAGGATCGATGATTTGCGCGGTCAGGCCGAGACTGTCGGGCGTGAGATTGACGACGCTGTCGAACTGGACGCTGACACACGCCTGATACAGCGGCGCGTCGGCGGGAACATGCACGTCGACACTGATCATGCTCGGATCCGTCGATGGCGGGCACGGCACGTCCGCAGCCATGGCAAATCCCGACACGGCGAAAATCGCCACTGCGGCCCATTGCCCGAGGATAGCCTTGCAAACCAACTGCTTCATAACGCCCCCTGATGACGCGTGAATCTGGATTGCGGCCTGTTCAATCTACGTGATTTCGCCGCTCAAACCTACAGGAAGCTAAGCACAAACAGTGCCTTGAGGAGAAATCCTCGACGGCGTGAGGGATTCCACTACCGCAACGATTCTCAACCGCTTGAGCGTTCCGCGCGACGTTGACGGAAGAAACCGCGCAGCAGTTCGGCCGAATCGTCGGCGCACAACCCGCGCTCCACAACGACCTGGTGGTTGTGGCGGTCGGAGACCAATGTATCGAAAACACTGCCCGCCGCGCCCGTTTTCGGATCATCGGCGGCGATGACGACGCGTGCGACCCGCGCATGAATGATGGCGCCCGCGCACATCACACAAGGTTCCAAGCTGACGTACAACGTCGTGTCCGGTAGCCGATGATTGGCCAGTGCAGCGCCAGCCGAGCGCAACGCGACCATTTCCGCGTGCGCGCTCGGATCGGAATCGCGAATGTTGCGGTTCCATCCCTCGCCTATCATTTGCCCGTCTTTCACGAGCACGGCGCCGACAGGAATTTCAGCGTGTGCGTCGCTCGCGTGTCGCGCCAGATCGAGCGCGCGTTGCATCCAGCGCTCGTCGTCCGGGCTGAAAGCGCTCATTCCCATTCGATGGTGGCGGGCGGCTTGCCGCTCACGTCATAAACTACGCGAGAAATACCTTTCAACTCATTGATTATACGGAGTGAAATCCTTTCCAGAAAATCGTATGGAAGACGCGCCCAACGCGCGGTCATGAAATCGATGGTTTCGACGGCGCGTAGTGCGATCACCCATTCGTACGCGCGCGCATCGCCGACAACGCCGACCGATTTCACTGGCAGAAACACCGCGAATGCCTGACTCACCGCATCGTACAAACCCTGCGCGCGCAGCTCGCCGATGAAGATATCGTCGGCCCGCTGCAGAAGATCGACGTACTCGGGTTTCAGTTCGCCGAGCACGCGCACGCCGAGTCCGGGTCCGGGAAACGGATGGCGATAGACCATTTCCGTGGGCAGACCGAGTTCGACACCGATGCGCCGCACTTCGTCCTTGAACAACTCGCGCAGCGGTTCAAGCAGTTTGAGCTTCATACGCTCGGGCAAGCCGCCGACATTGTGATGCGACTTGATGACGTGTGCCTTGCCCGTCTTGCTCCCCGCGGATTCGATGACGTCGGGATAGATCGTGCCCTGCGCCAGCCAGCGAATACCTTCGAGCTTCGCGGATTCTTCCTCGAAGATCTCCACGAACAACCGACCGATGATCTTGCGCTTCGCCTCCGGATCCGCAACGCCTTTCAGCGCAGCGAAATAACGTTCGTGCGCATCGACGCGAATGACATGCACGCCCATGTGCTCGGCCATCGTCGCCATGACCTGATCGCCTTCCTTAAAGCGCAACAGGCCCGTATCGACAAACACGCACACGAGCTGATCGCCGATCGCGCGTTCGAGCAGCGCGGCGACGACGGAAGAATCCACGCCGCCCGACAATCCAAGCAGCACGCGATCGCTGCCGACTTGTTCGCGCACGCGCGCGACGGCGTCGTCGATGATGTTGGCCGCTGTCCACAGCGTGGCGCAACCGCACAGCTCGACGACGAAATGCCGAAGCAATTCCGCACCACGCTGCGTGTGCGTGACTTCCGGATGAAACTGCACGCCGTACCAGCGGCGCGCGTCGTCGGCCATCGCGGCGATCGGCAGATCGTGCGTCGTCGCCGTCGCTTTGAACCCGGGTGGAACCGCCGTGACGCGATCGCCGTGCGACATCCACACGTCGAGATCGCCGCGATCGGCGCCGAGTCCTTTCCACAAACCGCTATCGGCTGTCAGCGAAACGCGCGCTGCACCGAATTCGCGCGTGTGCCCGCCTTCGGTTTTGCCGCCGAGTTGCGCGGCCATCGTCTGCATGCCGTAGCAGATGCCGAGGACCGGCACGCTCGCGTCGAAGACTGTCTGCGGTGCGCGCGGTGCGTTTTTCTCGGTCGTGGATTCCGGACCACCGGAAAGAATGATTCCCTTCGGCGCGAATTCGGCAATGGCTGCGGGATCGTGATCCCACGCCCATATTTCGCAATAAACACCGATCTCGCGAATGCGCCGTGCGATGAGCTGCGTGTACTGCGCGCCGAAGTCGAGAATCAGGATTTTGTCGGAATGGATATTGTTCATGCGGATCGATGTCGGCGCCTATCCAATGAAATATCCATTTCAGTCGAGCCGGTAATTCGGTGCCTCTTTCGTGATCGCGACATCGTGCACATGCGATTCGCGGACGCCCGCGCTCGTCACGCGTACGAATTGCGGTTTGTTGCGCATGTCCTCGACGCTGCCGCAGCCGACGTATCCCATCGCCGCGCGCAATCCGCCGCTCAACTGATGGAGGATCGCGCGAAGAGGTCCGCGATACGGCACGCGGCCTTCGATGCCTTCGGGCACCAACTTTTC
>DATBAU010000038.1:0-3835 GCA_036271355.1 Rudaea sp. | reverse complement strand
GGTCACGAAGCGCAGCAGATAGTGCGGGCCGCCGGCTTTCGGTCCAGTGCCGGAAAGATTCTCACCGCCGAACGGCTGCACGCCAACGACCGCACCGATTTGATTTCGATTGACGTAGCAGTTGCCGACTTTCGCGCGCTGAGAAATATGCGCGATGGTCGAATCGATGCGGCTGTGGATGCCGAGGGTGAGGCCGAAACCGGTGTCGTTGATCGCGTCGATGACCTTGTCGAGCTCGTCGGCTTTCCAACGGATGACGTGCAAAACCGGTCCGAAAATTTCGTGCGTGAGTTGCGAAAGCGATTTCAGTTCGTACGCGCGCGGCGCGAAGAACGTGCCGCTGTCGAGTTCGCTGGCGACGTTCACCTGTTTGATGAGTTTCGCTTCCTTGTCCATGCGCGCGGCGTGGTCGACCAATCCTTTTCGCGACGGTTCGTCGATGACGGGGCCGACGTCGGTCGACAATAACGCCGGATCGCCGACGTTCAGTTCGTCCATCGCGCCGGACAGCATCTTGATGACTTTGTCGGCGATGTCGTCCTGCACGAACAGCACGCGCGCGGCGGAACAGCGCTGACCGGCGGAATCGAACGCGGAGGCGATCGCATCTTTCACGAGCTGTTCGGGAAGCGCGGAGGAATCGGCGATCAACGCGTTCTGTCCGCCGGTTTCGGCGATGAGGGCGGCGATCGGTGAGTTGCGCGCGGCGAGTGTGCGGTTGATCGTCCACGCCGTTTCGGTCGAGCCGGTCATGCAGACGCCGGCGACATCGGATTTCGTAAGCAGCGTGTTGCCGATCATCGAGCCTTTCGCAGGCAGGAATTGCAGCACGGCTTCCGGAACGCCGGCTTCGTGCAACAGTTTCACGGCGGCGTGGCCGATGAGAACCGTTTGATCGGCGGGTTTGGCGATCACGGCGTTGCCGGTAACGAGCGCGGCGGCCACTTGTCCGGTGAAGATCGCGAGCGGGAAATTCCACGGGCTGATGCAGACGAAGACTCCGCGACCGTGCAGCGAAAGCTGATTGGATTCGCCGGTCGGTCCCGGCAGTGTTTCGGGATTGCCCATCAGCTTGCGCGCCATCGCCGCGTAGTAGCGGCACATGTCGGCCGCTTCGCGGACTTCGGAAATCGCGGCGGGCAATGTCTTTCCGGCTTCGCGCACGCACAGCGCGACGAATTCGGCGCGGCGTTGTTCGAGCAAGTCGGCAGCGTGTTCGAGAATCTTCGCGCGCGAGGCGGCCGGCAGGCGATCCCATTCCGGTTGCGCGGCAGTCGCATTCGCCAAGGCTTTCTCGACGGTCGCGAGGTCGGCTTGCTGCTTCGTGCCGATTTTGACGCGGCGGTCGGCGGGATTCGTTACGTCTTGCAAAGCTTCCGCGGATTTCGCGCCGGGCACGAGCGGCGTTGCGCTCCAGTTCGTGGACACCTTCGCGACCGCATCGGCGAGCGCGGTGAGTTCGTTATCGTTGCCGAAGTTGACGCCCATGGAATTCTTCCGAGAGGGTGATGAAGTTGGGCCGCTGTCGGCCTGTTCGTAGAGTGCAATCGGTTGCGGAATGCGCGGATGCGGTTTGCTCGGGAATGCGCGCACGATATCAACGGGATCGGCGACCAGATCCTTGATCGGTAGCGATTCGTCGACGATGCGGTTGACGAACGACGTGTTCGCACCGTTTTCGAGCAGGCGTCGCACGAGATACGGCAACAGATCTTCGTGGCTGCCGACCGGCGCGTAGACGCGGCACGGCACATTCAAATTGTTCGGCCCCATCACTTCCGCGTACAGATCCGTGCCCATGCCGTGCAGGCGCTGAAACTCGAACGGACGTCCGCGCGCCATGTGATGAATCGCAGCGATGGTGTGCGCGTTGTGCGTGGCGAATGCGGGATAAAACGCATCACCGTAGTCGAACAGACTCCGTGCGCAGGCGAGATACGACACATCGGTATTCGGCTTGCGTGTGTAGACCGGATATCCGACGAAACCGCCTTCCTGCGCACGTTTCACTTCGGAATCCCAGTACGCACCTTTGACCAGACGCACGCAAAAACGACGTCCGACTTTCTTCGCTTGCTCGGCGAGCCAGTCGATCACGAACGGCGCGCGTTTCTGATACGCCTGCACGGCGAGGCCGTAACCGTTCCAGCCGTCGAGCGATGCGTCGGCGTGGACGGCGGCGATCACTTCGAGTGAAATTTCCAGGCGATCGGCTTCTTCGGCATCGACGGTCAGACCGATGCCGTTCTTCTTCGCGAGTTGCGCAAGTTCGAGCAATTTCGGCGTGAGTTCCGCATGCACGCGTTCGCGTTTGGCGACTTCGTAACGCGGATGCAACGCCGACAATTTGATCGAGATGCTCGGCGCATCGAGCACGTCATTGAATGGTCCGCGTTTGCCGAGGGCCGCGATCGCGTCCTTGTATGCGTTGTGATAGCGCTCGGCGTCGGGCTGCGTCAGTGCGGCTTCGCCGAGCATGTCGTACGAATAACGATAGATGCGGTTTTCTTTTTCGTCGGCGCGATCGAGCGCTTCCTTGATGGTGCGTCCCATCACGAACTGATGGCCCATGATGCGCATTGCCTGTCGCACCGCCAATCGAATTACGGGTTCACCCGCGCGTCCGACGAGGCGCTTTAGTGCGCCCATAAAATTTCGCTGCGTTTCGTCGGCGAGCGTGACCAGCTTGCCAGTCAGCATCAGGCCCCACGTGCCGGCATTGACCAACACGGAATCGCTTTTGCCCAGATGCGATTCCCAATTCGCATCGCCGAGTTTGTCGGAAATGAGTTTGTCGGCGGTGGTTTTGTCCGGAATGCGCAGCAGCGCTTCGGCCACGCACATGAGCAACACGCCTTCCTCGCTGGAAAGATCGTATTCGCGCATGAACGATTCGACGGCGGTCTGCTCGTGTTTCTTCGCGCGAACGCGGGCGACGAGTTCGGTCGCACGCGCCAGCACCAGATCGCGTTCGGCGGGCGGCAGCGAAGCTTGCGCGATCAGTTCGTTGACCGCTTCGGTTTCGTCGCGCGAATACGCAGCGGTGAGACGTGCCCGCGCCGCATCGGGCGCCGGCGGGAGTTCGGAGGCGAGGATCGCGTTCATTGTTCCACAATCGAGACGGTTGGCCGGGAATCAACCCCGCGCGAAGGTCGCGTAGTTTATCAGGCCGGCGCGTCCGATTCGTGCCCGCGCAAGCCGCTTCGTACTTGATTCTGCTTGCCCCTTCCGACTGCGCTAACTATCATTGGCAGGCTTAGCTTCTCGGCCTACAAATGCACTCCCGATGACTCAATCGGCGCCAGGCAGAGCGGTGTCGGTGCTGGTTTTGCCGCATCGTTCGCTGTCGCGCGCGGGATTGATCGGATTCCTGCTCGCGCAGGGTGTGGCCATCGCGGCGTTTGCCGCGCTGGCGATGGTGGCAGGGAATGTGTTCGCGCCAGGATTCGCCATCCTGGCGATGTGGTTCGTGGCGTTTTGCCTCCTGCGCATCTGGCGGAAATCGGGTGCGGGGCAGATCGTGACGATCACGCCGTCGCAGCTCGACATCGCGACGACGGCGGGAACGCAAACCGCGCGCTTTCATCCGTACTGGACGAAAGTGCGCCTGGAACAAGGTCGGCATCGAGGCTGGCCGGAACGGTTGCTGATCGGTTCGCACGGACGCGAAATCGAGATCGGCGCGTTTTTGAATGACGACGAGCGCCACGAACTGGCGCGGAAGATAACGGACCTGGTGCGCGACGCTCAGCGGCGCGACGGTCCACCGGATACAAGCGTGCAGGGTGACAGCGAATGAAGTTGGCCGGATTGCGTAGGATTGGACTCGGTGCCG
>DATBAU010000037.1:0-10883 GCA_036271355.1 Rudaea sp. | reverse complement strand
AGCAGGCTGTCGAGATTCTTCATCGTCTCGTCGAGCTGCGCGTCGATGTCGCCCGCGTGATGCGAGGCGTGACCGACCACCGCCGCCGTTCCGGAAATGTATAATTGTGGAGAATGTGTCGGCGCACGCATGCCGCGCGCGAAACCCGGCGCGGTCGGTCCGTACTGACGCGGATAACGCCATGCACTCCACTGCCGCGGATTTTCCACCGCCGTGCCCGGCACGCGCGCTGCGATCGCGTAAACCTGCACGCGCTGTTCGCCGTCGTGCGTTCCGATCGCCGATGCCGCCGGATAATCGCCCGCGAACGATGGACCCAGCCCCGCCGCACGCCCACCGCAGAAGCGGCGATAGCGTTCATCGTCGGCGTCGCCTTCGTTGATCGCGTCGAAATAATTCCAGATGCGCAAAAAGTGCGGCGTCGCGCTCGCGCGCACCCACGCGACGAGGCTTTCGTACGCGCGCCGTGTCGCTTCGGCCACGCCGCCGTGCATGCGTTCGTCGAGTTCGACGAACGCCATCGCGTAATCGCCGTCGCTCATCCAGCGCACGTCACCGGCTACGCCATGACGAACGTCGCCGCCCGCGCGCCACACTTCGAAACGCGGCGCATTCTCATTCAGCGGTTCGAGATTCACGCGTAGAAAGCGCGGATGATCGATCGCCGCACCGCGTCCGAATCCGATCACCGCGAGTACGTCGGCATCGATGGAAACGCTGTTGGAATAAGCCACGGCGAGCGCGGGCAGTCGGTCGGCGACGCGCTCGATGTCGGGAATCTGTGACGACGGCTGGCTCATGCGGCACGCATGATACACTGCGCGCCCTCACGTATTTCCGCTGCAGCATGAACGCGCAAACGCCCGCCGAACACGACCTCGCCGAGCTGATCGTCTCCAGTCTGAATCTCGAAAACCGCACCGCCGGGGATATCGATCCAGACGCGCCTTTGTTCGGCGGCGAACTCGGCCTGGATTCCATCGACGCACTCGAACTCGCGCTGGCGATTTCCAAACGCTATGGCTTTCAACTGCGTTCGGACAATCCGGACAACAAGCGCATTTTTTCCAGCCTGCGCGATCTATCCGCGCACATCGAGCAGCACAAGCAAGCCTGATCCGATGATTCGCCTGGCCGGCTGGCTCTGCGTGGCGGTGCTGGCGATCGGCGCACACCTCTCCGACAACGACGCGCTGCGCGGCGCGACGGCATTTGCCGCGATCGCGCTGATCGCGATTTCCGCGCCGCGATCGGTGCGCATCGCGATCGGTGTGCTTGCGCTGATCGCCGCCGCGCTGATCGTTCTGTTCGGCGCGAACACATTGCTCGACGCCGTGCCGGCGTTGATCGCTGCGTTTGTCGCGTTCCTGTTCGCGCGCACGTTGTTGCCCAATCGCACACCGCTGATCGCCCGCGCCATCGTCGCCATCGACGGACCCGAATGGCTCGCGCAACCACGCGTCGTGCGCTACGCGCGAAACCTCACCGCGACGTGGGCGATCTATCAGACCGCGCTCGCCGCACTCGCGCTGGCGGCGATGTTTCACGTCGCGTATCTGCCCGGCCCGCGCGTGTTCGGCGCGATTCTTCCGCTCGCCGTCGCGCTGTTGTTCAGCATCGAATTCCTGCTGCGTCCGCGCCTCTTGCCCGGCGTGCCGCGTCATCGCTTGCTTTCGTTCGCGCGCCGTTTGATTCTTGCGTGGCCGACTTTGCTGGACGATCGATGATCCGCGCGCACTTCACCATCGACGCATCGCACGCTTCGCTGCCCGGGCATTTCCCCGGGCGGCCTGTCGTGCCCGGCGTCGTGTTGCTCGATCGCGTCGCGGCCATGGTCGAACACGAAGGGAACGCACGCATCGCGAAATTGCAGCAAGTGAAATTCCTGCGTCCGCTGTTGCCGAACGAACGCGCGGAACTCGTCATCGAACGTGAAACGAATGTTCCGACGTTCGTCATCCGTTGCGGCGACGATGTCGTCGCGAAAGGTACGTTCGAGGTGACGTCGTGAGCGAACACTGGAGCGATCGCGAGGAATGTGGCGGTCGCCGCGCATTGTCCGTGATCCGTTTCGTCACCCTGCGTTGCGGACGCTGGCTCGCGCTGACGATGCTGTATCCGATCACGCTGTATTTCTATTTCCGTCGCGGACCCGAGCGCCGCGCCTCGCGCGAATTCCTCACGCGCGCGCTCGGCCGGCGCGCGACCGCGCTGGAAGTGATGCGCCATATCCGCACATACGCGATCACGCTGGTCGATCGAATTTACCTGCTCGCCGATTCGACGCGTCGCTTCGAGATCACCGTGCACGGATTGCCTGAACTGGATGCACTGATTGTTCAGAACCGCGGCGTTTTGATGCTCGGCGCGCATATCGGCAGCTTCGAAATTCTGCGGGCTCTGTCGGAACGCAGGAAGGACATCAAGACGCGCATCCTGATGGATCGCCAGCAGACTCCCGAACTGACCAGCATGTTGATGGCGCTCAATCCATCGGTG
Organism: Rudaea sp.; assembly: GCA_036271355.1. Taxonomy (GTDB): domain Bacteria; phylum Pseudomonadota; class Gammaproteobacteria; order Xanthomonadales; family Rhodanobacteraceae; genus Rudaea. The sequence goes on along the minus strand of DATBAU010000037.1, from coordinate 8,384 downwards.
GCCGCGTCGATCATCGACGTCGGCGGCAACGACACCGACATCGCGCTCGCCATCCAGGACGCGGCGAAACAGGGCGCGCTGATCGGCATGCTCGGCGACCGTTCGCGTCCGAAAGAAGCGACGACATCGGTTCCGTTCTTCGGTACGCCAGCGCGTTTTCCGGTCGCGCCGTATCTGATCGCGTCGCTGCTCGATCTTCCCGTCGTGCTCACGTTTGGCCTCTACCGCGGCGGCAATCGCTACGATCTATACTTCGAGACGCTGGCCGATCACGTCGTCATTCCGCGCCGCGAACGCGCTGCGCTGATGCACGAATGGGCTGCGCGTTTCGCGTCGCGACTGGAACATTACACGCGGCTGGATCCCTACAACTGGTTCAACTTCTATGATTTCTGGCATCGCGCTGACGATTCCGCTGTTGCTGACGGCAAGTCCGCCGCCGTCGAGTCCGTCGCCTGACACCGCGACGCTGATCGCGAGTCTCGCGCGGCCTGCGCCGGCGAGCACCGCGTACACCGAAATTCATTTCGCGCGCTTGCTCAAAGACCCGCTCGTGCTGCACGGCCAACTCGATTACGGCGGCGCCGACAAACTCGGCAAGCGCGTCGACACGCCGTACAAGGAAACCACGACGATCGCCGACGGCAAAGCAACGATCGCGCGCGAAGGTCGTGGCAGCAAATCGTTCGGTCTCGATCGCGCACCCGAGTTGCAAGGTCTGCTCGCGAGTTTCAGCGCCATGCTCGGCGGCGACGCGGAAACGATGAATCGTTATTACGACATCGGCGAAACGATCAGCGAGAAAAACTGGACGTTGACACTCACACCGCGTTCGCCCGATCTCGCGAAGCATCTGAAAACCGTCGTGATCGACGGCGCGGCGAAAGAACCGCGCTGTTTCACATTGACGCAAGGCGATGGCGACGTCAGCGTGATGCTGCTCGGTGATCTCGCCGCGACCACGTTGCCGAAACCGGTCACACACGCTGCGCTCGACAATCTGTGCCACGCCGCGGCGCAGTGAACGCCGCCACGCGCGGAATCCTGATCGTTGGATGGTGGCTGGTCCTCGCCGCGCTCGCGGCATTCGTCTCCGCTCACATAAAAATCAGCGGCGACTTGCGAAGCTTCATGCCGCCCGCGCAAACGGACGATCAGAAATTGCTGATGGACGAAATCGGCAACGGACCTGCGTCGCAATTGTTGCTCGTCGCCATCGGCGGCGCGTCGGAAGAAAAACTCGCGGCACTGAGCACGTCGCTTACGGAATCGCTGAAGGACGATGCAAATTTCGGCCGCGTCATCAACGGTGCGGATGCCGACATGCAACTCGATACTTCGTTGTTGCCGTATCGCTATCTGCTTTCGCCGACGCTCGACACCAATCGTTTCGACACGAAATTTCTTCACGATGAATTGAGCGAACGTGTCGCCGATGTCGCCTCGCCGGCCGCCGATTTTCTCGACGATCTGCTGCCGCGCGATCCGACGATGGAAGTACTCAAACTCGCGCAACGCTGGATGCCAGCGAAAGCACCGGCCGTTCGCGACGGCGTTTGGTTCTCGCCGCGCGGCGAAGCGCTGCTGCTCGTGCAGACCACCGGCGCCGCTTTCAATCCCGGCGCGCAGACGGCGGCAATCGCCGATCTCATATCGAAATTCGGCGCGTTGCCCGATGTCGGCGTCGCGCAACTCACGATCAGCGGACCGGGATATTTCGGCGCGAAACTCGCGGCGACCACGCGCCGCGAAGCGGAAAGGCTCAGTGCAATCGGCACGTTGGGATTTCTCGTTTTGTTGTTCGTCGCGTATCGCAGCGTTGTCGTGATCGTGCTGGTCGGATTGCCGCTCGCGAGCGGCGCGCTCGCTGGACTCGCCGCCATCGCACTCGCGTTCGGCGACGTGCACGGCATCACCCTCGCGTTCGGATTCACGCTGCTCGGCGTCGCGCAGGAATATCCGATCCGCGTGTTCAGTCATCGTCAGTCCGCTGTGCCGATCCACGAAAGCGTCGCCGCGGTGTGGCCCTTGCTGCGACTCGCGGTTGTGTCGGCATGCATCGCGTATCTCGCATTTTTCTTTTCCGGCGTACCCGGATTGCAGCAACTCGCGGTGTTCACGATCGTCGGATTGCTCGTGGCCGGCATGGCGACGCGGTGGGGTTTGCCGCCGCTATTGCCGACGCAATTTCGCGATGCCGCAACGTTGCCCTTCATCGAACGCGTTCGCGCATGGATCGTCGCGGTGCCGCGTCCGCGCGCGATGCCGTGGATCGTGCTGATCGTTGCGATCGCCGCGATTGCGCTCGCGCCGACACCGTTGTGGCAAAACGATCTCTCCGCGCTCACACCGATCTCGCCCGACGAATTGCAGCGCGAAGGCGAACTGCGAGATGCGCTCGGCGCGCCCGACATCCGTTATCTGCTCGTCCTCGAAGCGGATTCGGCCGACGGTGTGCTCGCGTTGTCCGAACGCGTCGCGCCGAAGGTCGATGCGCTCGTCGCGTCGCACGCCGTCGATGACGTCGAATTGCCGAGTCGTTATTTGCCCAGCGCCGCAACGCAACTCGCGCGACAACAGAAATTGCCGGTTCGCGCGACGCTGTCGGCATCGCTCGACGAAGCGATGCGTGATACGCCTTTTCAGCCGAACACGTTCGCGCCGTTTCTCGACGATGTCGAAAAAGCGCGCACGTTGCCGCCGCTGACCGCCGACGCGTTCGCGAAATCGCCGTTCGGTGCGCGTCTGCAGGCGATGCTCACGCAACGCGGTCATCGCTGGTTCGGTCTCGCGACATTCAGCGGCGTGCACGACGCGCACGCCATCGAAACGTTTGCCAGCGGTGATTCCAATGTGCACGTGCTCGACCTGAAAGCGTCGTCGGAATCGCTGGTTGCGCAATATCGCTTGCGGATTTTGCAGGCGCTCGGCATCGCGCTCGTGTTGCTCGCCGTCGCCGTTGCCATTGCGTTGCGCAACGCGAAACGCGCGTGGCATGTCATCGCGCCGATGTCGCTGGCGACGATTCTCGTTATTGCCGTGCTGCGCGTCAGCGGCGTTTCGCTGTCGCTGTTTCATCTCGTCGCGGTGACGCTCGCGGCCGGACTCGGTTTGCACTACGCGCTGTTCTTCGAGCGTCCCGTCGACACGCTCGCCGAAGCGCGCCGCACGTTGCACGGCACGCTCGTGTGCGTGATTTCCGCCGTCCTCGTATTCGGTTTGTTGGCGACGTCGTCGCTGCCCGTGTTGCGCGCGATCGGACTGACCGTCGCGCTCGGCGTCGCGTTCCATTTCTGTCTCTCGATCCAGATGGCGCGGCCGCGCGACGATGATCGCTAAAACGAATTGGCAATCGTTGATTCCGCATCGCGATGAAATGGCGTTGCTCGACGAAGTCGTCGCGTTCGACGACACGACGATTCACGCAACTGCCGTTTCACATCGCGATCCGAACAATCCGTTGCGAAGCGACGGAATCTTGCGCGCCGTGAATCTTTGCGAATACGGCGCGCAGGCCATGGCGATTCACGGTGGATTGCTCGCGCAGCGAAGCGGAAAAATCGCTGCACCGGGATTTTTAGTCTCATTGCGAGCTGTCGAATTGAGCGTCGCCCGCATCGACGATCTGCCGCATGCGTTGGACGTTTTCGCCACACAATTGCACGGCGACGGCAGCGGATGGCAGTACGAATTCCGCATCGAACACGACGGCGTGCCGATCGCCATCGGCCGCGCCGCGGTGATGTTGCAGCCTCAGGCGTGATGCGGCGTGCGCGAGAAAATCAACGCTCGCGCGTAGTGGATCACGAGCACCGTCGCGCCGATCACGAACGGCACCATCGCCCAATGCCGCCCGTCGATGCCGAGCGCGATCGGCGTTTCGTCGAAACCGAAAAATTCCGCCGTCATCCACCACGCGTTGGCGGTGATCCAGAAAACGACGGCGAGGTTGTGCGCGAAGTCGGTGCGGTTGTGCCGCGCGCGCCATGTGATGAAGAGCGCCGCGCCTAATGTCGGGACAATCATGAACATGCCCAGTTCGCGCCACATCATGCACCAGCTGATGTCTTTCATCAGCCAGAACACGATGTGCAGGTTTTCGGTTTTGCGATAGCGCAAAGGAACGCTGTACATCGGTTCGGACATGGCGTGCGTCTCCGGCTGAGCGCGCATCGTGCCAGAATGCGCACATGACCTCGACTGCGAAACAACGCCGCGCACTCGTCACCGGCGGCAGCGGCGACATCGGCGGTGCGATCTGCCGTCAGCTCGCGGATGCGGGACATTTCGTTTACGTGCACGCGAATGCAAATGCCGATCGCGCGAGGGATCTCGCTTACGAAATCGGCGGCAACGCGAAAGCGACGACGTTCGATCTGACCGACGGCACGGCGACGCGAACCGCGATCGAACAGATGCTCGCCGATGGACCCATTGAACTGCTCGTCCACAACGCCGGCATCCACGACGACGCACCGCTCGCCGGCATGCGCGAAGAACAGTGGACGCGCGTGATCGACGTTTCGCTCAACGGATTTTTCCACGTCGCGCAGCCGCTGTTGCTGCCGATGGCGCGCGGCCGGTTCGGGCGCATCGTATGCGTGTCGTCGGTGGCGGCGGTGCTCGGCAATCGTGGTCAGGTAAATTACGCAGCGGCGAAATCGGCGCTGCATGGTGCGGCGAAATCGCTGGCGCGCGAAATGGCGTCGCGCGGAATCACGGTCAATGTGGTCGCGCCCGGCGTTGTCGCGGGGAAGATGGCCGACGCCACCTTCGACGCGGAACAGATCAAGCAAATCGTCCCCGCCGCGCGCGCCGGGACGCCCGACGAAGTGGCCTCCGTGATCACCTTTTTGTGCTCGGACGCGGCCGGCTACGTCAACGGGCAAGTCATCGGCGTCAACGGGGGCATGGTGTGACAGGCTGCTGCGGCTTCCGCGACCGCGGCCCGGCCGTTATACTTCGCCGCTCGCTCCGCCCCGAAAACTCGAATCCGTTGTGGTGAATCCGTGACCAACCCCGTTACCGACAGCGACCGCGTCTTCCTCAAGCATTTCTCGATGGTGATCGGCTTCTTGGTGCTGGTCATGTTCGCGCTGATCTTCCTGGCGATGCACATCTACGCCGAGCATCCGGCTCCGGTCTCGCCCGATGCGCAAAGGCAGACCATGGAACGCGTAACGCCCGTTGGCGCCGTGTACGCCGGCGACACCGGAAAAGCCGCGCTGCTCGCCGCGCAGGAAGCGGCCAAGAAAGCCGCCGAATCGCAAGTCGCCTACGGCGGCACGACGGATGGCAAAACCATCTTCGGCAATCTGTGCCAGACCTGCCACACGAACGCCGCCACCGGCGCGCCGGTCATCACCGACAAGGCCGCGTGGGCGCCGCGCGTCGCGCAAGGTCTGCCGACGCTGATCAATCACGCCATCAACGGCTTCCAGGGTCCGGACGGCAAGATGATGCCGGCCAAGGGCGGCAATCCGTCGTTGACCAACGATCAGGTCAAGTCGACCGTCGAATGGATGGTGTCGCAGGTCAAGTAACCTGCGCACCCGAGCCTGACGCGGAGTCGTTCTCCGCTAAGATGCACGCATGCCTGCTGTCCTTTCCTGGCCCTCGCAGTTTCCGGCCGAGCCGTCGACGCCGCTGAGTTTGCCCGGCGCCGCCGGCCGCATCGAAGCTATTGCGTGCGTCCCGGAAGCGAAGTGCGCGCGACAGGGAACCGCGATCATTTGCCATCCGCATCCGCTGCAAGGCGGGAGCATGCACAACAAAGTGGTGACGATGATCGAACGTTCGCTGCGCGAACTCGGTCTGGCCACGGTCATCTTCAATTTCCGCGGTGTCGGTGCATCGGAAGGTGCGTTCGATGATGGACGCGGCGAAACGGAAGACGTGCTCGCGATCGCCGAATGGATCCAATCCGTTCGCCCGAACGACGCGTTGTGGCTCGCGGGATTTTCGTTCGGCAGCTACGTCGCCGCACGCGCCGCGCCGCAGTTGCCGGTGCGGCAGATGATTTCCGTCGCCCCGCCGATCGGACGCTGGGATTTCAACGCGCTCGCCTCGCCGCTGTGTCCGTGGCTGGTGATTCAGGGCGAGGCCGACGAAGTCGTCGATCCGGAAGCGGTATACGCATGGGTCGCCGCGCAGCCGGAACCACCGACGCTCGTGCGCATGTCCGACACGAGCCATTTCTTCCATCGCCGCCTGATGGATCTGCGTGGCGCGATCAAGAACGGCGTGCGCACCAACTTGCCGCCGCTCGTGCATGGCGGCTGAGCCGGACGCGCTTTCGCCGAGCGCGCTGTATGCGCGCGGCGCAGCGGAAAACCGCTGGGAGGACGATCCCGCGCAGCGCGACGCCACGACGTGGCTCGATCGCATTGCCGACGATTTCGCGGCGCGCCGCGATGCCGGATTGTGGAAAAGTATACAACTGCGCATTTCGCCGAGGCCGGTGCGGGGTTTGTACTTGTGGGGCGCGGTCGGCCGCGGCAAAACGTTCCTGACCGATCTGCTGCTCGAATCGATGGCGGACGAGAAGGTGCTGCGTCTGCACTTTCACCGTTTCATGGGTCGCGTGCATGCCGAGCTGACCAAGCTCGAAGGCAACGCCGATCCGCTCGAAGACGTGGCCGATCATTTCGCCGAGCAGGCGAAACTGTTTTGCCTCGACGAATTCTTCGTCACCGACATCGGCGATGCCATGATTCTCGCAGGATTGCTGCGCGGACTGTTTTCACGCGGCGTGACGCTCGTCACGACATCGAACATCGCGCCGCAGAACCTGTACAAAGACGGTCTGCAGCGCGCCAAATTCCTGCCCGCAATCGCACTGCTTCAGGAGCATTGCGACGTTCGTGAACTGCAATCCGCGCAGGATTTTCGTTTGCGCGCGCTCACGCAAACCGGCGTGTATTTCACGCCCGACGACGCGCGCTCAGAGCAGGCCATGGCGGAAACGTTCGAGAGTGTCGCGCCCGGCTCGCGTCGCACAGCCGCGCCGCTGCGTGTGAACGGGCGTGACATCGCGGTGAAACGTCGCGCCGATACCGTGGTGTGGTTCGATTTCGCGGCGTTGTGCGAAGGACCGCGCGCGGTCGCCGATTACATCGAGCTCGCGCAGAGTTTCGCGACGGTGCTGATTTCTGGCGTGCCGCAGTTGACCGAATTGATGGAAGACGCGGCGCGACGTTTCGTCAATCTCGTCGACGAATTTTACGATCACGGCGTGAATCTCATTCTCGCCGCGGCCGTGCCGATTGCGGAGTTGTATCGCGGCGACCGATTGCGCGCCGAATTCGAACGGACGCGAAGCCGGCTGATCGAGATGCAAAGCGAGGAATATCTCGCCGCCGCACACCGCTCCTGATTGCTACTGTGACCATCGACCCATTGCACGACGCGGTGCGGACGATTATCTTAACCGGCCGGTTTATTATTTGCCCCGATCTATTTACTCTGCGTCCCGGCTAAAATCCGGCCAGGGGCTATTGTTCCTTTTCGATCGCGTTTCGCCGCAGACGTTCGCCATTCTCAGGACCGAGACATGACCTTCTTAACCCTGCGCAAGTCGACCCTACTCGTTTCCGCCGTGCTTGCCCTGGCGGCGTGCGGCAAGGGTCAGCCGCCGCAACAGCAACAGCCGCCACCGGCGGAAGTCGGCGTGGTAACCGTGCACGCGCAAAGCGTTCCGCTGACGCGTGATCTGGTCGGACGCCTGAGCGCGACGCGCACCGCTGATGTGCGTGCGCGCGTCGCCGGCGTGCTGCAAAAGCGCTTGTACGTCGAGGGCACCGACGTCAAGGAAGGCCAGCCGCTGTTCCAGATCGATCCGGCGCCATTGAAGGCGACGCTCAATGCGCAGCTGGCGAACCTCGCCTCGGCGCAGGCGACCTTCCAGAACAACAAAGTCGCCGCCGACCGTGTGCGTTCCATCGCCGACAAAGGTCTGCTGTCGAAAACCGACCGCGACAATGCCGAAGCCGCCGAACGCACCGCCGCTGCATCCGTGAAACAGGCGCAGGCGAATGTCGATTCGGCCAAGATCAATCTCGGCTACGCGACGGTCACCTCGCCCATTTCCGGTCGCGCCGGACAACAACAGGTCACCGAAGGCGCGCTCGTCGGACAAAGTGACGCCACGTTGCTAACCACGGTCGAACAGATCGATCCGCTGTACGTGAACTTCAGTCAGGCCGTCAGCGAATTGGACAAACTGAAGAGCGAAGCCGCCAGCGGCACGGCGGAATTGAACGAGCCGGACAAAGCCAAGATCGAGCTGATGCGCGGCGACGGAGATTCGTACGGCGTGACCGGCACGCTCGATTTCTCCGATGCGGCCGTCGATGCCGCGACCGGCGCGGTGAACCTGCGCGGCA
>DATBAU010000036.1:0-5097 GCA_036271355.1 Rudaea sp. | reverse complement strand
GCCGAGAACCTGCACGTCGCCCCAGATTTCCGAGTCGAGCGCATCGCCGGACTGGAACACGCCGACGACGGTCCACGCTTGCGTGCCGAGTTTGATTTCCTTGCCGGGTTCGAGATCGGCGAAATTCGATTGCGCGCCTTTACCGACGACGAGTTCGTACTTGCCCGGTTCGAACTTACGACCATCGATGATTTTCGCGTTCGTACGGAGTTTCCACGCTTCGTCACCGACGCCGCGCAACTGCACGCTGCCGATGTCGTCCGGACCGCCGTTCTTCACGCGCAGGTTGGCGGCGACGACGAGTTCGGGCGACGCGATCGGTTTGCCCTGATCGTCTTTTGCGATGCCGGGCGCGTCGGTGATCGTCACCACGTTGTCGTGCGTGAGCACTGACGATACTTCCGACGCCGACGCGCCGCGCAGAACGATCGCGGTTTCCAGGCTGCCGGTGCGGCTGAGCGTGTCTGCATAACCGCGCGCCATCGCGAGCATCGCGACGAGCACGCCGACTACGCCGGCGATGCCGACGACGATGACGAGCGACGATCCGATCCGTTGCCCGATCGTGCTGACGCCGACGCTCGTCACCGACGCGGCTTGTCGGCCGCGGCGCGTGAGCGCCATCCACACGAACAGGATGAGCGCGAGCGCCAACAGCACGAACCACGGCAGCGTGAGGAAAAGGACGACGCCGATGATGACGACGATCAGCGTGAGCAAACCGATGATGAATCCCATGAGGTTCTCCTTAGCGTCCGGCGAGCGCGTCGACGATGTTGAGACGCATCGCCCGCATCGCGGGCAACGCACCGATGACCAGACCGATGACGAGCGCGAGGCACACGCCGGTTACCCAGCTTCCCATGCCGACGCGCGGCAGATTGAGCACGCCGCCGCTCGCCGCGGTCACGATCGGCGTAAGCACACTGACGAGCGCCAATCCGATCAGTCCGCCGAGCAGCAGCAGCAATATCGACTCGGCGAGCACCATGCCGAGCACGCTGTTCGACGAGAATCCGATCGTCTTCAGCACGGCGAGTTCGGACGTGCGCTCGCGTACCGCCTGCATCATCGTGTTGCCGGTGAGCAAGAGCAGCGTGAAGAACACCGCGCTCATGATCGATGTCACGATCAGACTGATGTTCACCGACTGCTTGATCCAGTTCGCCATCGCGGCCTGTTCGGTCTGCGATTTGGTTTCGTGGTCGGAATTCTCCGACAGCGCATCGATTTTCTTGGCGATGGCATCGGCCTGGGTGACATCGGACACGCGCGTCACATACCAGCCGACGTTGCCGCGGTTGTACGGTGTGCTGTCGTCGAAATTCTTCCAGTGCATGAGGATCATCTGCGACTGGAAGGCTTTGTTGTCTTTCGAGGACATGATGCCGTCGATGTTGAAGTTCCAATTCTTCGTGCCATCGTGGTTCGGGAAAATCTGCGACTGCAACGGCAGGCGATCGCCGACCTTCCAGCCGTATTTCTTCACCAGCATTTCGCCGACGAGTACGCCGTTGAGATCGGCTTCGTACGCCTTGCGTTGCGCCGGATCGACGGTGACTTCCGGATAGACGTCCAGATAATTGCTGCTGGTCGCGAAGGTGAAGATCTGGTTGTGCGGATCCTGATACGCGCCGCCGAACCAGTTCGCGTACGACACTTCCTTGACGCCGGGAATCGCCTGCATCTGCGCCTGCAGACTTTGCGGCAGCGTCTGGATAAACGACAGTTTCGAGCCGGTCTGCAAACGCTCGGCGCCGTTGGCCGATTGCCCTGCCTGTTGGAACGACACGCGCACGGCATCGAGCAAGCCGAACAGCAGGAACGCGGCGATGATCGAGATCAGCGTCAGGATCGTGCGCGTCTTGCGGCGAAACAATGCGGCCCAGATGAGATGGAAATATTTCATGACTGCCTCTCTATTCTTTTCTGCGAGAGATACAAGAATTAAGCGTGCGCGCCTTCTTCGACGAGCGTGCCTTTGTCGAGATGCAGTGTGTGGCTTGCATGTTCGGCGGCTTTCGGATCGTGCGTGACCATCACGATCGTCTTGCCGTGTTCGCGATTCAGCGTTTGCAAAAGACCGAGTACGTCTTCCGCGGATTGACGATCCAGGTCGCCCGTCGGTTCGTCGCAGACGAGCAACGTCGGATCGGAAACGATGGCGCGCGCGATGGCGACGCGTTGTTGTTGCCCACCGGATAATTCCGTCGGTTTGTGCGTAGCGCGATCGGCCAGACCGACGAGTTGCAGCGCGATCGCCGCGTTCTTCTTGCGCTGCGAACTCGAAAGCTTGGTCAGCAGCAGCGGCAGTTCGACGTTGCGTTGCGCCGTGAGCATCGGCAGCAGGTTGTAGAACTGGAACACGAAGCCGACATTCGCCGCACGCCAGCGCGCTAGCGCGCCCTGGTTGAGTTTGTCGATGCGCTGATTGCCGACCTGAATGCTGCCGTCGGTGGGAGAATCCAGTCCGCCGATAAGATTCAGCAGCGTGGTTTTGCCCGAACCCGACGGACCCATCAACGCGAGAAAATCGCCCTGCTGGATATCGAGGTTGATGTGGTGCAGCACTTCGACCTTCTGCTTGCCGCGTTCGTATACTTTGCTGACATTGTTGATTTGTACCAATGTGCTCATCGCAATTCTCCTGCGGATGCTCGATTCTTAAGGCTTAGCGGTAATGACGGTAACTTTGGCGTCGTCCTTCATTTCGCCCGGCGGTTCCTTCACGACGCGCTGGCCGGAACCTAGTCCTTCCACCAGACGCAGATCGCCATAAGTCTGTTGCGGCGTGACCGTTTTCGCGTGCGCGCGGTCATTCTCCACCGTGAATACGACACTATGGCCGTCTCGCTGGACGATACTCGAGGACGGCACCAGCACGCCTTTGGGTGGGCCGGCATTGGCTTTATCCGGTTTCTTCTCTTCCAAAAACGACACGCGCGCGCCCATGTCGGGCAGCACGCGCGGATCTTTCGCTTCGATGCCAACGCGCACCTTCACCGTGGCCTTGCCTTTGTCGGCGGTGGGAATCACGGCGATGACGTGCGATGGGATTTTCCAATCGGGATACGCGTCGAGCACGGTCTGCGCGGGCTGGTTGGGCTCAACGCGATTGATATATGCCTCGTTGACGTCGACTTCGATCTCCAGCGAATCCATGTCGACGATCGTGCCGACACCCGTTCGCGTGAACCCACCACCGGCGGACAATGGAGAAACGATTTCGCCGACCTGCGCCGCCTTCGCGATCACCACACCGGTGAACGGTGCGCGGACGGTGCAATAGTCGAGTTGCACCTGCGCGGCTTGCACCGACGCTTGCGCGAGTTCGATCTGCTTCTGCTGAGTGCTGACCTGCGCGGTTTGCGTATCGACTTGCGTCTGCGCCAGCTCGACGGCCTGCTCGGCGACCAGTTTGCGGCCGACCAGATCCTGATTGCGTTTCAGATCGCGCCGGTTCTGCGCGAGCGTCGCTTGATACAGCACGAGCAACGCCTGCGACGAACGCAATTGCGCTCGCGCTTGCGCAAGATTTGCTCGCTGCGCCGTGTCCTCGAGCCGCGCGATGACCTGACGTTCGACGACATGATCGCCCTCTTCGATCATCACGGCGGTCAGCGTGCCGGTGATCTGCGCCGACACGGTCGCTTCGCGGCGCGCGGTCACGTAACCGGTGGCCTGCAAGACGGCCGTATCGCCACCGTTCGCCGATGGCGTCGTCGAGGTCGCGACCTGCACATCGAAATGCGCTTGACCGAAATACAACCACGCGCCGACACCCGCGGCGGCGAGCACGATCACGATCGCCAGCGTTATCCACAACCAGCGCAGGCTTCGCGTTTCAGCGTGTTCGCGCTCATGCGATTGCAAGCGCAATTGATTGAGCAATTCCGATTTTTCCACGGTGATGACTTTCCGCCCCGGCAATCTTCCAGTGTGCCATAGAGTCGCATCCGGCGCGTGTCGCAGGCAGAGTCGGAGGTCATGATTCGCGCATGACAGTTGTCAGGAATTCGCGGCGAAAGAACGGCGTTTTGGTATGCTCGCCTGCTGGGTCCGCAAAGGAGTTCGCCATGGAATTCGTGTTCGCCGCGCCGGAGGTCCCCTCGGTCGCGATCGCCGATTCGCATGCGCGGTTTCCTGTGCATCGCATTTACTGTATCGGCCGCAATTATGCCGACCACGCGAAGGAACTCGGCATGGCGATCGATCGCGAGACGCCGATGTTCTTCTGCAAACCGAACGACGCCGTTGTGCCCGACGCGAGCTTCATTCCGTATCCCTCGCAGACGAAGGATTTGCATCACGAAGTCGAACTCGTCGTCGCGCTGCAGTCCGGTGGTGTCAACCTCGCCAAACAGGATGCGCTACGGCATGTGTATGGGTATGCGGTCGGCATCGATCTCACGCGGCGCGATCTGCAGAACACGCTGAAGTCGAAAGGCCATCCGTGGGATATCGCCAAGGCGTTCGACCGCTCCGCACCGGTGTCGGCGATCCGGCAAGCGACCAAATCCGGCCATCCGCTGCGCGGCAAACTTTCGCTCGACATCAACGGCGAGACGCGCCAGCAAGGCGACATTTCCGACATGATATTCGGCGTGCCGCAGATCATCCACGAACTGTCGAAACTGTTTGAGTTGCGCGCGGGCGATCTCATCTTCACCGGCACACCGTCGGGCGTCGGCTCGCTCAAGCCGGGCGACCAGTTTCATGCGCGCATGGAAAACATCGGCGAACTCAAGGGCGCGATCACGTAACCTGGGTTACAGTAAGCGCGGGGGACATTTCCACGCAGGAGACGACGATGGGCTTGCTCACAGAATTCAAAGCATTTGCAATGCGCGGCAACGTGGTCGATCTCGCCGTCGGCGTGGTGATCGGCGCGGCGTTCGGCAAGATCGTCACCTCGCTGGTGGACAACATCATCATGCCGCCCATCGGCTACGCGATCGGCGGCATCGACTTCTCCGACTTGATGGTTCGCATCGGTGCGCCCGTCGTCGACGCGAAAGGCAACGTCACCGGCGGCGCGATCATCAAATACGGCGTGTTCCTCAACACGATCATCCAGTTCATCATCGTCGCGATCGC
>DATBAU010000035.1:0-2624 GCA_036271355.1 Rudaea sp. | reverse complement strand
ATTCTCCGTGGTGATCACGTTCGCGCCGGAACCGGGGAAATGGAACGTCGTATATACAACGCCCGGCTGCATGCGTTCGCTCACTTTGGCGCGCAGCACCGTTTCGCCGGCGCGGCTTTCGATGCCGACCCAATCGCCGTCGTTGATGCCGCGGTCTTCCGCATCGACCGGATGGATCTCGAATAAATCTTCCGCGTGCCACGCGACATTCGCCGTGCGCCGCGTCTGCGCGCCGACGTTGTACTGCGACAAAATCCGTCCGGTCGTGAGAATCAGCGGGAAACGACGATTCACTTTTTCCGTCGTCGGCTGATATTCGGTGATGAGGAAGCGGCCTTTGCCGCGCACGAATTCGCCGACGTGCATGGTCGGTGTGCCTTGCGGATGTTCGTCGTTGCACGGCCATTGCACCGAGCCGAGTTCATCGATTTTCTCGAAGCTCAAGCGCGTGAACGTCGGGGTGAGGCGCGCGATCTCGTCCATGATTTCCGATGGATGTGAGTAATTCATCGGATAGCCCATCGCGTTGGAGATGAGCTGCGTAATTTCCCAATCCGCGTAACCGCCCGGTGGACGCATCACTTTGCGCACCGGCGAAACGCGGCGTTCCGCGTTGGTGAACGTGCCGTCCTTTTCGAGGAACGACGAACCGGGCAAAAATACGTGCGCGAATTTCGCCGTCTCGTTCAAGAACAGATCCTGCACGACGATGCATTCCATCGACGTGAGCGATGCAAACACGTGCTGCGTGTTCGGATCGCTCTGGCCGATGTCCTCGCCTTCGATGTACAGACCCTTGAATTCGCCGTCGATGGCCGCGTCGAACATGTTCGGAATGCGCAGGCCCGGTTCGTCGACCAGTTTCACGCCCCACGCTTCCTCGAACGTGGCGCGCACGGCGTCGTCGGATACGTGGCGATACGCGGTGAACTCGTGCGGGAACGAACCCATGTCGCACGAACCCTGCACGTTGTTCTGTCCGCGCAGCGGATTCACGCCGACGCCCGGACGCCCGATATTTCCCGTCGCCATGGCGAGATTGGCGATGCCCATCACCGCGGTCGAACCTTGCGCGTGTTCGGTGACGCCGAGGCCGTAATAGATACCTGCGTTGCCGCCCGTCGCGTACAAACGCGCAGCGGCGCGTGCGTCTGCCGCTGGCACGCCGGTTTCGCTTTCAAGTGCTTCCGGCGAATTGCGTTCTTCAGAGACGAACGCGCGCCATTTGTCGAACGCGGGCTTCTCGCAGCGCGCGGCGACGAAATCTTCGTCGACCAATCCTTCGGTCACGATCGTGTGCGCGAGACTGTTGAGCAGCGCGACGTTCGTGCCCGGACGCAGCGGCAAGTGATACGACGCTTTCACATGCGGCGTGCGCACCAGATCGATGCGGCGCGGATCGGCGACGATGAGTTTCGCGCCGTCGCGCAAACGCCGTTTCAACTGCGATCCGAACACCGGATGCGCATCGGTGGGATTCGCGCCGATCAGCAACACGACATCGCATTCTTCGATCGAATCGAAGTCCTGCGTGCCGGCGGATTCGCCCAACGTATTCTTCAAACCATAACCGGTCGGCGAATGGCACACGCGCGCGCAGGTGTCGACGTTGTTGTTGCCGAACGCCGCCCGCACGAGTTTCTGCACGAGGTACGTTTCCTCGTTGGTGCAGCGCGACGAGGTGATGCCACCGATCGAATCGCGGCCGTACGTCGCCTGAATGCGGCGGAATTCGGAAGCGACATGCGTAATCGCTTCTTCCCAGCTCACTTCGCGCCACGGATCGGAAATCTTCGCGCGGACCATCGGTTTGGTGATGCGGTCCGGATGCGTCGCGTAGCCGAGCGCGAAGCGACCTTTCACGCACGAGTGACCGTGGTTCGCGTGACCGTCCTTGTTCGGCACCATGCGCACGAGTTCTTCGCCGCGCATTTCCGCACGGAACGAACAGCCGACGCCGCAATACGCGCACGTCGTCACGATGCTGTGCTCGGCCTGGCCCATCGCGATCACCGATTTTTCAGTGAGCGTCGCGGTCGGACACGCCTGGATGCACGCACCGCACGAGACGCATTCGGAATCGAGGAAATTCTCGTTCTCGCTCGGCGACACTTTCGATTCGAAACCGCGCGCCTCGATCGTCAGCGCGAACGTACCCTGCTGTTCCTCGCACGCGCGCACGCAACGCGAGCAGACGATGCATTTCGACGGATCGAACGTGAAGTACGGATTCGTTTCGTCCTTCTTAGCGAACAGCGGATTGAGCGTGCCGTCGGATTTTTTCGCGTAGACGTGATTCTCGCCATCGTAGCCGTAGCGCACTTCGCGCAGTCCGACGGCGCCGGCCATGTCCTGCAGTTCGCAGTGGCCGTTCGCGGGGCACGTCAGGCAATCGAGTGGATGATCGGAGATGTACAGTTCCATCACGCCGCGGCGGATCTCGCCGAGCTTCTGGTTCTGCGTCGTGACTTTCATGCCCTGCGTCACCGGCGTGGTGCACGAGGCCGGATAACCTTTCATGCCCTCGACCTGCACGAGGCACAAGCGGCACGATCCGAACGCGTCGAGCAATTCCGTCGCGCACAGTTTCGGGATGGTGATGCCGATGGTCGCCGCCGCGCGCA
>DATBAU010000034.1:0-11668 GCA_036271355.1 Rudaea sp. | reverse complement strand
GCTGCAATTCTTCGCGTTTCTCACGTACATCGCGTTACGCCGTTCGTATGTGCCGTACGCACCGCTCACGCGTTTCGATCCGCCGCGCGTTCGCGAGATCTATGACTTGCTGCGCCTCGGCGTGCCGATGGGCATCGCCGTGTTGATGGAAGCGAGTCTGTTCGTCGCGACGGCGCTGCTGATCGGATCGCTCGGCGCGGATGTCGTCGCCGGGCATCAGATCGCGATCAACGTCGCCTCGGTCGCGTTCATGCTGCCGCTCGGCGTGGCAATGGCGACGACGGTGCGCGTCGGTCTCGCCGTCGGTCGCGGCGATGCATTGGGCGTGCGTTACGCGGGCTACGTCGGCATCGCCACGTGCCTGCTCACACAAGCGTTTTCGTGCGCGGCGATGGCGTTTTTGCCGCACGCGATTTCGCATTTGTATACCGACGACGCCAACGTGTCCTCCTATGCGGCGCAATTGTTGTTGCTCGCCGCGATCTTCCAATTTTCCGACGGCATCCAGGTCACCGCGAACGGCGCATTGCGCGGGCTGAAAGACACGACGATCCCCATGATCATCACCACCATCGCGTATTGGGGCATCGGTATGCCGGTCGGCTGGTGGCTCACGTTCCGGCAAGGCCTTGGCGCGCGCGGCATGTGGATCGGTTTGATCGCCGGATTGAGCGTCGCCGCGATTCTGTTGTTCGCGCGTTTCGCGACACTCGCCCGACGGCATGGCGCGCCATAGTCTTTCGTCACGTGCCGGATGCGACAGCATCGGGTAACCTCGCCGCCTATATCGGAGAAAAATGGCCATGGCAGACCAGAAAAAGCGCGGGTGGTTCATCGGATTTTTCGTCGGGCTGTGGGCGCTGATCAATTTCGCGCGACTGCTCGTCGTCAATATCATCTTCATCATCATCGTCGTGCTGGTCGTGATCGCCATGCGCAGCAGCGCGCCAAGCATCGAAGACCACACCGCGCTCGTGCTCGACCCGAAAGGCTCGATCGTCGAGCAATACACCGCCGACGCCGCGCAACGCGCTTTCTCCAGCGTAGTCGGCGGCAAGGTTCGCGAAGTCCAGTTGCGCGACATCCTGCGCGCCATCGACGCGGCGACGCACGACGCGCATATCGAACGCATCGTGATCGAGCCCGACAACATCGAGGGTGCGGGATTGTCGACGTTGCGCGAAATCGGCACCGCGCTCGACCGCTTCAAAGCCGCCGGCAAAGAAATCATCGCCGTATCCAACGGCATGTCGCAGGGCCAGTACTATCTCGCCGCACATGCGAACCGCATTCTTTTGCATCCGGGCAGCGAGGAAGGCGTGCTGCTCGTCGGCTTCAGTGCGTACCGCAGTTATTTCAAGCAGGCGCTCGACTGGCTCGGCGTCGATGTCCATCTGTTCCGCGTCGGTGAATTCAAATCGTTCGCCGAACCGTACATCCGCGACGACGAATCGCCCGAAGCACGCGAAGCCGATCTGTTCTGGATGAACGATGTGTGGAACGACTATCTCAAGGACATCGCCGCGCAACGCCATCTCGATCCCGCGCAGCTCACCGCACAGATCGCCGACTTCGCGAATGTCGTGAAATCCAACGGCGGCGACATGGCGAAAGTCGCGCTCGAAACCAAGCTCGTCGACGAACTCGTGACGAAAGATCAGGCCGACGCCGCACTCGCCGCGAAAGGCGCAGCGGAAGATCATTCGTATCGCAAAGTCGGTTTTCTCGAATATTCCAACGTCGTCGAACGGCAGATGGCGCTCGACACGCGGCCTGAAATCGGTGTCATCGTGGCCGAAGGCGAAATCCTCGGCGGCGATCAGCCACCCGGAACGATCGGCGGTGATTCCACCGCGCAACTCGTACGTCAGGCGCGCGAAGATTCATCGATCAAAGCCGTGGTGCTGCGCGTGAACTCGCCCGGCGGCGATGCGTTCGCGTCCGAACTCATCCGCCGCGAAATAGAGTTGACCAAAGCGGCCGGCAAACCCGTCGTCGTGTCGATGGGCGATGTCGCCGCGTCCGGCGGTTACTGGATTTCGATGAACGGCGACGAGATCTACGCGCAGCCGACCACGATCACCGGATCGATCGGCATCTTCGGTTTGTTCTTCACGATTCCGAACACGCTCGCCAAGATCGGCGTGCACACCGATGGCGTCGGCACCACGCCGCTCGCCGGCGCGCTCGATCCGCGCCGGCCGCTCGATCCGAAAGTCGGCGAAACGATCCAGGCGCTGATCAACAAGGGTTATCAGGATTTCATCGGCAACGTCGCCGCCGCGCGGCACAAGACGAAAGAGGACATCGACGCCATCGCGCGCGGCCGCGTGTGGAGCGGCGATCAGGCGCTCGAACGCGGACTCGTCGACAAGATGGGCGGTCTAGAAGAGGCGGCGGCAGCGGCGGCGCAACGCGCGAAGCTCGGCAACGATTATCGTTTGCACTACATCGAAAAACCCATTTCGACGTGGGAGCGTTTCCTGCTAAGTCTGCACGACGACGACACCGCGACGGCGCGTTTCGTCCATTCGATCCTGCCCGAGATGCCGGTCGGTTTACTGGCGCAACCCGAAGTGCGCGATCAGATCCGCCTGCTGCAGTCGATGCAAGGCAAGCACTTCGGCGTGTTCTCGTACTGCTTCTGCGATCTGCACTGATCGCACGCGGACACGGCGGCCGACTCAGCCGCCGTTGTCGTCGAGTTGCTTGTCGGATTTTTTCTTCTGATCGTCGACGACGTTCTGCACGTCTTTCGCTTTCTGCAGCGCCTTCAGCTGCGCATCGATGATCGTTTTCTGCGCCGGCGGTGGCGGCGGCGGATCGGGCTGCTTCGCTTTGGAACAGGCGGCGAGCGCGACTGCGCAGACGATCGGCAACAACAGCGATTTCATGGCCATCTCCAACGGGAACGCTTAAAGTCTGCGCCATGGCGGCTGCGTGGACAAGCCGCGACGAGACGCTCGCATGGCCAACGCGACACGCTGGAGGATGGACGGTCAAACCTGCCTGATCACCGGCGCGAGCAAAGGCATCGGCCTCGCGTGCGCGCGCGAATTCGCCGCGCTCGGCGCCGACGTGCTGATGGTGGCGCGCGACGAAACGCATCTGGAGCAAGCGCGCGCCGAAGTGAGCGAAGAATTTCCCGAGCGCGAAATTCTCGCCCTCGCCGCCGATGTGGCCGTGAACGAGCAACGTCTCGATATTCTCGACTGGATCGCCGATCTGCAAATGCCGTTGTCGCTGCTCGTCAACAACGCCGGCGGCAACATCACCAAACCCACGCTCGACTATCGCGAGGACGACGTGCGCGATCTGATCGACCGGAATCTTCTGTCCGCGTTCGAGATGAGTCGGCTCGCGCATCCGCATCTGAGTGAACACGCGAACGCGGCGATCGTTAACGTCGGTTCGGTGTCCGGCATCGTTCACGTGCGCACCGGTTCGCTGTACGGCATGACGAAAGCCGCATTGCATCAGCTCACGCGCAATCTCGCCTGCGAATGGGCGGCCGATGGCATTCGCGTGAATTCCGTCGCACCGTGG
This sequence comes from Rudaea sp., assembly GCA_036271355.1. GTDB lineage: Bacteria > Pseudomonadota > Gammaproteobacteria > Xanthomonadales > Rhodanobacteraceae > Rudaea. Next base: position 8,122 of record DATBAU010000034.1, on the reverse strand, counting down.
TACATCCGCACGCATCGCACCGAAGGCGCACTCGCCGATCCGGATTATCTCGACGACGTGCTCATCCGCACGCCGCTCGAACGCATCGGAGAACCCGAGGAAGTTGCCGCAGCCGTCGCGTTCCTGTGCATGCCGGCATCGTCGTACATCACGGGCGAATGCATCGCCGTCGACGGCGGTTTTTTGCGCTACGGTTTCTGACGCGCAAGAACCGGATAGTGGCCATCGACGGCCGCCGTTACAATTCTCGCCATGCCTCGGAAACCCACACGGAAGACGTATCGTCTGCGCTATCAGCCGCCGTACGATTTCGCCGCGCTGCTGACGTTTCTCGGCAAGCGTGCGATTCCGAGCGTCGAACGCGTCAATGAAAAAGGCTACGAACGCGACTTCGCGCTCCACGGAAAAGTCGGCCGTGTGCGCGTCGAACAAGGCGCCGGCGACGCGCTGAAACTCGTCATCGATTTTCCCGATGTCGCACGCCATGCCGACATCGCCGCGCACGTGCGCCGCGTGTTCGACACCGACGCCGACATCGCGACGATCAACCAATTTTTGTCGAAACACCGCCATCTGAAAAAATGCATTCGCGCAAATCCTGGCCAGCGCTTGCCGGGTGGTTGGGACGTTTTCGAATTCGCGATCCGCGCCGTGCTCGGTCAGCAGATCAGCGTCGCGGCCGCGCGCACGCTCGCGCAACGCATCGTCGAGCGATACGGAAAATCGGTCGTCGATGTCGACGGAAAACGCATCAATCTGTTTCCGGAACCCGATGCCATCGCGGATGTCGATCTCACTTCGATCGGCCTCACGCGCGCACGTGCGGCGACGCTCAACACGATTTCGCGCGCTGTGCGCGATGGTGTCGTCAGCGTCGACCGCGATCAGCCGCTCGATGATTTCGTCACGAGCTGGACGCAACTTCCCGGCATCGGCGACTGGACCGCGCAGTACATCGCAATGCGTGCGCTCAGCAATCCGAATGCATTTCCCGCGGCGGATCTCGTGCTGCGCCGCGCCGTCGCACGCGATGGAAAACCAGTTCCGCTGCGCGAATTGCATGCGATCGCCGCCGCGTGGCAACCGTGGCGCGCGTACGCCGTGCTGCATCTGTGGCGAGCGTCGACACCATGAAAACGTTCTACGATTTTCACGCGTCGCCGGTCGGCAATTTGCTACTCGCGATCAACGAGGGCGGCTTGTCGCACCTGCATTTCGACAAAGGTCCCGGTTCATTGCCGATACGGCCGGACTGGACTCACGATTCGTCGCGTCTCGATCACGTGCGTGCACAAGTCGACGCCTATTTCGCCGGCGCGTTACAAGCATTCGATCTGGCGCTCGCGCCGACCGGCACCGATTTCCAGATCGCGGTGTGGAATGAACTGGTGCGAATTCCGTACGGCGAAACGACGAGCTACGGCGCCATCGCGCGCACGCTCGGCGACATCACCGCGTCACGCGCCGTCGGTGCGGCGAACGGACAGAATCCGATTGCGATCATCGTGCCGTGTCATCGCGTGATCGGCAGCACCGGCAAGCTCGTCGGTTACGGCGGCGGACTTCCGACGAAACGTTTCCTGATCGATCTCGAACAACGCCATCGCACGTTCGCGCTGGTGCCGTAGAAAAGTCCGATCGGATCAGCAGCCGGAAAGATCGTTGAGCAACTGATCTTCCTGCGGCTGCAACACCGCTTGCTCGTCCTTGAACGCGCGCTTGAGTTTCTGATGCACGTCGTCGTACTGCTTTTCGAGATAGCCGCACACTTGCGCGCGCGAGGCTTGCGAACATTGATCCTGCACCGCGACGTAATCGCCGGCGATAGCGGATCGCGCCGATCGATCGATCGGAATCGTGCGCAAACCCGGCGCCGACACGCCGATGCCACCGGGCGCATACGCTTCGCTGAGACTCTTGCCCGGAATGCCGAGCACGCCGGCGGGCACCATGCGCGGCTGTGTCACACCGTCGCGGCTCATGTATTGCGTTCCGTCTTCCGGACGCACGCACACCCACATCGGCGGCGTCGGATTTCGCGGCTGCACGCGCGGCGGCGGCACGGCGGGTCCGCGCGGCGGCGGAACGCTGTTGTCCACCGGCTGCGGCGCGGCGGACGTGCCCGTGACATGCACCTTCGCTTCCTGATCGCCGGTCGCGCACGGATGATCCTGAAACGCCGGGATGCCGGTCGCATTTGTGCATTTGTATACTTCCGCGGCACGCGCGCCGCCGCAGGCGATGACACCGGCGAAAATCAGTGAGCGCATTTGCGGGCTCCGAAGGCTGGCGCTATGGTAGCGCGCCGCACGGACGGCAGCGAAATAACACGAGCGCACCATGATCGATCTGTTCAGCGACACCAAAACCAAGCCCACACCCGCAATGCGCGAGGTGATGGCGCAAGCGCCCGTCGGCGACGAGCGCGCCGGCGAAGACCCGAGCGTCAACGCGCTCATCGAGCGTTGCGCCGCGCTTCTCGGCAAAGAGGCGGCGGTGTATCTGCCGTCCGGCACGATGTGCAACGAGATCGCACTCGCGGTGCATTGCCGGCAGGGTGAGGAAGTGATCTGCGACGCCACGTCGCACATCATCGGTTTCGAAGGCGGCGGTCCCGCAGCACTGGCCGGTGTGATGATCAACCCGATCGCCGGTGTGCGCGGTTTGTACAGCGCCGATCAGTTGCGCGAAAAAATCCGCGCCGATCGCCCGTACGCGCCGCGACAACGGCTCGTAGAAGTGGAACAGACATCCAACCTCGGCGGCGGCGCGATTTGGCCATTGTCCGTTTTGAGTGAAGTCAGCGATATCGCGCACGCGGCGGGTCTGTCCGCGCACATGGACGGCGCGCGACTGCTCAACGCGTGTGTCGCCAGCGGCATTTCCGCGGCCGACTACGCGCGCGGCTTCGATTCTGTATGGATCGATTTCTCGAAAGGCCTCGGCGCGCCGGGCGGCGCGATACTCGCGGGAACGCGCGCGTTCGCCGCCGACGCCGAGCGCTGGAAAATGCGCATTGGCGGCGCGATGCGTCAAAGCGGCATCATCGCCGCGGCGTGTTCGTATGCACTGGATCACAACGTCGATCGTCTGGCCGACGATCACGCCAATGCGAAGCGTCTCGCGGACGGACTTTCCGACATCGACGGCCTGCGCATCGACGCGGGCGGCGTGGAAACCAATCTCGTTTATTTCGATGTGACTGCCGATGGCATCGACGCCGAATGGCTCTGCGCGGCGTTGCTCAAGCGCGATGTTCGAATGGGGCCGATGGGCCGTCAAACCGTCCGCGCGGTGACGCATCTCGACGTGAGCCGCGCCGACATCGACGTCGCGCTCGCACACATCCGCGCCGTGATCGAAGCGCGTTAGTTTCGCGATTGCGCCAGCGCCGACCGGTGTCGTCTTGCACGGCGCCGCGCTGTGCGACTACATTGCGGCGACATGCCCGGCAGCACAATGGTTTCTGCGTACTACTCCAAACTTGATCGACTCCGACGCCGGACGCGATCTTTCTTCAAGCAGTTGTCATGGCGCGATTTCGCCATTGGCGTTCGGCGCTGCCCGTTTTGCGGACCACGAATTTTTCTTCGCATGTGCGACGGCGAGGCCGGCGTCCGCTGCGCGGCCTGCGGCGCGGGCACCGTGCATCGATCGCTTGGAACGATATTGCGAAGCGTAGTACCGGACCTCCACGCGCGTGACGTATGCGAGCTGTCCGCACGCGGACCTCTCGCCGAGTTTTTGCGCAAGACAACCCCGCGCGTGACGCTATCGGAATATTTCGCCGACGTTAAACCAGGCGATTTCCACAACGGCGTTCGCTGCGAAGATGTGCAGCATTTCAGCTACGCCGACGCGAGTTTCGACGTGATCACGCACACCGAAGTGCTGGAACATGTTCCCGACGACGCGCGCGCGTTCGCAGAGTTACGGCGAATATTGCGGCCCGGCGGGATCATGGTGTTCACGGTTCCGTTCCACGGTGGCGAACACACCGTGGAACGCGCTGTGCTGCGCGGGGAGGAAATCGATTACCTGCTTCCGCCGGTTTATCACACCGATCCGTTGCGCAATGGCGCCGGGATTCTCGCCTACCGCGACTACGGCAACGACATCGTCGACCGCCTGCGCGACGCGGGTTTCGTCGACGTCACGTCGCAAACGCCAAAAAATGCGCCGTGGGGCTACGGCAGGACGGTCGTCGTCGCACATCGCCCTGACTGAAAGAACTTCGGCGATACGAATCTACTGGCGACGCCGTTCCACGCCGAGCGGCAGCGCGCCGACGCGCTGATATTCCGCGGATGCGAAACGCTGCGGATCGTCGAGCCATTCCTCGACCATCGCCGACGTGTCGTTGCCCCAGAACATCTCGTCGCCGACACGCAACGTCGGCACGCCGAACACACCGGCGGCGATGGCGTTGTCGGTATTGGCGCGCAGTTGTGCTTTCACGGTCGGATCGGCGGCGGCTTTTTCCGCATCGTCGATGCCGAACCGGCGTGCGATGTCGGCGAGATCATCCACGCTGACGCCCGCGCGTCCGTCGCGCCAGATGTGTTCGAAAATCTTCTCGATCGATTCCCACGTCGTGCCCGTCGCGATGCACAACCGTAGCGCGACGAGCGGATTGAACGGATGCGTGGGCGGAAATTTCAGCGCGATTCCCGCGCGTTCCGCTTGCCATACGATGTGGCGATACATGTGCTCGCGTTTGCCCGGAACTTCGGCGGGACCGAGCGTGCCGGTGTGGTTGAGCACCGCGCCGAACGCGATCGGCACCGGCGTGATGTCGAGCCGTTGCCGCCACTCGCGAACCTTGCGCAATTGCAGGTACGAGAACGGCGAAATGAAATCGAAGAACCAGTCGGCCTGCATGATCGAATCGTCAGCGCGCGCCGAGCAGCTCGCGTCGCATCCAGCGCGCACGGCGTGCGCGGTTCGTCACGGCGGCGACGAGATGGCGCGGACGAATCGGCTTCGTCAGGTAGTCGTCGCCGCCGATGTGCAGCGCGGCGAAACGTTTTTCGGTGTCCGTGTCGCCCGACAACAAAACCACCGGCGTGAACGCGGTGCGCGGATGCGCACGGAACAGCGCGAGCAATTCGAATCCGGAAATCTGCGGCATGTACAAGTCGGCGAGAATCACGTCCGGCATGAAACTCTGCAGTGCCTGCAGCGCGTCTTCCGGCGTGGCGACGGCGTGCGCGTCCATGTGGTTGTGACGCAATACCGAAGCGCAGAACAAGCGCATCGAGTTGTCGTCGTCGACGATCAATACGCGATACGGTTCGGAACGGTCGGCGATCATGCCGGCGAGCCGCGGCGCGATGCGATTCGCGTCGTCGGGTAACACGAACATCGATTCGGCCTGACAACGCATCGCGCGCAGACGCACGTCGATGTCGTCGTGATCGCTCAGCACGACCAGCGGCGCGCGCGTCGCCATGCTCGCATCGACTTCGCTGCGGCGTTCGTTGAGCCAGCGGTCGAGACTTTCCGCGCCGACGACGAGCGCGAGTACGCCGCCGAGTTCGAGCGCTTCTTCGACGTCGCTGACTTCGCTGCACGCGGCGAGGTCGTAGCCGAGCAGGCCCAGATGCGAGCGCAACGCTTCACGGTGAACCGGATTCGTGCCGAGATAATGAATCGCCGGACGCAGCGGCATGGCCGAAACGCGTTCCGGCGACAGCACCGCCACTTCGATGCGCGCGCGATAACGTTGCAGTGCATCGGCGACTGCTTCGCCGAGCGCATTCAACTGTTCGATCTGCGCGGGATTGGGCCGTACTGCGCTGTCGGCGAACGAACTCAGATACGCGCCGAAACCGAGCAGCGATTCGGACAGATCCGTCAGTTCGGAAACCTGCGCGCGCTCGGCGAGCGCTTCGGCTTCTTCGTAAAGTTTCTCGGCACGGTCGCGGTTCCAGTTGCTGCCGAGGCCGCGGCATTCGTTGCTCAGCGCATCGACGCGATGGCCGAGTTCCGGGTCGAGATGCGATGCGTTCGGTGTGCTCATGCGCTTAATGTAATGTCTTGAACGTCTCGGCGTCGAATGCGTCGACGGCGATGACTTCGTTGCGGGCGGCTTCGGCTTCCTGCAGCCAGCCGTATTCCTGTTCGGTGATCACGCCGGCTTCGCGGCCCATCTCGTCGAGCATGTAGCCCGGCGCGCGGTCGAGGCGGCCTTCGCGCACCGCGTCGCGCAGTTTCGTTTCGACCGGAATGGCGCGCACCGCCTTGTCGAGTGCGGCTTCGAGCGCGCCGAGTCCTTCCTCGGTCGGCGGCGGCACGAAGATGTCCGGCGTTAGATTGATGCGCGCTTCGCGGTCTTCGAGGATGTCGCGCGCGACGCGCGAGCCGAGTTTGTCCGACGGCGGACGAAAGCGCGGCCCGAGCGGAAACATCGCGATCTTCAAAAAGAACGCGACGCCGCGCGCGGGAAAATTGTCGAGCACGCCGAGCAGCGCTTCCTGCACGCGGTACAGGCAATGCTGCACGCTCCAGCGCACGAGGTTGTAGTTGGCGGTTGTCTTGCCTTCGTCGTGATACCGCTTGAGCGACGCCGACGCGAGATACATGTACGCGAGCGCATCGGCGAGCCGTCCGGAAATTTTTTCGCGACGTTTCAGCGATCCGCCGAGCGTGCCCATCGCGACATCGGACAACACTTCGAACGCCGCGGATAAGCGCGATAGATGCTGGAAATAACGCGCAGTATCTTCCGTGCGCGGCGCGGCGGCGAGCCGGCTGCTCGTCCACGCCAGCAGTTTCGCGCGCGTGATGTTGCGCATCAGCAGGTTGACGTGGCCGAACAGCGCTTTGTCGAACCGCTTGAGATCCTTGTCGGCGATCGCGGTGATTTCGTGCTGCACGAACGGATGGCAGCGGATCGCACCTTGCCCGTATACGATCATCGAGCGCGTCAGGATATTCGCGCCTTCGACGGTGATGCCGATCGGCACCGCATCCCACGAACGCGCCAGCGAATTGCGCGGACCGCGCTGGATCGCCGCACCGGCGCGGATGTCCATCGCGTCGGTGATCACTTCGCGCATGCCTTCGGTGAGATACGCCTTCGCGATCGCCGACAGCACGGCGGGTTTTTCGCCCGCATCGAGCGCGCCGCAGGTGAGCGTGCGCGTCGCCGTCATCAGATACGTTTTGCCCGCGATGCGCGCGAGCGGTTCTTCGATGCCTTCGAAACGACCGATCGGCGTGTCGAATTGTTCGCGCACTGTCGCATACGCACCGCTTAGGCGCGTCGCCATTTGCGCCGCGCCGACGGAAAGCGCGGGCAACGAAATCGAACGCCCCGCCGCCAAACATTCCATCAACATGCGCCAGCCCTGGCCGATGCCTTTGTCGCCGCCGATCAGGCAATCCATCGGCGCAAACACATCCGTGCCGACGATCGGACCGTTCATGAACGGCACGCCCATCGGATCGTGGCGCTCGCCGATGTCGATGCCGGGAAGATTGCGCGCAATCAGCGCGCAGGAAATGCCGAGATCGTCCTTGTCGCCGAGCAGGTGATCCGGATCCTTGATGCGGAAGGCGAGGCCGATCAGCGTCGCCACTGGCGCAAGCGTGATGTAGCGTTTTTTCCAGTTGAGCCGCAGCCCGAGAATTTCCTTGCCGTCGACGACGCGCTTCTCGACGACGCCGGTCGATTGCGTCGCGGCCGCATCGGAGCCGGCTTCCGGACCGGTCAAACCGAAGCAAGGAATCTCTTCGCCCTTCGCCAGGCGCGGCAGGTAGTACTGTTTTTGTTCGTCGGTGCCGTAGTGCAGGAGCAGTTCGCCGGGGCCGAGCGAGTTGGGCACCATCACCGTCACCGCGGCGGCGACGGAGCGCGTCGAGAGTTTCGTCACCACGCGCGAGTGCGCGATCGCCGAAAAACCGTGGCCGCCGAATTCCTGCGGAATGATCATGCCGAAGAAACCTTTTTGCTTCATGAAATCCCACACGTTCGGCGGCAGATCGCGCAGTTGCTGCACCTGCCAGTCGTCGATCATCGCGCACAACTCGGTGACCGGTCCGTCGACGAACGCCTGTTCCTCGGCGGTGAGCGGTTGCGGGTTGAAGTCGAGTAGTTTTTCCCAATGCGGCATGCCCG
>DATBAU010000033.1:0-12102 GCA_036271355.1 Rudaea sp. | reverse complement strand
CGCCGGCATCCTGCTGCGTGAGCGTCTGCGTCTGCACCATGCCCATGGTCGCGTCGCGCGGGGCATCGGTCCACAGCTTGACGTAGGGAATCGTGTTCGCGCCCGTCCAGTCCCACTGGCTGTTGAACGTGACCGGATCGTCGGTGGTCGTGAACTTGAAGCCGTCGCCCCAGCCCACGCCGGCGATTTCTTCGTGCGCGCCTTCGGTGGCGCTGCCGTCGAAGAGAAGTTCACCGTACGGTGCGCGGGAATCGTCCTCGATGCCGTTTTGCGGAACGCCGGAAAGATCCCACGTGATGGACCACAGCGGACTGTCGTGTCCGGTCGAGAACGACCAGTCGATCGTCACGGGCACGATGTAACCGGTATGCGCGGCCACCGTCGAGCAGTAACGCGGATACGTCGTCGAGAAACGGAAGATGGCGTGATGACGCCCGACGAACACGCGAGACCACGTGCCGCCGCGGAAATGTCCGAGCAGCGACGTGTCGTACCCGTCGTTGTAGAGGTTGTCGATTTTTTGGCCGGTGCAGCCGGTACCGCCATCATCGTTCGGATGCGAGACGACGTAGCCAAAACCGCTCGCGCCGTTACCTGACGCGTCGACCGTGCGCGTCGCGCCGCCGGTCTGATACTTGTACTCGATCAACTCGCCGCCGTAGCTGCCGTTGGCCGCCTGTCCGTGATTGTTTTGTGCAAGGACGGCGACGCGCGCCTGGTTCGAGGCATCGCGCCACGTGAAGCGATCGCTAACCCTGTTGAGCACGGTGACGTTTTGTTCGTCGACGAGGCCATTGGTCGGCGGCGTCACGGTGCCGCCTTCGAAGCCGTTCGCGAAAATTTCGTCGACGACGCTCGATTGCAGCGAAATGTCGTCAAGATAAATCGTGCTTTGCGCCGACGATGATTCCGATTGAATGTCGATACGATCGATCGTTCCGATATATGACAGCGGCGGCTGCGCGAAATTGACCGTGACCTCGCGCCAAACGCCGTTTCCGATCGCGCCGCCATTAATGTACGAGTTGAGCGAAGCGCTTTTATCGGGCATTCCGCTGTTGCGGCTCGCGTAAAGCTCGACGTCGAAATTTTGCGCGCCCGGCGCGCTGCCGTAGATCCAGAAATGCAGGACGGGATACGTCGCGGTCGAATACGACGTCGTCCCGGTAAACGCCAACGCATTGAACGCATTCGCGCCGGCTTGGCCGGTGAGCGCGATCGACTTGGAACCCGTGTGGGCTTTCGTGGTGCTGCCGACGACCAGTCCGCCGAAGTACGAATCATCCGTCGAAAAACCGTTTTCGAGCGCCTCGTCGTAGATGACCAGATCCGTCGCATGCGCAACCCCAGCGCCGACGAGGAACGCCGCGACGATCCAGCGTGAAACAGACTTCATTTTTGGCTGCAGTGCGTTCACGCGATACTTCCCCGTAGCTGGCCGCGCGCCGAAAGATAACATCGGCCCGATGATGCGCGTGCGTCATGCCTTATTTACAGCAAAACGGTAGACTTCCGGCAATCGGTCCGCGCCTCCGCGCGGCCCTGGGCTCGCGTTTTGGCCGGCGAAATCGGAGATTCCAATGAACATCCTGCAGGACGTCCTGAATCAAGACATCGACCCCGCCGAAACCAAGGAGTGGTCCGAAGCGCTCGACGCCGTCATCCACGCCGACGGTCCCGAACGCGCGCATTTCCTGCTCGAGCGCATGGTCGATTCGACCCGCCGCTCAGGCGGCTACCTGCCGTTTTCGCCAACCACCGAATATGTCAACACGATCCCGACCAATCTCGAAGCGAAGATGCCGGGCGATGCGAACATGGAATGGCGCATCCGCTGCCTCATCCGCTGGAACGCGATGGCGATGGTCGTTCGCGCGAACCGCAAGCCGGGCGAACTCGGCGGACACATCGCGAGTTTCGCATCGAGCGCGACGTTGTATGACGTCGGCTTCAACCATTTCTGGCGCGCGCCGAACGAAAATCACCCGGGCGATCTGATTTTCCATCAAGGCCATTCGTCGCCGGGTGTCTATGCGCGTTCGTTCCTCGAGGGCCGCATCGGCGAAGACCAGCTCGATCTGTTCCGCATGGAAGTGGCGGGCAAGGGTCATGGCTTGTCGTCGTATCCGCATCCGTGGCTGATGCCGGATTACTGGCAGGTGCCGACCGTCTCGATGGGCCTCGGTCCGCTGCAGGCGATCTATCAAGCGCACTTCATGAAATATCTGGAGCGGCGTGGATTGATCGCGCCGTCGGATCGCAAAGTGTGGTGTTTCATGGGCGACGGCGAATCCGACGAGCCGGAATCGCTCGGCGCGATTTCCCTCGCGGGCCGCGAGAAACTCGACAACCTCATCTTCGTGATCAACTGCAATCTGCAGCGCCTCGATGGTCCGGTGCGCGGCAACGGCAAGATCATCCAGGAACTCGAAGGTGTGTTCCGCGGCGCGGACTGGAACGTCGTCAAGGTGGTGTGGGGCAGCTATTGGGATCCGCTGCTCGCGCGCGACACCGACGGCAAGCTGCGTCAGTTGATGATGGAAACCGTCGACGGCGAATACCAGGCGTGCAAAGCGTTCGGCGGCGCGTACACGCGTGAGCATTTCTTCGGAAAATATCCGGAAACGGCCGCGATGGTGCGCAATCTTTCCGACGACGACATTTGGCGTCTGAATCGCGGTGGCCACGATCCGCACAAAGTATACGCAGCGTACGACGCCGCAACGAAAACGAAAGACATGCCGACCGTCATCCTCGCCAAAACCGTGAAGGGTTACGGCATGGGCCGCGCTGGCGAATCGCAGAACCCCACTCACCAACAGAAGAAACTCGACAACGATGCGGTGCGCGAATTCCGCGACCGTTTCCAGATTCCGATTCCCGACGACAAAGTCGACGACGTGCCGTATTTCCATCCAGGCAAGGATTCGCCCGTAGTGAAATACATGATGGAACGTCGTCAGGCGCTCGGCGGTTTTTTGCCGCAACGTCGCCGCAAGAGCAAAGGCTTCGACGCGCCGGCGTTGTCGGCGTTCGAGCAGATCGTCAAAGGCACCGGCGATCGCGAAATCTCGACGACGATGGCGTTCGTGCGCGGCATCAATCTTTTGCTGCGCGACAAACAGATCGGTCAGCGCATCGTGCCGATCGTCGCCGACGAAGCGCGCACGTTCGGTATGGAAGGCATGTTTCGACAGATCGGCATCTACGCGCCGGAGGGTCAGAAATATCGTCCGCAGGATGCCGATCAACTGATGTATTACCGCGAGGACCAGAAAGGCCAGGTGCTGCAGGAAGGCATCAGCGAACCCGGCGCGGTGTCGGCGTGGATGGCGGCCGCGACGAGCTATTCGATCAGCGACGTGCCGATGTTGCCGTTCTACATCTACTACTCGATGTTCGGTTTTCAGCGCATCGGAGATTTGGCGTGGGCCGCGGGCGACATGCGTGCGCGCGGATTCCTCGTCGGCGGCACCGCCGGGCGCACCACGCTCAACGGCGAAGGTCTGCAGCACGAAGATGGACACTCGCATCTGCTCGCCGGCGCGATTCCGAATTGCCGCGCGTACGATCCCACGTTCTCGTACGAGGTCGCCGTCGTCATGCAGGACGGCGTGCGCCGCATGATGCAGGAGCAGGAAGACTGCTACTACTACGTCACCGTGATGAACGAGAACTACACGCATCCTGAAATGCCGAAGGGTGCGGAGCCAAATATCATCAAGGGTATGTATCTGTTCCGCGACGGCGACGATCCGCTACCGGCCGGATCGCCGACTGCTGCGTCGGAATCCGACAAGAAAGGCAAAGGCGACGTACCCGAAACCGATGGACCGCCGCCGAAGGAAACCAAGGCGGCGCCGAAGGAAGTCGCGAAGGGCAGCGAGAAATCTGCGAAGAAGGGCAACGGTCCGCGCGTGCAGCTTCTCGGCTCCGGCACGATTCTGCGCGAAGCGATCGCCGCCGCCGAGTTGCTCGAAAACGAATTCGGCGTCGTCTGCGACATCTGGAGTTGCCCGAGTTTCAGCGAACTGCGCAAAGACGGATTCGATTGCGAACGCTGGAATCGCCTGCATCCCGAAGACAAACCGCGCGTTTCGCACGTGACGGCAAGCCTGCAGGATCGACAAGGTCCCGTCATCGCCGCGACCGACTACGTGCGCGAATACGCCGATCAAATCCGCGCCTTCATGCCCGACGGCAAAAAGTATCTCGTTCTCGGCACCGATGGATTCGGCCGCAGTGATACGCGCGAAAACCTGCGTTATTTCTTCGAAGTGAATCGCTACTACATCGCGCACGCCGCGATTTACGCACTGGCCGCCGAGGGCAAGATGACCGCGAAAGATGTGTCGCGCGCGATCAAAACCTGGAAAATCGAAACGGAGAAGCCGAATCCGCTGACGGTGTGATTCGGTTTTCTGGGAACGGGGTTGTCAACCATGGTTGACGGTCTGTCAACCATAGGATACTGTGGACATGGAAGTCGTACGGACGGCGTCGTTCGATCGGTGCCTGCTGCAAATTCGCGATTGGGTTGCGCAGTCGAAGATCGGTGTGGCCGTTCAGCGGATGCGCAAAGGTAATCTTGGCGATGCCCAATCCGTCGGACGCGGTATTTGCGAAACGCGCATTCATTACGGTCCGGGATATCGCATCTATTTCACCCGGCGTGGGGCGGACGTTGTGGTCCTGCTCGTTTGTGGCGACAAGCGCACGCAACAATCGGATATCCGTCGCGCGATTCTGCTGGCCGACAATATGGACTGAGGTATGACATGCCCCTAAAACTTTATCCGTTCGATATGGCGGACTATTTGAAGACGCCGGAGCAAGTCGAAGTCTATTTGCAGGTAGTTTTGGAAGAAAACGATCCCGAATTGTTCCAGGAATCGCTCGGCATCGTCGCGCGTTCGAAGGGAATGCAGGCCATCGCACGCCAATCGAAAACCACGCGGGCCGGTCTTTACAAAGCGCTGAGCGCCGCGGGCAATCCGGAATTCGCGACGGTCGTGCGTGTCGTCGAAGCGTTGGGCTACAGTTTCGCGATCCATCGCAAGCGGCCGAAGAAGACGACGAAAAAAGCGACCGCGCGACCGGCGAAAAAGACCGCGAAAAAATCGGCGTCTCGCGCATTGGCGGCGAAACGCCGCCGCGCCTGACTCAACGCGGCCGTGATTTCTTCAGCGCGGGATTGATGCGATCGAGATCGGCCTGCACGTCTTCCGGACTGCGTTCGTAGACGATTTCGCGGCCAAGTATCTTTCCGGAAAACGCCGTTCGGTTCGGTGTCGGCGACAGATCGCATTTCACGCTGTGCACGCCTTCGCCCAGCACCACCTGGATGCGATGCGCGCTTTTGTTCAAGACGACCACGTCCATCGTCTTGCCGCTTTCGGTGTTGCGAACGGTGATCTTTTCGATGTTCACGCGATGTCCGCCAGCGATGTCGGGCAGAGTGTAGCGCGTCCGCACGATGTCCGACGCGCGCACTCGATTACGTGGCGCAGACGAGCCACAATTGCTGCATGATAAAACGGACGTTCGACTTCGCCGTCATCGGCGCCGGTTGTTTCGGCACCTGGACGGCGCGCGCGTTGCTCGATGCGGGACACTCTGTCACCTTGATAGACGCTTTCGGCGCTGCGCACACGCGCGCGAGTTCGGGCGGCGAATCGCGGGTCATTCGCATGGGCTACGGCGCGGACGCTTTGTATACGCGGTGGTCGATGCGATCGCTCGCGAAGTGGAAGGCGTTCGATGCGCGGTGCGAGCAGCGCATCTTCCATCCGGTCGGCATGTTGTGGCTCACGGGTAGCAAGGACCAATATGTCAGCGACACGCAACGCACGCTCGCGGAGGTCGGCGTCGCGCACGAACGATTGTCGAACAACGAACTCGCGAAACGTTTTCCACAAATTTCGCCCGATGAATTGAGTTGGGCGTTGTGGGAGCCGGACAGCGGCGCATTAATGGCGCGTCGCGCGATCCAGGCGCTCGTTGCAGAAAGCATGCGCGGCGGATTGGATTATCGCGTCGCCAACGTAACGATGCAGAATGGTGTTGTCCGCGCTAACGGCGAAATCGTTTCCGCCTCGAAAACCATTTTCGCGTGCGGTCCGTGGCTACCGAAACTATTTCCGGAATTTCTCGGACAGCGAATTTTTCCGACGCGCCAAGAAATCTTTTTCTTCGCGCCGCCCGCTGGCGACACGTCGTTCGGACCGTCCGCGATGCCGACATGGATTCATCATCCCGATCTCGTCTACGGATTGCCGGATCTGGAAAATCGCGGAGTCAAAGTCAGCGTCGACAAACACGGGTCCGCGTTCGACCCGGATACCGGTTCGCGCGTGCCGAGCGAAGAAGGATTGGCGATCGCGCGCGCGTACGTGGCCAAGCGTTTTCCAACACTGCGCAACGCGACACTCACGGAGAGCCGCGTGTGTCAGTACGAAAATACGTCGAACGGCGATTTCATCATCGATCGCCATCCGGAACGCGACGACATTTTCATTGTCGGCGGCGGATCGGGGCACGGCTTCAAGCATGGGCCGGCAATCGGCGATTACGTGCGGGATCTGCTCACGCGAAGCGATTTCGTGGCCGAGCCGCGTTTTTCGATCGCAGCGAAAGCGACGATGCAGGCGCGCAGCGTCTACTGAAATCCAGGTTTGCCGACTTGCTCTTTGAGCTGCGGAACGCGAAGGAACTGGTTCGTGTCGTAGCCGAAGCCGCGGAATTTCTCGATCAGTGATGCGTATGTCGCATCGTCCATCGTCGTGTCTCGCGCGAGAATCCAACCAAGCTTGCGGCTGCGCTGACCGACCAGCGCCCACGAATAATCCGGCGCGACATCGAGAATCAAATAATCGGCGCGAAACAGTTTGAGGAAACGCACGCGCCAGAAAGCGTTGTCGCTGTTCGGCTGCACGATGCCGAGCGAACCGATCGTTTTTTCCGGGCCGTCGAACGATTTGCGATAGAAGTACATCGTGTCGACGTTGCCGTCCGCATCGAGCGTATATACATCGCGCGTGGCGACTTTTCCCTTTTCCGCGAAATACGAAATGTTCGCGATCACGTGCCACGCGCCCATGTAGCGATTGAGATCGACCTTCGCGGTCGTGGTCAGCTCCATGCCCGTATTTCCTCCGTCGGCCGCATACAGAACGGCGCCGACGGCGAGCCAGATGAAGAAAACCAATCCGATGCGGCGTTTCGTCATCTGCAGCAGTCCTCGACGCGACCGCGAATATGGACCGTCGGGCGTGCACAACATGTCAAAGGGCGACGGAGCGAGCATCAGTGAAGCTTGCCATCGCGCTTTGCGATCGCGGCTTCCATCGCCTGCAGCAGTTCGAGCAGTTCCAGGTCTTGCGGATTCTTCGCCAGCGCGTCGTGAACCAACGCCAGATAGCGGTCGGCGTGGCGGGTCCAGTGCAGCTCGTACGGATAACCTTCGCGTTGCATGATCTTCGTCTCCACGTTCGTTTCCCCTGTGCGACATAGCCTAGGCGTCGCTGCGGCGGCACTCGTCCGCGCAATTAGCAGGTGACATGTGCGCTGTTTCGCACTTCGGCGTCGCAGATGTCGAGACGGCGTGAAATCGGGCACTTTGCGGCCGTTGAAAGTGCCGGCGGCGTGAGGTTGACCCGAAAGATCAGCTGTTGAGACGCCAAATGGCGAACGTCAACGCGGTGGCGAAGCCAACCCACGCGAGATAAGGAACCATCAGTGCGCCTGCGATGCGATCACGCCTGAAAAACGCGATCGTCGTCGCGATGAGAAGCACATCCAGCGCGACGATATCGACGAGCGCGAAATCGATGCGATGCAAGCCGAAGAACAGCGGCGTCCACAGCGCGTTCGCGACCAGTTGCACGATCCACAACACGATCGCCCCGTGTATGCCGTCGATGCGGTACACGCGCCATACGGCGACGGCCATCAGGAAATAGAGCAGCGACCACACCGGCGCGAACAGCCACGTCGGTGGCATGAACGATGGTTTCGCGAGCGCGTTGAACCACGCATCGGGTTGCGAGATCGCGCCCGTCGCGGCGGCGGCGAAGGTGATCAGCAAGAAAACGATCAGGCTTTTCCAGTTACGCATTGTGTCGCCTGCAAAAAAATGTCCGGCGAACAGTCTACGTCACGATGCCATCCGTCGTTCCGAACGCGGCGTCGTTTCGGTCAGGCTGCGCCACACGCGGCGTAACTGCCGCGTTGAGGAAAAACCCGCGCGCTCGGCGACGTGTTCCATATCGAGCCGCGTCTGATTGAGCAGTTCGCGCGCGAGCGCCGCGCGCAATCGGTTTCGATAATCCGCGATGTGCATGCCGGCGTGTTCGTAAAACAGTCGCGACAAATGCCGCGCACTCGCGCCGGCGATTCGCGCGAGCTGCGACGCCGGCCACGCGCGTGTCGGATCGCCCGCGATCGCATCCTGCACGCGATGCACGGCCGGATGAATGTGATTGCGGCCTTCGAGCCACGGCGACAATTGCGGATCGCTGCCGCTGCGGCGCAAATAGACGACGAGGTAGCGCGCAACCGCGAGCGCGCACGCGTGATCGACCATTTGCGCCACGATATGCAGGGTAAGGTCGATGCCCGCCGTCACACCCGCGCTGCTCAGCCGGTTGCGGTCTTCGACGTAAAGCCGGTTGTCGAGAACGCGCGCGGCAGGCGCAATCGACGCGAGTTGATCGCAACTCAGGAAATGAGTGGTGCACGCATAACCGTCGAGCAAACCCGCCTGCGCAGCAAGCAGCGCGCCGGAGCAGATCGTGACGAGACGATGACCCGGTCGGATCGCCGAGCGAAGCCAATCGACAATCTCATTTTCATGCTGCACGTCGTCATCGGTCCGCTCGCCGCCGTCGATCATCGTGTCGACATTGCCGCCGATGACGACGATGGCGTCGTCGGGTAGCCGGCGCGGCAGCGAACCAATATTGGCGATGTCTAGTCCGATCGACGTCTGCAACGATCGCGTCGCCGACGCGTAGGTGACCTCGAAGCGCACGTCATCCTGGATCAGATTCGCGCGGCGCAAGACTTCGATGGGGCCCGCCACGTCGAGCAACAGCGCGCGCGGCGGCAGCACAACGCAAACCGGAATGTGCCGCGTCGTGTTCACGCCGCGATTGGCTTCGCTGCGCCGGCGAGCGCCTCCTCGACCGTCGCGATGCGCGCGAAACGTTCATCGAGCACGAGTTCGGTGCGCGCGCGAATTTCGGCGGGCGTCCAACGGCGGCCGTCGCGGCCGGTCATCGGGAAGGTGAGCGTCGCTTCGCCGACGTAATCGACGGCGTAGCCGAGATCGGACGCGTGACGCGTCGTCGTCTCGCAGCATTGTTCGGTGCGAATGCCGGAAACGATGATGCGCCGCACGCCGTGCTGCACGAGCCACACATCGAGGCCGCTGCCGACCAGCGCGCTGTGGCTGCGTTTGTGGAACGTCGCGTCGGGTACGATCGAAAGACCGTGAATCGGCTTGATGAAACCGGACGCAAACGAAAACGCGCCGTCGTCTTCGACGTGGAAAATCTGCACGACCGGAATGCCGCGCTGTTTCGCACCGTCGATCAACGCCTGCTGGCGCGAGAGATAAGCCGGAGCATCCGCCTCGTTCCAGTACGGACGATGGCGGAATGATTCCTGTGCGTCGACCACGATCAGGACAGTGTCGGAAACGGACATGACTATTTTCCACTTCGGCGCGATGGGAGTATCGCAACGACACGCATCGTAATGGCTTCATCATCGCATCAAAAGACGGCGCGCGGTCCAGAAACGGACAAAAAAGGACAACCGCAAAAACCGGATGGCGAGGCCTTTGCAAACGGCGCAAGCTCGACGCAAAGAAGAAGGAGTTAGCCATGAACTTTCGCATTTCCGGCCTAGCCGCTGAACCGTTTGAACATTACTTCACGATGGACGACACCGATCTCGCGCAAGCCGGCGGCGTGCGTCGCGTCGCGAACAGCAAGCCGGGATTTCCCTGTCGCGTGAGTTTGACGGATGCGGAAATAGGCGACGAAGTGCTGCTGATCAACTTCGAACATTTGCCGACGGATTCGCCGTATCGATCGAGTCACGCGATTTACATTCGTCGCAATGAACATCGGTTCGATGCGATAGATGAAATTCCGGCGATGCTCCGCACGCGTTTGCTATCCGTCCGTGCGTTCGACGAAGCGGGCATGATGGTCGGCGCGGACGTCACCGATGGCGGCGCTGTCGAAAATGCCATCGCCGCGCAATTTGATAATCCGAATGCGCGCTATCTTCACATCCATTTCGCAAAGCCCGGCTGTTTCGCCGCGCGCGTGGATCGCATTGAAACGCCGCACTGACGACACGATGTAAGGATTGCGCGCGTTCGCGCGTCTGTTCGCTTACACGATTCACCACGGGAAACGCCATGTTTCGCTCGCTGCTCGCCACCTTGTTTTTGATGCTCGCCGCGCCGTTCGCCGCGCAGGCGGTCGATACGCCGACGCCGCCGTCTACCGAAACCATCACGCTCGCCGGCGGATGTTTCTGGTGCATGGAAGCGGTTTTCGACGAACTGAAAGGCGTCACGAAAGTCGAATCCGGTTACGCGGGCGGACACGTGCCGAATCCGAGTTACGAACAGGTCTCGAGCGGCGAAACCGGGCATGCCGAATCGGTGCAGATCACGTTCGATCCGCATGTGATCACGCTCGACACGGTGCTGAAGGTGTTCTTCACGATCCACGATCCGACGACAGTGAATCGTCAAGGCAACGATGTCGGCGAGCAATATCGCTCCGTCGCGTTTTATCGCAACGATGCGCAGAAAGCCGCGATCGACAAAGCCATCGCCGACACGCAGGCGAGCGGTGAGTACTCGGGCAAGATCGTGACGCAGGTCGTGCCGTTCACGCAGTTCTACAAAGCCGAGAATTACCACCAGGAATATTACAAATTGAACGGCAGCGAGCCGTATTGCCAGCTCGTGATCGGGCCGAAAGTCGCGAAATTCCGCAAGGCGTTCCACGATCAGTTGAAGTGATCGCCACAAAAATTTAGCCGGGCGCGCTGGTATTCTTGCGGTCTGCTATGACCGCGAGGACAGCCGTGTCGATCCTGCGCATCTACGCGCGTGTGCTCGGGTTGCTGGCGCCCGAAAAAGGGCTGGCACTCGGGCTTGTGCTCGCCAATCTCGCCATCGCCGGTGTGGCTTTCCTCGAACCGTGGCTGTTCGGCCACGTGGTGGATTCACTCGCCGTCGCCGGTCACGCGCGCGCATGGCAATACATCGGCTGGTGGGCGGCGGTGGGTTTCGGCGGCATCGGCGCGAGCGTGCTGGTGTCGTTGCATGCGGACCGTCTCGCGCATCGCCGTCGTCTCGCGGCGATCTCGCTGTACTTCGCGCACGCGATCGCGCTGCCGCTATCGTTCCACGGGGCGCACCATACCGGACGTCTCCTGCGCATCATGTACGCGGGGACGAACAATCTTTTCGGGTTGTGGCTGAGTTTTTTCCGCGAACATCTGGCGACGCTGCTATCGATCGTCGTGATGGTGCCGCTCGCATTGCTGATGAACTGGAAACTCGCGCTGCTCATGATCGGGCTGATGACCGCGTTCGCCGTGTTCAATTCGATCGCGATGCGAAAGACGATGAAGGCGCAGGGCGAAGTCGAGGAATTGCATTCGGCGATCAGCGAGCGCGCGGGCGATGTGTTCGGCAATGTGGTCGTCGTGCAAAGTTTCACGCGTCTCGGGAATGAAGTCGCGGCGCTCAACGAGATGATGAAGCGCGTGCTCGCCGCGCAATATCCGGTCTTGCGCGGATGGGCCTGGCTCACGGTGGCAAACCGCGCGGTGAGCACGCTCACCATCGTCGCGATTTTCGCGCTCGGCGCGCAACTCAACGCCAAAGGCGAGATTTCTGTCGGCGGCATCGTCAGCTTCGTCGGCTTTGCGATGATGCTGATCGGACGTCTGGAACAGTTCGCGAACTTCATCTCGAATCTGTTTTTCCAGACGCATTCGCTATCCGATTTTTTCGAGGTGCTCGATACCAAAGCGATCCTCGACGAATCGCCCGGCGCCGCCGAGTTG
>DATBAU010000032.1:0-5697 GCA_036271355.1 Rudaea sp. | reverse complement strand
TGGTGCCCAGGAGAGGACTCGAACCTCCACGGTTTTACCCGCTAGTACCTGAAACTAGTGCGTCTACCAATTCCGCCACCTGGGCAGGTGCGCGTGCGCGTGAAAAGCGCAGGGCCGCGAACGATACGGTTCAGGCGGCACGCTGTCAATTATAACTTGCATCCACCGGGTTTGTGGGCGAGGCTGCGCACCTTCAGGAAAGGAATGCCGTGAAATCGAAGAAAAAGCCGGGCGCACCGGCCCGCAATAAATCCCAGAAATTACCCGGCTGGCTGCCGAATCTGCCGCCCGCGAAAAACGCGCCGCGCGGCGCGAAATCCGACCGGCCCGCGCCACCTCGCCGAACCTCGCGTGACGGCGCCGATCCGCACGCGCAACGCGAAGCGGACCGCTACGAACACCCGATTCCCAGCCGCGAAGCGCTGCTGAAATTCCTAGGCGACGGCGCGCAGTTGATGACCGCCGAATCGATCGCGCAGGAATTGAAACTCACCAATCCGCGCGATTTCGAAGCACTGACCAAGCGCCTCGCCGCGATGTTGCGCGATGGCCAGCTCATCCAGAACCGGCGCGCGGGCTATGGCGTCGCATCTCGTCTCGATCTGATCCCCGGATCGATCATCGCCAACGCGGAAGGTTTCGGATTTTTGCGTCCGGATGCCGGCGGCGACGATATTTATTTGTCGCCGGCCGAAATGCGCAAAGTGCTGCACGGTGACCGCGTGCTCGGCAATATCGTCGGCGCGGATCGACGCGGGCGAAAACAAGGTGCAATCGCCGAAGTGCTCGAACGACGGTCGACGCGACTGGTCGGGCGCATCGTGGTGCAGGACGGCGTGACCGTCGTCGTGCCCGACGACAAGCGTCTGCATCAGAACGTATCCATTCCGCCGGACAAAACATCCGGTGCGAAATCCGGACAGATCGTCGTCGCCGAAATCACCGATCCGCCGTCGGCGCATCGCGGTCCGATCGGACAAGTGCTGAGCGTGCTCGGCGATCGGCTTAAACCGTCGCTCGTCGTCGAGATGGCGATCGCCAGTCACGGTATCCCGCACGATTGGCCCGAGGCGACGTTGCGCGAAGGGGAGGATGTCGAACCGAAGGTATCGAACGAAGAAATCGCCGGACGCGTCGATTTGCGCAAGCTGCCGCTCGTTACCATCGACGGCGAAGACGCGCGCGATTTCGACGACGCCGTCTACGCCGAAGCGACCAATGCTGGGTTCCGGCTAATCGTCGCGATCGCCGACGTGTCGCATTACGTTCGACCCGGCACCGCGCTCGACGACGAAGCACAGAAGCGCGCGACGTCCGTGTACTTTCCCGGCTTCGTCGTGCCGATGCTGCCGGAAACGTTGTCGAACGGCATCTGCTCGTTGAATCCGAACGTCGATCGTCTGTGCATGGTGTGCGAGATGCGCGTCGGTTTCGATGGCGACGTCAGCAACGCGAAGTTTTATCCGGCCGTGATGAATTCGCACGCGCGCCTCACGTACACGCGCGTGTGGCAGGCGATCGGCGAAAAGTCGGACGATGCCCGCGACGAATTGCGCGCAGTGTTGCCGCAACTCGAACAATTGCATCAGCTTTACAAGATCCTCGCGAAGGCGCGTCAGAAACGCGGCGCGATCGATTTCGAAAGCCACGAAGTGAAATTCCGGCTCGATCAGGCCGGCGACGTGGTGCAACTCGGCACGGAAGAACGTAACGATGCGCACAAGCTGATCGAGGAATGCATGATCGCTGCGAACGTCGAAGCGGCGAAGTTCCTCGACAAGCGCAAGATTCCCGCGTTGTATCGTGTGCATGCGCCGCCGCCGGAATCGAAGTACGAAGATTTGCAGGAATTCCTGCGCGAATTCAGCCTGCGCATGCCGCCGCACGCGCAAGTCACGCCCGGCGATTTCATGGCGATGCTGAAGAAAATCCGTAAACGCCCCGACAGCGCGCTCATCGAATCGGTGTTGTTACGTTCGCAATCGCTGGCGGTTTACAGTCCGTCGAACTCCGGACATTTCGGACTCGCGCTCGAAGCGTATGCGCATTTCACGTCGCCGATCCGGCGTTATCCGGATTTGCTCGTGCATCGCGCGATCCGTTACGCGCTCGGCAAAGGCGCGCCCGCGCAATACACGTACAGCCCGAGCGAAATGGCCGGACTCGCCACGCACTGTTCGCACAACGAGCGGCGCGCCGACGAAGCCGAGCGCGACGTCGACGAACGCTATAAATGCGCGTGGATGGAAAAACACGTCGGCAGCGAATTCGACGGCATCGTTTCCGGTGTCACGTCGTTCGGTCTGTTCGTCGAACTGAAACAATCGCAGGTGAGCGGTCTTGTCCACATCACGCAGCTACCGAACGATTACTACCATTTCGATCCGATCCGCCACATGCTCAGCGGCGAACGGCGCGGACTAAAATTTCGTCTCGGCGATTCGGTTCGCGTGCAAGTCCTGCGAGCGAGTCTGGAAGATCGCAAGATCGATTTCCGCCTGGCGACCGGCGAACGGGAGAAAAAACGCGCATGAGCGTCGGCGAATTGCTGTACGGAATCCATTCCGTCGAATCCGCGTTGAATCACGATCCGCAAAACGTGATCGAACTGTATTTCGAATCGGATAGCCAGAACGCGCGCATCAAGGAATTGTCGGACCGCGCACGCGATCTGGGTTTGAAACCGCACGCGCGACCGCGCGAAGCGCTCGACCGCATGACCGGCGGTGCGCGTCATCAAGGTGCGGTGGCGCGATATCGCGCGCCGCCGCCGCGAACCGAAAGCGATCTGCCGCCGTTGATCGAACGAGCCGGCCGCGATGCACTGCTGCTCGTGCTCGACGGCATCACCGATCCGCACAATCTTGGCGCGTGTTTGCGCAGCGCGGAAGCGGCGGGCGTCACCGCTGTGATCGCGCCGAAGGACAAAGCGGTTGGCATAACGCCGACGGTTCGGCGCGCGTCGTCCGGCGCGGCGGATCGTGTGCCGTTTTTCGCGGTGACGAATCTCGCGCGCACGCTGAAGGCGATCAAACAGCAAGGCGTATGGCTGGTCGGGTTAGCGGGGGACGCGACACAAAGTTTGTACGCGATCGATCTGAAGGGTCCGATCGCCATCGTCATGGGCAGCGAAGGCGAGGGCATGCGTCGATTGACGGGCGAGTCCTGCGATTTCCTCGCGAAAATTCCGATGCGCGGCGATGTGGAAAGTTTGAACGTCTCCGTTGCGACCGGCATCGTGCTGTTCGAAACGCTGCGGCAGCGCACACCATGAGGCTCAGCCTTCATTGGTACGACATCGCCGGACTTACCGGCGTCGCCGTGATGCTGTGGGCGTTTTATCTTCTGCAAGCCGGAAAATTACGCGGCGATTCGTTCTCGTATCAATTGATGAACGCGCTCGGCGCGGGTGCAGTGTTGTTGTCGCTCGTGCACGACTTCAACCTGTCCGCCTTCGTGATCGAATCGTGCTGGGTGGTGATCAGTCTGTACGGCATGGCGCGTTCGCACCGGCGCAAATCGTAAGCATCGATGAGTCAGGAACGTGTCTTCGGGCTGGATTTCCTGCGCGCACTCGCGGTGATGCTCGTGCTCGTCGCGCACGCGAGCTTTCTGTTCCTGCCGCTGACGCAACGGCTCGAAGCGTGGTGGATGCTGGGCCATCTCGGCGTCGAACTATTTTTCGTGCTGAGCGGATTCTTGATCGGCGGCATTCTCGCCGAGCAGGCGTCGTCGACGCGCTTCAGCGTCGGTGGATTCTGGACGCGTCGCTGGCTTCGCACATTGCCGAACTATTATCTTTTCCTCGTCCTCAATATCGTGATCGCGCGCTGGACCGAAGGTGCATGGCCGCATGCGGCACCGAATGTCGTGTTCATGCAGAATTTTTTGTGGACGCAGCCGATATTCTTCGTCGAATCGTGGAGTTTGTCGGTCGAGGAAATTTTCTATCTCGTCGCCCCGTTGCTGTTGTGGTTGTGTCGCGGTCGGATCGCATCGAGGTGGTCGCCCACGCTCGTCGTTGCGGCAATCGTCGTGTTGACGGGATTTCGCATCGCCTACGTGATGATCGTCGATCCTGATTGGGATTTGTCCACACGCGCCGTCGCCGCCGTTCGCCTCGACGCGATCGCGTACGGCGTGCTCGTGATGTTGCTGTGTCGCCGCAGCGAACCCTTGTCCTCGCGCGTCGTGCGCGTGATCGCGCTGGCCGGAACGATCGGACTCGCCATCGCCATCGCGCTGTATCTCAAGCTGCCGAAAGACACGAGCTTCTTCGCGCGGACCGGATTGTTCAGTCTGATATCGATCAGTTTCGCGGCATGGTTGCCGGCGGCATCGACGTGGCGTTCGAGCGGTGTGCCGGACGCGGTCGAGCGCGCAGTGCGTCGCGTCGCGCGCTGGTCGTATGCGTTGTACTTGAGTCAGCTCACGACGTTGCGCGTGTTCGAAGGTTTAGGGTTCGGCAACGCGCAGAATTTCGCGATGTGTCTCGCGCAAGCTTTGTTGTTCGCAACGTTTGCGATGGCGAGCGCCGCATTCGTCTATCGATTCTTCGAAGCGCCGATCCTGCGCTGGCGCAACCGCTGGACGCGCCCGGAACCTTCGCCGACAGAAACGCTGCGCAGCGCGTGATGCGCAGCGCAGTGATCACTCACAGATCGTTGAGTTCGACGTCCGTTCCTTCGTTGATGCCTTCGAACAGGAACGTCGACAGATAACGTTCGCCGGTGTCGGGTAGCATCGCGAGAATCACGTCGCCCTGTTTCGCCGTCTTCGCGACTTCGAGTGCTGCTGCGAACGTTCCGCCCGACGAAATGCCGCAGAAAATGCCTTCCTTCATCGACAGTTCGCGTGCGGTATCGCGCGCTTGCACGTCGGTGACGGTGACGATTTTGTCGGCGACGTTTTTATTGAGCACGGACGGAATCAGGTTCGGCGTCCATCCTTGAATTTTGTGCGGCTGCCAATCTTTGCCAGACAGCATCGCCGCTGCTTGGGGTTCGGTCGCGATGATCTTCACGTCCGGACGCGCGAGCTTGATCATTTCACCGGCGCCGGTCAGCGTGCCGCCCGTTCCCCAGCCGGTGACGAAAAAGTTCAGGCGCTTGCCGGCGAAATCCTGCAGGATTTCTGGGCCGGTCGTGCTGCGGTGGTACGCGGGATTCGCTTGATTGTCGAACTGCCGCGCGAGGAAGGCGCCGTTCTTTTTCGCGTAATCCTCGGCGCGCTTGATCATGCCGGTGCCGCGTTCGGCGGCAGGAATGAGGATCACTTTCGCGCCGAGCGCGCGCATCAGTTTGCGACGTTCGACGGAAAACGAATCGCTCATGAACGCGACGAACGGATAGCCTTTCGCCGCGCACACCATCGCGAGCGCGATGCCGGTGTTGCCCGAGGTCGCTTCGACGACGGTTTGGCCGGGCTTCAACGTGCCGTTCGCTTCAGCGTCGAGAATGATGCCGATGGCGAGGCGATCCTTCACCGACGACATCGGATTGAACGCCTCGACCTTGACGTACATGTCGATGCCTTTCGGCGCGAGCTTGTTGATCTTGACGATCGGCGTACGGCCGATGGTTTCAAGAATGCTTTGATAGATCATCGATCACTCCTTCGAAATCAAAAGCAAAACGCTTTCAATGCGACATGCCGAACGCATTGAGGATGAATGCATAAACGTCGGTCACTTCGTCG
>DATBAU010000031.1:0-7040 GCA_036271355.1 Rudaea sp. | reverse complement strand
TCGCGCGCTGGCGCGTCGCTTCCAGAAAATCGACGTCGTCGAACCGACGATTGCCGAGACGATCGAAATCCTCAACGGGTTGAAGTCGCGCTTCGAAGCGCATCACAAAGTCGAATACACGCCGGATGCGATCAAGGCGGCTGTCGATCTGTCGGTGAAACACATCGGCGATCGTCTGTTGCCGGACAAAGCAATCGACGTGATCGATGAGGCTGGCGCGCGTCAACGGTTGATGCCGGAAGACCAGCGCAAGACCACGATCGATGTGCCGGAAATCGAACTGATCGTCGCCCGGATCGCGCGCATTCCCGCCAAGCAGGTGTCGGCGTCGGATCGCGACGTGCTGCGCAATCTCGAACGCAATCTGAAAATGGTCGTGTTCGGTCAGGACAAGGCGATCGAAGCGCTGGCCTCGTCGATCAAGATGGCGCGTTCTGGTCTCGGGAACGCCGAGAAACCGATCGGCAATTTCCTGCTCGCCGGCCCGACCGGCGTCGGCAAAACCGAAGTCACGCGTCAGCTCGCGATGCAACTCGGGATCGAACTGGTTCGCTTCGACATGTCCGAATACATGGAAGCGCATTCGGTGTCGCGCCTGATCGGCGCGCCGCCAGGCTACGTCGGTTTCGATCAGGGCGGTTTGCTGACCGAACAGATCACCAAGCATCCGCATTGCGTGCTATTGCTCGATGAAATCGAGAAAGCGCATCCGGACGTATACAACATCCTGTTGCAGATCATGGATCACGGAAAACTGACCGACACCAACGGCCGCGAGGCGAATTTCCGCAACGTCGTGCTCGTCATGACGACGAACGCGGGCGCCGCGCAAGCCGCGCGTCGTTCGATCGGTTTCGTCGAACAGAGTCATGCGACCGATGCGATGGAAGTGATCCGCCGTGCTTTCTCGCCGGAATTCCGCAATCGTCTGGATGCGATCATCCAGTTCGGTGCGCTCGACATCGAGCACATCCTGCGCGTCGTCGACAAGTTCCTTATCGAACTCGAAGCGCAGTTGCAGGAAAAGCATGTCAGCCTCACCGTCGATTCGCAGGCGCGGCGCTGGCTGGCCGAAAACGGCTTCGACGTTCAGATGGGCGCGCGACCGATGGCTCGCGTTATTCAGGAGAACGTCAAACGTCCGCTCGCCGACGAACTGCTGTTCGGCAAGCTCTCCAACGGCGGCAAGGTGAACCTGAGCGTCAAGGACGGCAAGCTCGACGTCACCGTCGAAGCCGACGAGAAATTGCCGGCGGTCGTCGAATAATCGGTACCGTTCGCACGCAACAAAAAAGGCCGGAGCGATCCGGCCTTTTTCTTTTCACGATCCGGGAAATTACTTCATTCGATACGTGATCCGACCCTTGGTCAGATCGTACGGCGTCATCTCCACCTTGACCTTGTCGCCGGTGAGGATGCGGATGTAATTCTTGCGCATGCGACCGGAGATATGCGCGGTAACGACGTGGCCGTTCTCGAGCTTCACGCGGAACATCGTGTTGGGAAGCGTCTCCAGCACGGTGCCTTCCATTTCGATTTGATCGTCTTTTGCCATCAGTGCTCTTAAATGTGAGAAGTGCGGCCGCGAATGGCCGCTTCTTGATTCCGGCGCTCAAGAATGAACGCAAGTATGCCGGGGGCGCGGGATTCTGCCACGTTTAGGGGCGTCGCGGGAAGCAAATCGCGCTTTACACAAGGCTGCGCGCCGTTTCGAGCGGCCAGATGGACTGCCAGTTTCCGGCCAATCCGGGCATCGACGCGTGTTTTGCAACGTGACTGACGAAATCGCTGCGCTGCATTTCCGTCGCGCCCATCGACAACGTGTGGGCATTCGCGATCTGCGCATCGAGTAGCGGAAATCCGTTCGCGTGCAACATGCGGCACAGCGCGATCAGCACGACTTTCGATCCGTTCGTCGAGCTGCTGAACATCGATTCGCCGAAGAACATTCGGCCGAGCGCGATGCCGTAAATGCCGCCGGCGAGTTCGTCGCCGTCGTACGCTTCGACAGAATGCGCGAAACCCAGTTCGTGCAGATGTTCGTACGCACGCAACATGCTGCGCGTGATCCACGTGCCGCCGCTTTGTTGCGCGCGCGGCGCGGCGCACGCACGCATCACCTGCGCGAAGTTCGTATCGGCGCGGAGGGTCCAATCCGATTGCCGCAGCCATCGACGCAACTTTGTTGAAATGTGCACATTGTTCGTGTCGAACACGGCGCGCGGATCGGGCGACCACCACAAAATCGGATCGCCTTCGGAAAACCACGGGAAAATTCCGTGCGCGTACGCATCGAGCAATCGGCCGGGCGAAAGATCGCCGCCGGCCGCGAGCAATCCGTCCGGATCGCGGAGCGCAGTTTCGACCGGCGGAAACAGATCGTCGGAATCCGCACGCAGGATGGCGATGCGTTTCACGCGCGCAAGAACGGCGAATGCGACATCAACTCGTCGCGGTAGTTTTCGAGCGAGATCGCTTCACGGCGCAGCGAATCGCGGATCGCGGTGCGAAACCGCGCGTCGGCGAGATAGTGAAACGAGCGCGTGATCGTCGGCAGAAATCCTCGCGCGAGTTTGTGCTCGCCTTGCGCGCCCGGTTCGAAACGCGTGAGGCGATGCTTCAGGCAATACTCGATGCCTTGGTAATAGCAGACCTCGAAGTGCAATCCCGGAATGTTTTCAGAGCTTCCCCAATAGCGGCCGTAGAGGGTGTCAGAACTTCGCAACAGCAGCGCGGCAGCGATCGGTTCGCCGGCGCGACGCGCGATGACGGCCAGCACACGACGCGGCATCGCGCGTCCGAGATGTTCGAAGAATTTAAGTGTGAGCGCCGGATAATTTCCTTTCTCGTCGAACGTCGATTCGTAGAACGCATGCACGGTTCGCCAGTCGGCCGCCGACATTTCATCGCCGTGCAAGATCTCGCATGTCACGCCCGCGCGCGCGACGTGTTCGCGTTCCTGCCGGATGTTCTTGCGTTTCTTCGATGACATTGCGCCGAGAAATTCGCTGAAATCCCCCCAGCCCGCGTTGCGCCAGTGAAATTGCCAATCGAAACGCGGCAGCCAATCGTTGGCATCGCCGAATGCGGCGGCATCGGTGTCGTCGGCGAAGTTGAGATGGACGGACGACAATCCGTTCGAATCCGTTTGCGTGCGCAGACATTCGAGCAGCAATTGCCGGAGCAACGGCGCATCGTCGCTTTGGCCGACGAGCAGTCTCGGTCCGGTGACCGGCGAGTAAGGCACCGCCGACAAAAGTTTCGGATAGTAGTCGAGACCGTTACGCTCGTAAGCGCCCGCCCACGACCAGTCGAACACGTATTCGCCGTGCGAGTTACCTTTCAGATAGCACGGCGCAGCCGCGACGAGTTCATCGCCGCGATACAGCGCGACATGATGCGGATTCCAGCCGCGCCGCGGATGCAGGCACCCGTGCTCTTCCAGACCGGATAAGAACGCGTGACCGACAAAAGGATTGTCGTTCGGCAGCAAGGCATTCCAGGCCGCCGCGTCGATCTCGTTCAGACGTTGATGAGCGCGCGCCGTCAGCGACGCGGGCATGGCATCACCACGTTCCTTCGCGCACGACGCTGGCTTTGTCCAGATACTTTTCGGCATCCAGCGCCGCCATGCAGCCGGCGCCGGCTGACGTTACCGCCTGGCGATAGACCTGATCGGCCACATCGCCTGCCGCGAACACACCGGGGACGCTCGTCTCCGTCGCACCGCCGTCGAGCCCGGCTTTGATTTTGATGTAGCCGCTGTTCATGGCGAGCTGTCCGTCGAAAAGCGCCGTATTAGGCGTGTGGCCGATGGCGATGAAAAGTCCGCTCACGGATACATCGCGCGATGCGTTGTTCTGCAGTCCTTTCAGGCGAACCCCGGTTACGCCCGTATTGTCGCCGAGCACTTCGTCGACCGCGTGATTCCACACGATGTCCACTTTTCCACTTTGTTGCCGCGCGAACAGTTTGTCCTGAAGGATTTTTTCCGCCTTGAACTTGTCCCGGCGATGCACGACGGTCACTTTCTTCGCGATGTTCGACAAATACAGCGCCTCCTCGACCGCCGTGTTGCCCCCGCCGATGACGGCAACGTCCTGGTCGCGGAAGAAAAATCCGTCGCATGTCGCGCACGCCGAAACACCCTGGCCTTTGAATTGCTCTTCTGACGGAATGCCGAGATATTTCGCCGTGGCGCCGGTAGCGATGATGAGCGCGTCGCAACTGTATTCGCCGCTGTCGCCGACCAGGCGAAATGGCCGCTGCGACAAATCGGCCGTGTGGATGTGATCGAACACGATATTGGTGGCGAAACGTTCGGCGTGTTTCTGCATGCGTTCCATCAGGCCGGGACCCTGCAGGCCTTCGACGTCGCCGGGCCAGTTGTCGACTTCTGTCGTCGTCATCAATTGCCCGCCTTGCTGTAGGCCGGTGATCAGCATCGGTTTCAGATTCGCGCGCGCGGCGTAGACGGCGGCGGTGTAGCCGGCCGGTCCGGAACCGAGAATGATCAGGCGCGAATGGGTTGCGGTGCTCATGTATAATCCTTGTCGTTTACGTGCCGAATTTTACGTCGCAAAAAACGTCGAGTACGCGCGCGCCGATGCGCCGTAACAGACCGCAAGGATGGGGCGTATCGTGCAGCGAATCAAGGTAGCGAACGACGCGTAGCGTTCGAGTGAATCGTAACAAACCGGCGGACCAAGTCTGTCAAGACGACATTATCAGGAGTGCTTCATGCGTATCGGTGTTCCGTCCGAAACCAAAACCCTCGAAGGGCGCGTGGCGCTCGTTCCCGCCGCCTGCGCCGATCTCGTGCGCCGCGGACACAAAGTATACGTGCAGGAAGGCGCAGGGACGAAGAGCGGCTTTTCGGACGACGAATACCGCCGTGTCGGCGTTCACATGGTGCCGACCGCGAAGAAGCTCTACGACGTCGGCGAATTGATCGTCAAAGTGAAGGAACCCATCGCGGGCGATCTGAAATTGCTGCGCAAGGATCATCTGCTGTTTTGCTATCTGCATCTGGCACCCGAACCCAAGCTCACCAGGAATTTGCTGGACATCGGTTTGACCGGTATCGCATTCGAATCCGTGGAGGAAGCTGACGGATCGCTGCCGCTGCTCGCGCCGATGTCGATCATCGCCGGACGCATCGGCGTGCAGGTCGGCACGCACTATCTGCATCAGCCGATGAACGGAAAAGGAAAATTGCTCGGCGGCTTGCCGTCGACGGAACGCGGCAAAGTCGTGGTACTCGGGGCCGGCGCGGCGGGCGGTAATTCCGCGGCGTTGGCGGCGGCGGGCGGCGCGAACGTCGTCGTGTTCGACAAGCGGCCGGATCGTCTTGCGCAGATGATGGCGCTCGGCACCAACGTAACGGCGTTGTATCCGTACGAAGAATACGTCGCGCGTGAAGTGGCGACGGCCGATCTCGTCATCGGCGCCGTGCTGATCCCCAGCGCGAAAGCGCCGCACGTGGTGACGCGCGATATGGTCAAATCGATGGAGGCGGGCAGCGTGCTCGTCGATATTTCCATCGATCAGGGCGGCTGCTTCGAAACCTCGAAGCCGACCACGTGGAAAGAACCGACGTACGTCGTGGACGGCGTCACGCATTTCGCCGTGACGAACATGCCGGGCGCCGTTCCGCAGACGTCCTCGCAAGCGATCTGCGCGGCGATCCTGCCGTACGTACAGCGCCTCGCCAGCGACAAGCACTGGCGCAAACTCGCGCCGCTGGCCAAGGGTGTCAATGTCGAAAACGGCAAGTTGATTCATCCCGCGCTCAAAGGCATGAAAGTTTAGTACAATCAGTTTATTGCTGAGACTTCTTGAAGTGAATTCATACGGTGCCGCGGGAAGCAAAACTTAAAGCGACCATCGACGCGGGCGAAGCCATGCAGCGCCGCCTGCGCGAAGCCGCGTTCCTGCTTCTCGCACCGATCGCCGCGTACTTGCTCCTGTGCCTGGTCACGTATGACGGCAGCGATGAGAGCTGGTCACACGCGGCGAGTCAGTCGCACCATGTGCATAATCTCGGCGGCGCGGTCGGCGCGTGGGTCGCCGATCTCAGCTTCTATCTGTTCGGTTATCTCGCGTACGCCTTTCCGCTGCTGTTGCTGATTTTCGGCTACTCGCTGTTTCGCGGCCGCGAGCGGACCGACGTCTCGCCGCTGGAACCGAGCTTGCGTCTGATTGGCGGCGTCGCCTTTTTTATCGGCGGTACCGGCTTGGCGCAACTTCATGCCTCCGATCCGATGGCGCTGCCGATGCAATCCGGCGGTGTGCTCGGCCAACAAGTCGCGGGGGCGCTGACGCACGCATTCGGACAACTCGGCGCGAGCCTGTTTCTACTTGCGATCTTTCTGGTTGCGTTGACGCTCGCGACCGGCATTTCGTGGTTCCGTGTGATGGACAGCATCGGACGCGGCGTATTGATCGCGTTCAGTTGGGTGGGCTCGGGAACACGCAAGGCCGGCGAGATTCGCGCGGCGCGTGCAGCGCGCAGCGAACGAGAGATCGTGCGCAAAGTCGAAACCGTCAAGCAATCCAAACGCGAACCGATCAAGATCGAACCGACGTTCAACGCGGTCGAAAAAAGCGAACGCGCCGCGCGCGAACAGCAGATTCCATTGTTCTCCGGTATCGCGAATTCCGATCTGCCGCCGCTGTCGCTGCTCGACGAGCCGAAACAGCAAGTCAGAGGTTACTCGGAAGAAACGCTTGAAGCGTTGTCGCGCCAAGTCGAACTCAAGCTCAAGGATTTCCGCATCGACGCGCAAGTAGTCAGCGCGCATCCCGGACCGGTCATCACGCGCTTCGAACTGCAGCCCGCGCCGGGCATCAAGGGCAGTCAGATCAGCAACCTCGACAAGGACATCGCACGCGGTTTGTCCGTGATCAGCGTGCGTGTGGTCGACGTGATTCCCGGCAAATCGGTAATCGGCCTCGAAATTCCGAATACGAGTCGCGAAATCGTCTATCTCTCCGAAATCCTGCGCTCGGAAAAATACGACAGCGTGAAATCGCCGCTG
>DATBAU010000030.1:0-12646 GCA_036271355.1 Rudaea sp. | reverse complement strand
AAACCGAACATGTTCGCGGTGTCGATGCCGAATTTCTTCACGTCCGCATCGTTGGTCGAGACGGCGACGAAATGACGGCTGACGGCCGATTCGTCTTTCGCGGCCGCGAGAAACCAATCACGCGCGGCGTGGGCGTTGGTGATGGTTTCCTGAGTCGTGAAGGTTTTCGACGAAATGATGAACAGTGTTTCGTCTGGCGCGAAATCGCGCACGGCTTCGATGAAGTCGGTGCCATCGACGTTGGATACGAAACGGAACTGCATCGCGCGATCGCTGTAATAACGCAGCGCCTCGTACGCCATCACCGGACCGAGATCGGACCCGCCGATGCCGATGTTGACGACGTTGCGAATGCGTTTGCCTGTGTAGCCTTTCCATTCGCCGCTGCGGATGCGGTCGGCGAATGCGCTCATCCGGTCGAGAACGGCATGGACTTCCGGCACGACATTCTTGCCATCGGCCATGAACACATCGTCGCGCGCCGAGCGCAGCGCGATATGCAGCACGCTGCGATTTTCAGTCACGTTGATTTTGTCGCCGCGCCACATCGCTTCGATGTGATCGCGCACGCCACATTCGTCGGCGAGCGCGAGAAGCAACGCGAGCGTTTCGTCGGTGATGCGATTCTTCGAGTAATCGAGATAAAGCCCCGCGCCCTCGGCGACGAAGCGCGTGCCGCGGTTTGCATCAGCCGCGAACAGATCGCGCATATGGGTGTCGCCGAAAGCGGAGCGATGGCGTCGTAGCTCGAGCCATGCCTTGCGTTGTGTGAGTTGGGCGGTCGTTTTCATAGCACCCAACTATAACGCAGCCGTTCGGACGCGATGATGCGACGGCGTCCGCCGATTACGTGACGTTCAGTCAGTCAGCGGCCCGTGTGCTTGCTCGTAACGGCGCGCGATCGTAATGATGCCGGCAAGCGCGCCAACAGCGACGACGGCCGTGATCAGCGCCCAGGGCCACGTGTGGCCGAGCGGCGCGAACAGATTGCTGGAGTCGAGCCAATCGATGAATCGATCCATCGCCTGCACCTCGAAGATGCAGGCAACGCTACGTCGATTCAGTTACGTCGAAATGACAACGCCGACGGTCACGCGCAGTGCGGCAGCGTCGTCCCGGATGCGGGAACGAGCGTTCCGCGCGAGTGCCCTTGTTCCGCGAGGTATTCCATCCAGCGGTTGAGGAACGTGGCCATGCGCATGCGTTGCTGAAACACAGTCTGCGCGGGCGGGAAAGGACCGAGGTCTTGCCACAGACGCTTGCTGGGATGGCAATGCGTCGCTTCGGCAACGTGCGCGTCTCGGTACATGCGCAGCCACGCCGAAGGCGACGGACTTCCCGTTTCCTTATCCGTCATGCAGTACGTCAGGTGCAACTCGATCGTGTACGGATGGCATTCGATGATGTCCATGCGCACGTCGAGGCCGTCATCGACCGAGGAAATATACGAACCCGTCTTGAGTTCCTGCGGCGCGAACAACCGCGTGAGCCGATGGTAATTTTCGGCGTACAGACCCATCAGGTACGCAAAGCGTCCCGGTAAAAGCGATTCGCGTTTTTCCTTTACGGATGTCATGCGCCGATCATATGTTCGCAGGGGTCGCACAGCCAGTCTGTGCAGCGGGCGTCGAGCGCGCTAGACTGCTTTTTCGCGCGGATTGGGTCCTCTCAAACGAGACGAGCGGCTCGAAGCCGCCCGTCGTCGCGTATCGCAGGCTGCACTTAGTGATGCGAGCTGCTGTGGCCACCACTACCGTGCCAACCTCCGCCACCGTGCCAGCCACCGCCGTGCCAGCCGCTATACCCGTGGCCGCCGTGCCATCCGTGGTAATAACTGCCGTAGAAACCGACGCCGAGCCACGGATAAAGGCCGCCGTAACAGCACCACGGGCCGTAGTCGGCGCCATAGTAATAGCCGCCCGGTGCGTAGTAGCCGTCGTCGTCATCGTAGTAACCATTGGCTGGGCCGCCGTAGTTCGCCGAGCCGTCGTCGTACACGACGCCGGGGTGACGGTAATACGCTGGGTCGTAAACGCAACCGCCCAGCATCGCCAACATGCCGATCGCCAACGCTAGACCTAACAACCGTTTCATGATCTTTCTCCGAAGTGTGGTATCGAATATTGGGTCGCTGCGATTGAATCCAAGCTGAGCAAATTGTTGCAAAAGACGTTCATCAAGAGGGGTGTCCGAGCGCGCGGAAGAAGGCGCTGAAACGTGAGGGTTCCATCACCAATGTGAAGGCCACGCCGTACGCGGCTCCCCAGAGATGCGCGCTGTGATTCACGTTGCCGCGGCCGCTGTGATCCATGTAGACCGAATACCCGATGTACAACGCGGCATAAATGATCGCGGGCATGGGGAAAAAGTAAAAGTAAATCTGTGCCCACGGGTTCATCAGAATGAACGCAAACACAATTGCCGACACCGCGCCGGATGCGCCGAGGCTTCGATAGTTTGGATTGTTTTCGTTCTTCGCGTAGCTCGGCAGAATCGATGCGAGGAGTCCGCCGATGTAAAACAGGACGTAGCCGATTTCGCCGATCGCGGGCTCGAAGGTCTGCTCGACGAACTGACCGAAGAAATACAGCGTGAGCATGTTGAACAGCAGATGCTGTCCGTCGGCATGCACGAGTCCGTACGAGACGAGTCTCCAGTATTCGCGGCTGCGCTTGACCGCCGGCGGCCACAGTATCAGCCGCTGCATCAGCATCTGATCTTTGAATGCGAAAAAAGAAACCACGCAGGTGATGGCAATGATGATGATCGTGATCGTCAAGCAGAATTCCCCGTGCGGCTGAAGCGAATGCTCAGCAGTTTTCGTACTTCCAGTTGCGCGCTTTGCCCTCGGCCATCCATTCGATGGCTTGTGCGAGACGTTTGGTGCGCGTCTCGTCGCGCTTGGCTTCGGTGATCCAGTCCACGTACTCGCGCTTGTGGCTTGGCGGGAATTTTTCGAACGTGGCGAGCGCGCGCTTGTTCTGTTTCAGCGCGGCGGAGAAATCGGTCGGTATGGTCAATGCGCGTTTGCGCGCGGGCGGTCGCTCGACTTTGGCACCCGTCGCGTTCAACTCGGCCGCTTTCTTGACGTAGCCGACGAGCTGCTTTTCGCTGGGCATGTCCTCGATCGAAACGATCTTGCCGAACTGGCCCATCCCCTCGCCCGCGAACGGCGCGTCGTCGCCGAACAGCAGTTTGTACTTCCAGAAATTGAATGCGCAATGCGCTTTGAACGCCGCCATCCCGCACATCAATCCGTGATGCAGGAATGCGGGCATGCCCCACTTGATCGATTCCTCGACATCGGGACAGCCTTTATGCACGGCGTCACGAAAACGTTTGAGGATGGGCTGGGCAAACGCGGCGGATTTTTCGATGTACGCGTCGATACGGGGATCGCGTTTCGGCATGATGTCGAGATCGCTGAAAGATGTCAGCGAATCTTACGCCGCGGCCGGTTCGGTGTCCTGCGTCCCGCTCGTCGAAGAAGGCGGCTTCAACGTGCTCGGCAATCGCGGCGATTCACCGAGACGATGCGACTGCGCGCGGATCGATGTGCCCAACGCAACCGGATATAGCACCAGCAGCGGAAGCGTCGCGAGGATCTCAGCCATCGTCGTTATTGGAGAAAACGCGAACCCGTGCAGCGCCATCGTAAGCACGCATGCGGCGACCTGCACCGCGAAACCGCGAATCGAGAGCAACTTGCCGCCCGCGACGATCTTGTCGCAAATCACCATCACACTGATCGCCACGCTCGGTAGCAGATTGAATTGCATCACCGCGATCCAGAATCCGCCGAGCGCGGAATCGACAAGTAGACTGCGTACTTCGGAGCGTTGCGCATCACGGCTACGCAACGCGAGATCGCGCGCGAACAGCGGCCAGGCGATCGCGCTCACGGCGAGCAGGAACCACATCAGCGGCCGCGCCTGATTCTCATAAAGCACCGACGCGATCGACGCCGTCGCCAGCAGC
Source organism: Rudaea sp. (assembly GCA_036271355.1). Lineage (GTDB taxonomy): Bacteria > Pseudomonadota > Gammaproteobacteria > Xanthomonadales > Rhodanobacteraceae > Rudaea. The sequence continues at coordinate 8,668 of DATBAU010000030.1, read as the reverse complement.
AGTCCCGCGATGCGCAGCTGGAACCAGCGCCCTATCAACGCGGATTCGACTGGCTTTTCGAGCGTCGGCAACGCGATGTGGGACATCAACACCTGAACTTCCTTCGAAACACCCTATTCGGTACGAGCGGTAGCAATTCAGGTGCCATCGACCGAACGTGATGGCTCGCACATGAAAACGCTTCCACCGGCCGATGGACAGCGCCGTCGATGCCCCACTACGCTAGGGGATGCGATGACGCCGCGGAATTTGTCACTTGGCGCCCATTTTTCACAGTTGCATGCCGGCTGCCGTCGGCGCGGGGATTTAATCGATGCCGTGTGACGCGCAAATGCTGGCCGACGTGGAATTGTTCGAGCATGTGAGCGACGAGGATCGCGCGCGGCTCGCCGAGTTCATCGATATCGTCGCGCTGAGCGGTGGCGAGACGTTGTTTCGCGCCGGCGAGCCGGGCGAATCGTTGTTCGTCGTGCGCTCGGGCGAAGTCGAACTGTTCATCCGAGACACCGCCGGACAAAAGATCGCGCTCGCGATCGCGGAAACCGGCGAAGTGTTCGGCGAACTGGCGCTGCTCGACCGAGGCCCGCGCACGGCAACGGCCCTCGCGCTCACCGACACCGAGTTGCTCGAACTCGATCGCGACGATCTGCTGATGCTGTTCCAGAAAAGTCCGAACGCCGCATTGCGACTGCTCGCGGCGATGAGCCACATGACGCGCAAGGCCGACGAACTCCTGCGCACACGCGTTTCGCGCAACGCGAACGAGGAAGTCGAGGAAAAGATCAGTCCGTTGCAACGCGTCGCGGACTGGATTTCGTGGTTCAGCGGCAGCATGACGTTTCTGGCGGTCAACGTGTTGTGGTTCGTCGTCTGGATCGCCGTGAACGTGTGGGAGTTCAACATCCCGCAATTCGATCCGTTTCCGTTCGGATTGCTGACGATGATCGTTTCGCTGGAATCGATTTTCCTCTCGTGTTTCGTACTGATCAGCCAGAACCGCCAGGCGGAGAAAGATCGTGTGCGGGCGGACATCGAATACGAAATCAACGTCAAGGCCGAGCTCGAGATCGCGCATCTGCACGAGAAAACCGATCGCATCTACGCCGAGATGCTCGAGAATTTCAATCGGCTCGAAAAACGATCAGCCGCGCGATAGATCGACGCCGAGTTCGCGCGGCAACGGCGACAACCAGCGCGCGATGCGTTCGGCCCACGCGGTTTGACCTTTCTCGTCCGCGATCAAATCTTGCCGCATTTCCAGACCGATGCTCGGAATGTTGCGACCTTCGCCGTGCACGGGAATCGCATAATCGGTGATCGCGGTGACGGCGTACGGTTCGTTGTCGCCGACGTTCCACTCGCCTTCGGCGCGCATGCGATCGAGCAGAATTTTCGCAACGCGCGCATCGCGTCCGTACAGCATGCCGATGTGCCACGGCCGCGATTTGCCGAGATACGTCGGCGTGAAACTGTGTACCGAAACGAGGATCGCCGGCACCTTCGCCTCGAAACGCCGATTCAATTCGCGCACGATGCGATCGTGATACGGATGAAAAATGTCGCGTGCGCGCAGCATGCGCGACGCGTCGTCGATGCCGTGGTTGCCTGGAATGTCGGTCAGTTCGCTGCGTTCGACGATGGAGCCTGCGACATCGAGCGGACGATTGCAGTCGATGACGAGGCGCGAATACGTTTGCTGGATGAAAAACGCGTCGAGCCGTTCGGATAATTGCGACGCAACACGTGCCGCGCCGATATCCCAGGCAATGTGCCGTTCTCGTTCGCTGGCTGACACCCCTAGATCACCCAACGCCCGCGGAATGCGATTGCCGGCGTGGTCGCAGATCAGCACGAATGGCGAGGCACCATCGTCATGCGCGACGGAAAACGTAGCGGGTTCGTCGTCCGCGAGAAGCTTATGCATTCGGCTTTCCGACCAATGTCCACTTTTTCACAATGTCGAATTCGGCTTTGCCGAAAACGCTGTCGATCCGGTAAATCGCATCGACACGCCAACGAATCGGCGCGATCGAAGTTTCCTGAAACACATCGGGGTTCGAACGCGAAATCGTTACATGCGACGCGAACGACACACCGCCGCGCGGTTTTTCTCCGCGAGTCCGCTGCGGAATTTGCCGAGGCGGCTCAAATCCCGTTAGTTCGGATTGCATGACGGATCCCGGCACGACTACACCGGATCGGTCGGCGCCAGCACTTGGTCAAACGTGTAGATACCGGGTTCGCGACGCGCGAGCCAAACCGCAGCTTCGAGTGCGCCTTTTGCGAAAATGTCGCGACTACCGGCGCGGTGCGTGATTTCCAGTCGCTCGCCTTCGGTGGCGAACACAATGGTGTGTTCACCGACGATGTCGCCGCCGCGCATCGTGGAAAATCCGATCTCGCCGTGCTTGCGCGCGCCGACGTGTCCATGGCGTTCGAAAACCGCGTGATCGCCGAACGCCTGTTTGCGTCCGTCGGCGATCGCATGGCCGAGCGCGACGGCCGTGCCCGATGGCGAATCTTCCTTGCGGTTGTGATGGATCTCGACGATTTCCGCATCCCATCCCGGCAATGCACCGGCAATCCGGCGCGCGGTGCGAAACAACATCGCGACGCCGAGGCTGAAGTTCGACGACCACAAAACAGGAATCGTCTGCGCCGCGCGTTCCATCGCCGCGCGTTGTTCGTCTTTCAATCCGGTGGTGCCGCTGACGAAACCGATCCGACGTTCAACGGCGAGCGCGAGCGCCGCGTCGAAGACGACGGGTCCGCTGAAATCGACGAGCACGTCGCACGGCGTATCCGGGTCGAGCGATGTTTCGAAATCGACGTTGCGCGGAAGCGATCCGAACACGCGATCGAGAGGTTCGTCGGCGAGACCGGAACCCGGTCGCACCAATGCGCTGGCCAAACGCGCGCGTTTGGAGTGAAGCACCGCGCGTATGACTGCCTGGCCCATGCGGCCGGCAGAACCCCAAACGACGACATCGACGAGTTCGCTCATGCGGCGAATCGTAACAGGAAGGAAATATCGCGGGCGCGGAAACGCCGCCGTTTACACGGCCTTACATGCCGTCCATCGAAGCGTTACGAAGTGACGCGTTCCCAGAATTGCTTCACGCCGTCGAGCCACGAACTCGCGCGCGGCGTGTGCGCCGTCGGGTTGTCTTCGAAACTGGTTTCGAATTCTTCGAGCAGTTCCTTCTGGCGCTTGCTGAGCTTGACCGGAGTCTCGACGACGACGCGGCAGATCAAATCGCCGACGTGACCGTTGCGCACGTTCTTCACGCCTTTGCCGCGCAGCCGGAACGATTTGCCGGTTTGCGTTTCAGCGGGAACACGAATGGTCGCGTCGCCGCCGAGTGTGGGCACGGATAATTCTGCGCCGAGCGCGGCTTGCGAAAATCGGATCGGGATTTCGCAGAAGAGATCATCACGCTCGCGCTGGAAAATCTTGTGGTCGCGAACATGGCATTCGACGTACAGATCGCCCGCCGGCGTGCCTTGCGGTCCGGCCTGCCCTTCGCCGCTCAGACGAATACGATCGCCACTGTCGACGCCGGCCGGGATTTTGACCGACAGCGTCTTGTCTTTTTGCACGCGGCCTTCGCCGCGGCATGTCTTGCACGGATTGGCGACGACTTTTCCGGCGCCGCCGCAATGCGGACACGCCTGCTGGATCGAAAAGATGCCATTCTGCATGCGCACGCGGCCGTGACCCTGACACGTGCGACAGGTTTCGGATTTGCCGTCCGACGAACCCGAGCCGTCGCACACATCGCACGCAGCGAGCGTCGGCACTTCGATGGTTTTCTGGATGCCGAACACGGCTTCTTCCAGATCGAGTTCGAGCACGTAGCGCATGTCGGCGCCGCCGCGTGCGCGACCGCGTCCGCCGCCCATGCCGAAAATGTCGGAGAAGATATCGCCGAAGATGTCGCCGACGTCGGCCTGGAATCCGTTGCCGCCGCCGCGACCGTTTTCGAAAGCCGCGTGTCCATGGCGGTCGTACATCGACCGCTTGTGTTGATCGCCGAGGACTTCGTACGCTTCCTTGGCTTCCTTGAAGTGCGCCTCGCATTCCTTGTTGTCGGGATTGCGATCGGGATGATGTTTCATCGCCAGACGTCGGAACGCCTTCTTCAATTCATCGTCGGTCGCGGTGCGATCGACCCCAAGGGTTTCGTAGTAACAACGTTTGCTCATGACTCTTCAACCACTTTCTTTTCGATCCGGCGATCGGGAACAAACCACATCGCCGCAACCGCGGCATACAAAACACATGCAACGATCGGGCTCAGAAACAACGCCGCCAGAATCGCTACTGCATAAATGACCACCGAGCCGTATTCCTTCCATTTCGAACGAACGGCGTTGGCTAGTTCACCTGTGGGTCCGCCGTTGGCAGAAATCAAGAAGCGCAGCAGCGGAATCCACGACAGCGCCGCCATCAGCAGTACGAAACCGTAGACGGCGGTTGGTATTGGCTGCGGGATCGGGGCGGCTTCGGCCAGCCAGCTGGTCGTGAAGGGAAACAGCGACAGCCAGAAAAGGAAAAACAGATTCGCCCACATGATTTTGCCGTTCACCACCTTCGGCAGGCTCAGCAAATGATGATGGTTGTTCCAGTAGATGCCGACGTAGATGAAGCTGAGCACGTAGCTGACGAACAACGGCCACGATTGCACGAGTGCCTCGAACGTCGCCGCGTGCGGCGCTTTCAGTTCCAGCACCATGATCGTGATGATGACCGCGATCACGCCATCGGTGAACGCTTCCAACCGTCCGCTTTCCATGAACTCCCCAAACGACAAGGCCCGCGCCGAGGACTCTCGACGCGGGCCTATTATCTACAAATCAGAACGACTTATTTCTTGTCTTTGACTTCGGTGAACTCGGCGTCGACGACATCGTCCTTCGGTGCCGAAGCGCCTGCCTGCGCGCCCGCATCCGCACCATCTGCCTGCCCGCCCGACTGAGCCGCCGCGGCTAGCGATTGCGCCGCCTGTTCGAGCGCGGCGATGCGCGATTCGATCGCATCCTTGTCGTCGCCCTTCATGACCTTTTCCAGATCGGACAATGCCGACTCGATTCCACCGATCTGGCCTGGAACTTTTCCGCCGTGTTCCTTGATCGCCGCGCGCGTCGCGTGGACGAGCTGATCGGCCTTGTTGCGCACGCCGACGAGTTCGTGGAATTTCTTGTCGTCTTCCTTGTTCGCTTCGGCGTCGCGGACCATGCGCTGGATTTCTTCCTCGTTCAATCCCGAACCGGCCTTGATCTCGATGCGCTGTTCCTTGCCCGTCTTCTTGTCCTTCGCCGAGACGTGCAGGATTCCGTTCGCGTCGATATCGAACGTCACTTCCACCTGCGGCATGCCGCGCGGTGCGGATTCGATACCGGCCAGATCGAACTTGGCCAGCGACTTGTTCGCACTCGCCCGCTCGCGTTCGCCTTGCAGCACGTGCACGGTGACGGCGTTCTGGTTGTCTTCGGCGGTCGAGAAGGTTTGCGTGTTCTTGGTCGGAATCGTGGTGTTCTTCTCGATCAGCTTGGTGAACACGCCACCGAGTGTTTCGATGCCGAGCGACAGCGGGGTCACGTCGAGCAGCAACACGTCCTTGACCGTTCCACCCAATACGCCACCTTGAATCGCCGCACCGACAGCCACGGCTTCGTCCGGATTCACGTCCTTGCGCGGTTCTTTGCCGAAGAATTCTTTCACCGCTTCCTGCACTTTCGGCATGCGCGTCTGGCCGCCGACCAGGATCACTTCCTGGATGTCGGTGACTTTCAAACCGGCGTCGTTGATCGCCGTGCGGCACGGACCGATCGTTGCCTTGATCAGATCGTCGACCAGCGCTTCGAGCTTCGCACGCGTGAGCTTGATGTTGAGATGTTTCGGACCCGACGCATCCGCCGTGATGTACGGCAGATTCACTTCCGTCGAATGCGCCGACGAAAGCTCGATCTTCGCGCGTTCGGCACCGTCCTTCAGACGCTGCAACGCGAGCGAATCGTTCTTCAGGTCGACGCCGGATTCTTTCTTGAATTCCTCGACGAGGAAATCGATGAGGCGCTTGTCGAAGTCCTCACCGCCCAGGAACGTGTCGCCGTTCGTGGCCAACACTTCGAACTGCTTCTCACCGTCGACTTCGGCGATTTCGATGATGGAAATATCGAACGTACCGCCGCCGAGATCGTATACGGCGATTTTGCGATCGCCGCCTTTCTTGTCGATGCCGTAGGCCAACGCAGCCGCGGTCGGCTCGTTGATGATGCGTTTGACTTCGAGACCCGCGATGCGGCCGGCGTCCTTGGTCGCCTGGCGTTGCGAATCGTTGAAGTACGCCGGAACCGTGATCACGGCTTCGGTGACGGTTTCGCCGAGATAGTCTTCGGCGGTCTTTTTCATCTTCATGAGAATCTTGGCCGAGATTTCCTGCGGCGATAGACTCTTTCCGTCAGCCGTGGCCAGCCATGCGTCGCCGTTGTCGTGCGCGAGAATCTTGTATGGCACGAGGTCGAGGTCTTTCTTCACTTCCGCGTCGGTGAATTTGCGGCCGATGAGGCGCTTCACCGCATAGAAGGTGTTCTTCGGGTTCGTCACCGCCTGGCGCTTGGCCGTCGCGCCGACGAGGACTTCGTTGTCCTTGAACGCGACGATCGACGGCGTGGTGCGGTCGCCTTCCGAGTTCTCGATCACGCGCGCAGTGTTGCCTTCCATCACCGCCACGCACGAGTTCGTCGTGCCCAGGTCGATACCGATAATCTTGCCCATGTTTAAGTGTCTCCGAAAATAAGTTGCGGCACGACGGCCGCAGATGATTCAAATATGCGGTCCGGCAACCCTAGTTCAAGCGCCGGGAGCCTTCGAAATCGCGACGAGCGCGGGTCGCAGCAGACGGTCGTTCAGCACATAGCCTTTCTGCATCACTGCGATCACGGTGTTGGGCGGTTTGCCGGGCGATTCGACCATCGTCATCGCCTGATGCACCTCGGGATTGAACGGCTGATCGAGCGGATCGATCTGCTTTAAGCCGTTGGTTTCGCCGACCTTGAGCAGCGCTTTCAACGTCAAGTCCATGCCTTCGCGCAACGCAGCGCTATCTGCTTTTTCGGCCATCAGGCCGCGTTCGAGATTGTCGTAGACCGGCAGTAGATCGCCGAGTAAACGCTCGTTGGCGAACCTGCGCGCCTGTTCGACATCGCGCTGCAAACGCTTGCGCTGATTTTCGATTTCGGCGCGTTCGCGCAACAGTACGTCGCGCATTTCGCCGAGCTTGTTTTCGTATTCGGCGAGCTTGTCGCTCAGGCTCGAGATGTCGGATTCGACATCGGTGCTGTTCGCTTCCGCATTGGGATCCGTGTTTTCCATTGACTGGAAATCTCCTGTGTATGACGCGCGTCATTTCCGCGAAAGCGGAAATCCAGTGTCGTTATTTTCGCAAAAAAAGCAGGACAAAAGTCGCTGGATTCCCGTTTTCACGGGAACGAAGCGCTAAAAATCCAACTATTCCGGCCTTATAAGGCCGTCTGACTCTGGTTCAAGGCGCCGGACAGAATCTGCGCCGTCGCCTGAACCACGGGAATGACGCGCTGATAGGCCATGCGCGTCGGACCGATCACGCCGAGCACGCCCAAAACGCGTCCTTCCACTCCATATGGAGCGGTGATCACGCTGCAACTATCGAGCGCCGCGAAGCCGGATTCTTCGCCGATGAACAACCGAACGCCTTCGGCGCGCGCGCAGTTTTCGAGCAGAACCAGAAGATCGCGTTTGCGCTGGAATGCCTCGAACAGTTCGCGCAGGCGATCCATGTCGGACAAACCCTGCGAACCCATCAGGTTTGCTTGTCCGGCAAGCAGCATGTCACCGCCGACGGTGTCGGAGAATGCAAGCTGCGTGACATCCGCGGCCGCGACCATCAATTGATGCAGTCGATGACTCGTCTCGCGCATCTCGCGCAACAAACGATCGCGAATCTCGGACATGCGCAAACCGGCGTAATTCGCGTTGAGAAAATTCGCGACCTGTTCCAGCTCACTGGGCGAATACGCTTGCGTGGTCACGACAACCCGGTTCTGCACTTCGTTGTCGGCGAAAACCAGAATCACGAGCACGCGAGTGCCACCGAGCGCCACGAAATCGATGTGCCGGAACGGAAACTCCTCGCGTTTCGGCACGGTGACGACGCCCACGAAATGCGTCACGTCCGACAGCAGCGATGACACCCCGTTGAGCAAATCCTGCGTTGGCGCCTGCGTCGGTAGTTCACGGCGCAACGCATCGACTTGCGGCTGATCCAACGGCTTCACTTCGAGCAGGCTGTCGACGAACACACGATAACCTTGCGCGGTCGGCACGCGTCCGGCCGACGTATGCGGCGCGGTCAGCAATCCGAGTTCTTCGAGATCGGACATCACATTGCGGATCGTCGCCGGGCTCACGTCGAGTCCAGCGTTCTTCGCGAGCGTGCGCGAACCGACCGGTTCGCCTTCGGCGATGTAGTGCGATACCAGCGCGCGCAGCAGTTGCCGCGAACGGGCATCGAGTTTCGAATGCAGAGGGGTCATGCTCGGACGACGCTAACAAGCGGGAATATCGCGGTCAATATGGGTCTTGGGCACGGATCGAGCAAGGGCCAAAACACTGGATTTTTGCCGC